>NZ_CP072392.1:4156895-4487496 GCF_017742835.1 Aquabacter sp. L1I39
AGCTCCGGCCCGGCATCGACACCCATGACTACGACGTCAAGATGAAGGCCATGCAGCGTTTCTTCGAGGAAGGCGACAAGGTCAAGGTGACCCTGCGCTTCCGCGGTCGCGAAATGGCGCATCAGGACATCGGCTTCAAGCTGCTTCAGAAGCTGAAGGAAGACGTCTCCACCATCGCAAAGGTGGAAGCCGAGCCCATGCTCGAAGGCCGCCAGATGATCATGATCCTCGCCCCGCGCTGACCGGACGAGGGGTGCATGTAAAAACGCCTCCGCGGCAGCGCGGAGGCGTTTTGCATTTGAACGGCAGCTTTCGGGCTTTGCCGCTCAGCCGATTAGCTGCACGGATGGCGTTTGCCGTCATAGCCCAGATAGGTGCCCGTCGAGGGGTCGAACGAGCGGTACTTGGACGAGCAATAGGCAATCCAGTCATTGCTGGAGCGAACCGGCGCGGACGACGAATTCGCCGCTGCCGCTGCTGCGGCGCCAAGTGCCAGACCCCCGATCACGCCTGCAGCGACCGCCGCGCCGTTATTGTTGCAGCCGCCCCATCCGCAATTGCGGTATCCCGGTCCATAGACATAGGGCCCGCCGCGATATCCGGGGCCGCGCCAACCAGGATTCCCGCGCCAGCCGGGCTTGCCCCGCCATCCCGGGCCGCTGCGCCAATTGCGATCGCCCCGGTACTGGACTTCGGTGGTGGCGCCCTGACCCTTCAGGGCTGCGCCCTGCAGCGGGGCGACCGGCCCGACTGCGCCCGCAGCCGCTCCCGCAACACCCGACAGGAAGAAGGTTCCGGCCGCCGCAACCGCGAGCAGGCGGCCCTTGAGGCTGTGAGAAGTGCGTTTCATTGGCAATGTCTCCTTGCGGAAACAACGCCGCAGACGCCGGACGGGTCGCAAGGCTCGCGGATCTGTGAAAAGAAGCGGAGGTAAGATCGGTCGTTTTCGGCACGGCGGCGGGCCGTTGCGGGGCCGTGCGGCCACCCGCTGCGCCGCACTCCGTCAGCGCGGTAGTCGTGCCGAACCGCCGCCCGGCTCGGGCGGCGGAGGAGGCGGGACCATGGAGCCTCAGGGGCAGGAATGCCGGCGGCCGTCATAGCCCAGATATGTGCCCGTGCGCGGATTGTACGACTTGAAGCGTGCCGAGCAGTAGGCCACCCAATTGTTGTAGGCCGGCGGTGGCGGGGCGCTGGCGGCGGCTGATCCGATGATGATGCCGGTGGCAAGGCCGGGACCAAAGCCCCACCCCGGCCCCCAGCCCCATCCTGGCCCCCATCCTGGCGCATAGCCCCATCCGCCGTTCCAGACAGGGCGCGGTCCCCATCCCGGCCCCCAGCCGGGCCTGGGTCCTGGCCCCCAGCCTGGACGCGGCCCCCATCCCGGACCACCCCATCCCGGACGCGGTCCTGGGCCCCATCCGGGGCGGGGGCCGCCGCCCCAGCCCGGCCGGCCACCCCAACCGGTGCGCCCGCCCCAGCCGGGGCCGCCGCGATACTGGACCTGCTCGGCCGCGAGCGGCGAGGCGAGGGCGGCTGCTTTCAGATTCGGGGCCGCTCCAAGGCGCAGGGCCTGGGCCTGCGCGCCCGATGCGGGGAGCATCAGGGCGGCGGTGAGGAGCGCGGATGAAAGATACAGGGTGCTGCGCATGGAACGTCTCCTTGCCGACAACCTGCTAAAAGGTGCGGCGACAAGCTTTTGATCCGCTTGATTGGCACCATCTCACAGAAGTGACGCGGCGGCATGAGGGCGCCAAAAGGGCGCCTTTGGGCACCTTCGCGGCGTCGGTGAGGCGGCTTGCCTTTTCCCCGCGCCTCCTGTAACGAGTGCGGCCTTCGGACCGGCCGGCTGATAAAGGGCTGCCGCGCGGGTTCATGATGCTCACAGCAACAACCGGCTGGAGAGGTTGCGCCCCGCGCGCGATGCGTCTCGGCCACGGAGAGCCAAATGCCCAAGATGAAGACCAAGTCGGGAGCGAAGAAGCGCTTCCGCCTGACGGGTTCGGGAAAAGTGATTGCGGGCCAGGCCGGCAAGCGCCACGGCATGATCAAGCGGACCAACAATCAGGTCCGCAATCTGCGCGGCACCACCATCCTGTGTGAGAGCGATGCGCGGATCATCCGCAAGTCGTTCCTGCCGAACGGCTGACGCCACCGCGATCTGAAGGAGATTTCCCATGGCCCGCGTCAAACGTGGCGTTACGTCCCACGCCAAGCACAAGAAGGTCTTCAAAGCCGCCAAGGGCTTTTACGGCCGTCGCAAGAATACCATCCGCGCTGCCAAGTCGGCCGTCGAACGGTCGATGCAGTATGCGTATCGCGATCGCAAGGTGAAGAAGCGGAACTTCCGCGCCTTGTGGATCCAGCGCATCAATGCCGGCGTGCGCGCCCTTGATCTCGACCTGACCTATTCTCGATTTATCGATGGTCTCGGCAAGGCCGGGATCGAGGTCGACCGCAAGGTGCTCTCGGATATCGCCATCCACGAGCCCGACGCGTTCAAGGCCCTGGTGGAGAAGGCCAAGGCCGCTCTGGCCTGACCTTTCACCCCCGCCCTTTCCGAGACCCGATGAGCCCCGGCGGAATTCCGTTCGGGGCTTTTCGTCTTGGGGATGGGCTGGCTATAAGCAGCGCGCCTTCCCCTGGATGTCCTCGTCGCCGGATGTGTCCGGCCATCCCCGGGGCTGCGCCTCGATCGCTTCGACTGCGCGCGTGCCATTAAAGGACTGAGGTCAATGTCCGAACTCGTTCTCACCGACCATCCCGGCCTCGACGCGCTGGAGCGCGAGATTGCCAGCGGCATCCTGGCCGCCGGCGACGAGGCGGCCCTCGAACAGGTGCGCATCGCCGCGCTCGGCAAGAAGGGCTCGGTCTCCGAGCTCCTGAAGTCGCTGGGCGCCATGAGCCCTGACGAGCGCAAGATGATGGGCCCCGCCATCAACGGCCTTCGCGACCGCATCCAGGGCCTGATGGCCGTGCGCCGCGAGACGCTGAAGGCCGCCGCCCTGGAGGCGCGCCTCGCCACCGAGCGCGTGGATGTGACGCTGCCCGTGCGCGAGGCACCGGCCGAGATTGGCCGGGTGCACCCCATCGCCCAGGTCACCGAGGAACTGACCGCCATTTTCGCCGACATGGGCTTTGCCGTGGCGGAAGGGCCGGACATCGAGACCGACTTCCATAACTTCACGGCGCTCAACTTCCCGGCCGGTCATCCGGCGCGGGAGATGCACGACACCTTCTTCCTGCCGCCCGGCGCCAATGGCGAGCGCAAGGTGCTGCGCACCCACACTTCCCCGGTGCAGGTGCGCACCATGCTGTCCCAGAAGCCGCCCATCCGCGTCATCTGCCCCGGCCGCACCTATCGCTGCGACAGTGACCAGACCCACACCCCCATGTTCCACCAGGTGGAGGGCCTCGTCATCGACAAGGGCTCGCACCTTGGGCACCTGAAGTGGATCCTGGAGGAGTTCTGCAAGGCCTTCTTCGAGGTGGACCGCGTGACCATGCGCTTCCGCCCCTCCTTCTTCCCCTTCACGGAACCCTCCATGGAGGTGGACATCCAGTGCGACCGCTCCCGCCCCGGCGAGATCCGGTTCGGCGAGGGCAATGACTGGCTGGAAATCCTGGGCTGCGGGATGGTGCATCCCAACGTGCTGCGCAATTGCGGCATCGACCCGGACGAGTACCAGGGCTTTGCCTGGGGCATGGGGATCGACCGCATCGCCATGCTGAAATACGGCATGAACGACCTGCGCGCCTTCTTCGAGGCCGATGTGCGCTGGCTCTCCCATTACGGCTTCCGGCCCCTGGACTTCCCGACCCTGGCGGGCGGGCTGAGCGCGTGAGCTCTCGCCCCTCGAGCCCCCTCCCCAACCCTCCCCCGCAAGCGGGAGAGGGAGTTCGGGTGCGCGGGACGGAAAAAGCCCTCTCCCGCTTGCGGGGGAGGGTTGGGAGGGGGAATGTGTCCGAGGGGGCGCGCTGCGGTTGTGAGCCGCTCCACCATGGGGCGGGCATGATGACGACCGGTCCAGGAGATAAGGCGCGCGCCAATGCACGTCGCCTGCGAACGGCCATGACAGATGCCGAGAAACATCTGTGGCGGGAGATCCGTGCCCATCGGCTCGCTGGCCTCGGATTTCGCCGACAACATCCGGTCGGCCCCTACATCCTCGATTTCGTCTGCCTGTCCGGGCGGCTGGTCGTGGAGGTGGATGGTGGCCAACATTACGCGCCCGCCGGCATGGCCCGTGATGGCCGCCGGGATGCCTATCTGCGGTCTCAGGGCTTTCGGGTGCTGCGCTTTTCCAATCTTGATGTCCTTGGCAACCTTCAGGGCGTCCTTGAGACGATCCTTGAGGCGGTTGCCAGGGATCATTGCAACGCAACTGGCCTGATCCCCGGCGCGGGTGAGGGCGGGGAGGGGGACGGCACGGGCCGTGCCGGCTCTCCTGACGATGTGACGGATCGCGAACCATGAAATTCACCCTCTCCTGGCTCAAGGAGCATCTGGACACCACCGCTTCCCTCGACGAGATCGTCGAGCGCCTCACCCTCGTCGGGCTCGAGGTGGAAGGGGTGGAGGACAAGGCCAAGGCGCTTGCCCCCTTCGTGGTGGGCGAGGTGCTCACCGCCGAGAAGCACCCCAATGCCGACAAGCTCCGGGTCTGCACGGTGTCCACCGGCGGCGCGCCCATCCAGGTGGTGTGCGGCGCGCCCAATGCGCGGGCGGGCCTGAAGACCGTCTTCGCCGCCCCCGGCACGGTCATCCCCGCCACCGGCACGGAACTGAAGATCGGCAAGATCCGCGACGTGGAAAGCCGCGGCATGCTGTGCTCGGCCCGCGAGATGGGTCTTTCCGAAGAGCATGACGGCATCCTGGAACTGCCGGCGGATGCCCCCGTGGGCGCGCCTTTTGCCGACGTTCTCGGCTTGGGCGATCCCGTCATCGAGATCGCCGTCACCCCCAACCGGGCCGATTGCCTGGGCATCTGGGGCGTGGCGCGCGATCTGGCCGCCGCCGGTCTCGGCACGCTGAAGACCCGCGACGTGAAGCCGGTGGACGGCACCTTCCCCTCGCCGGTCCAGGTGCGGCTCGACTTCGGCGACACGCCCTCCCTCTGCCCGCTCTTCGCGCTGCGGGTGGTGCGGGGCGTGAAGAACGGCCCCTCGCCGGATTGGCTCCAGGCCAAGCTGCGCGCCATCGGGCTGCGGCCCATCAATGCGCTGGTGGATATCACCAACCTGCTCACCGTGGATCGTGACCGGCCGCTCCACGTCTTCGACCTGAAGAAGGTCCATGGCGATCTGGTGGTGCGGCGGGGCCGGGCGGGCGAGAGCCTCTTGGCGCTCGACGGGCGCACTTATGCGCTCGATGACACCATGTGCGTGATCGCCGACGACAAGGGCGTCGAAAGCCTTGCCGGCATCATGGGCGGCGAGGAATCGGGCTGCGACGAGGGCACCACCGACGTGGTGATCGAATCCGCGCTCTGGGAGCCCATCAACATCGCCCAGACCGGCCGCAAGCTCGGCATCAATTCCGACGCCCGCTTCCGGTTCGAGCGCGGCATCGACCCGGCCTTCGCGCTGCCGGGCCTCGAACTGGCGACCCGCCTCGTCATGGACCTGTGCGGCGGCGAGCCCTCGCAGGTGGTGTTGGCGGGCGCCGAGCCCGACACCCGCCGCACCATCCATTTCCCCCTCTCCGAGGTGAAGCGCCTGTCTGGCCTCGAAGCCTCCGAGGCGGAGATGATCGGCGTGCTGGAGCGGCTCGGCTTCACGGTTAGCGGATCCGCGCCCGTGGTGCAGGTGGTTCCGCCCTCCTGGCGGGCCGATGTGGAGGGCAAGGCGGATCTGGTGGAAGAGGTGGTGCGCATCCTGGGCCTTGCCCGCGTGCCCTCCACCGAGCTGCCGCGCGATGGCGGCGGCCGCCGGCCGGTGCTCACCGCCCTTCAGCTGCGCACCCGCAAGGCCCGCCGGGCGCTGGCCGCCCGTGGGCTGGTGGAAGCGGTGACATGGTCCTTCGTTTCCAAGGCGCAGGCGGAGCTGTTTGGCGGCGGCAAGCCGGAACTGGCTTTGTCCAATCCCATCGCCTCTGACCTGTCCGATATGCGCCCGAGCCTGCTGCCCGGCCTTATCCGCGCGGCCCAGGCCAATGCGGACCGGGGCTATGGCGATGTGGCTCTGTTCGAGGTGGGCCAGGTGTTCGCCGGCGACCAGCCCAAGGACCAGACCATGTCCGCCGCCGGCCTGCGCCGCGCGACCGCCAAGCCCTTAGGGGCCGGCCGCCACTGGTCGGGCGCCGCCAAGGCGGTGGATGTGTTCGACGCCAAGGCGGATGCGCTGGCAGCGCTTGCCGCCTGCGGCGCGCCGGTGGCCAATCTCCAGGTCACGGCGGATGCGCCCGGCTGGTATCATCCCGGCCGCTCGGGCATTCTGCGTCTTGGACGTAACGCGATCGGCTATTTCGGTGAGCTTCATCCCACCGTGCTGGAAGCGTTGGATGCGGGTGGGCCGCTAGTGGCATTTGAATTGATCTTGGATCCGTTGCCCGAGCCCAAGGCCAAGGCCACCAAGGTGAAGCCGCTCATCGACCTCTCCGCCTTCCAGCCAGTGCGGCGCGACTTCGCCTTCATCGTCGACCGGACGGTGGGTGCGGCCGATATCCTCAAGGCGGCCCAGGGCGTCGACAAGAAGCTCATCACCGGGGCGAGCGTGTTCGACGTCTATGAGGGCGCCGGCATCGACGCGGCCAAGAAGTCGGTGGCCATCGAGGTCACCCTCCAGCCCCGCGAACGCACGCTCACCGATGCGGAAATCGAGACGGTGGCGGGCAAGATCGTCGCCGAAGTGAGCAAGAAGACCGGCGCCACGCTGCGTGCGTGATCTCGGTCTTAAGGGATGGGTGCGGGCGGCTCAGGCCGCCCGCGCCACCACCACCAGTCCCGGCACCGGCAGGCCTTTCTCGGTGCGGGTGGAGACGGCAGCAAGTTCCAGGGCCGTGAAGCCGGCATCGTCCAGCACGCGCTCCACATAGGCGCGGCCATGGGCATAGCGCAGGGTATCGCGCAGGATCACGCCGTCCCCCTCATGGGTCTCCACCGTGAAGGCGAGCAGACCTTCTCCTCCCAGTGCTGCCCGCGCGGCGGCGAGGTTGTCGGCGAGGTCTCCCAGATAGCAGAAGGCGTCCGCCGCCAGCACCAGATCAGCGCCTTGCGGGGGCTGGTCGCGCAGGAAGGCCACCATCTCCCCCACATGGAGCGCGGCATAAAGGCCGAGCCGCTCCGCGCGTTCCACCATGGCGGGGGCGAGGTCCACGCCCTCCAGCACCGCGCACCAGGGAGCAAATAGCGGCGCGGCGAGGCCGGTGCCGCAGCCCAGATCCAGCGCGCGGGCAAAGGCGGGGGCGCGGCCGAGGCGCCGGCACGCGGCCTCTACCGCCGCCGCCAGCACTTCCGGCCCGCGATAGGAGAGTTTCTCCCGCAAGGCGGTGTCGAACCGGCCGGCATATTGGTCGAACAAGGTGCGCACGAAATCCGCCGACATGGCGCCCTCCGCCGGCCGGGCGCCGAGGCGGGCGAGGCGCAGGCCCGCGCCCAGCGGGTCGGCGGCATCGCGGGCAAGGGCCGCCTCATAGGCGGCGACGGCGGGCGCGGTCTGGCCCAGCCCCTCGCGCACCTCGCCCAAGAGGAACCACGCCGCGAGAAAATCCGGCGCCTCTTCCACCAGGTCCGCCAGCATGCCCTCGGCGGCTTCGCGGTCCCCGCCCTCCGCATAAGAGCGTGCCCAGTCGAGGCGCCGGTCGAGGGCGGGATGTCCCGAAGAATGCAACATGGCGCGCTACCTGGTCTCGCCCTTGTGGATCGCGCCCCCATATAACGGAGAACCATGCGCCCGGAAGACCTGCTGCGTCCCTCGCCCCGCGGCCTTTATTGCCCCGTCGGCGACTTCTACATCGATCCGACCCGCGCGGTGGACCGCGCGGTGATCACGCACGGCCATTCCGACCATGCCCGCGCGGGCCATGGCTATGTGCTCGCGACCGAGCAAACCTTGCGCCTCATGGCCATTCGCTATGGGGAAGGCTTTGCCGGCGCCAGCCAGCCGGTGGCCTATGGGGAGAGCGTGGAGATCTCTGGCGTGCGTCTCACGCCCCATCCGGCGGGCCATGTGCTGGGCTCGGCGCAATGGGAATTGTCCTGGCGCGGCCTGACCATCGTGGCCTCCGGCGACTATAAGGATGCCTTCGATCCCACCTGCGCGCCCTTCGAGCCGGTGCGCTGCCACGTCTTCATTTCCGAGGCGACCTTCGGCCTGCCGGTCTTCCGTCATCCCGACGCGGCATCGGAGACGGCCAAGCTCCTTGCCTCGGTCCGGCTGTTCCCCGAGCGCACCCATGTGGTCGGCGCCTATTCGCTGGGCAAGGCGCAGCGCATGATGGCCCTGATGCGGGAGGCCGGCTTTAGCGCGCCCATCCTCATCCATGGGGCGCTGGAGGCCATCAGCGCCTATTATGTCAGTCAGGGCATTGTGCTCGGCGAGTTGCGCCCGGTGCGCGGCCTGAAGAAGGCGGATCTGGCGGGCGCGGTAGTCATCGCTCCGCCAATGGCCCTCTCGGACCTGTTCCTGCGCGGCTTTCCCGAACCCGTCAGCGCCTTTGCCTCCGGCTGGATGCGGGTGCGCGCGCGGGCGCGGCAGCGGGGCGTCGACCTGCCGCTGGTGGTGTCCGATCATGCGGACTGGGACGGGCTCATCGCCTCCACGCTCGCCACCGGCTGCGAGGAGCTGTGGGTCACCCATGGCGCGGAGGACGCCTTGGTGCATTGGGCGGGCACGAAGGGCCTTCGGGCCCGCCCGCTCCACATGGTCGGCTATGGCGAGGAGGAAGAGGAGGCGGCTCCTGCTCCCACGACCGAGGCCAAGGAGGCGGCACCATGAACCGCTTCGCCGCTCTTTTGGACCGCATGGGCTATGAGGCCGGCCGCAATGCCAAGATCCGCCTGATGGCGGATTATTTCCACACGACGCCTGATCCCGAGCGCGGCTATGCGCTGGCGGCGCTGACCGGTGCGCTTTCCTTTGCCAATGCCAAGCCGGGTCTCATCCGCGCGCTCATCGCCGAGCGCACCGATCCGGTCCTCTTCGCCATGTCCTACGATTATGTGGGCGACCTGTCGGAGACGGTGGCCCTCATGTGGCCGGTGGCGCCGGAGGCGCGGCCGAACCGGTCGCCGGAACTGTCCGAAATCATCGAGGCGCTCCACACCACTCCGAAGCGCGACCTGCCGGTTCGCCTCGCTCATTGGCTGGATGGCCTGGACGAGACCGGCCGCTGGGCCCTCCTGAAGCTCATCACCGGCGCCTTGCGGGTGGGCGCCTCCGCCCGCTTGGCCAAGACGGCCGTGGCGAGCCTCGGCGACCTGGAGCCGGACGCGGTGGAGCTGGTCTGGCCCGGCCTCACGCCGCCTTATCTGGATCTCTTCGCCTGGGTGGAAGGGCGCGGTCCCGCGCCCCGCAGCGACAATCCCGCGCCGTTCCGGCCGGTCATGCTCTCCCATCCCCTGGAGGTGGCCGACCTCGACACCCTCGCCCCCTCCGACTTCCGGGCGGAATGGAAATGGGACGGCATCCGTGTCCAGGCGGTGGCGGGGCGCATGGCGGATGGCAGCCGCATGGCGCGGCTCTATAGCCGCACCGGGGAGGACATTTCCCCCGCCTTTCCCGACCTCATGGAGGCGCTGGACTTCGAGGGCGCCATAGACGGGGAATTGCTGATCCTGAAGGAGGGGCGCGTCCAATCCTTCAACGTCCTGCAGCAGCGGCTCAATCGAAAGGCCGTGACGCCCAAGATGCTGCGGGACTTCCCCGCTCATGTGCGGGCCTATGACCTGCTGGTGGATGGCACGCAGGACCTGCGCGACCTGCCTTTCCTGGAGCGGCGCGCGCGCCTGGAGGCTTTGGTCGCGCGCGCCGCCTCGCCCCGGCTGGATCTGTCGCCCCTCGTGCCCTTTGGCACCTGGGAGGAACTGGTCGGCGCCCGCGCCGAGCCCGCCTCCGCGGGGGCAGGGGACGATGCCGAGGCGGTGGAAGGGGTGATGCTGAAGCGGGCGGACAGCCTCTATCTGCCCGGCCGTCCCAAGGGACCCTGGTGGAAATGGAAGCGCGATCCGCACTCCGTGGACGCCGTGCTCATGTACGCCCAGCGCGGCCACGGCAAGCGCTCGTCCTATTATTCCGACTACACTTTCGGGGTCTGGACGGTGGCCGAGGGGCAGGAGGTGCTGGTGCCCGTGGGCAAGGCCTATTTCGGCTTCACCGACGCAGAGTTGCTGCAGATCGACCGCTTCGTGCGGGGCCACACGGTCAACAAGTTCGGTCCGGTGCGGGAGGTGGTGCACACGGCGGACGAGGGGCTGGTGCTGGAGGTGGCATTCGAGGGGCTCGCCCGCTCGGCCCGCCATCGCTCGGGGGTGGCCATGCGCTTTCCCCGCATTGCGCGCCTGCGCTGGGACAAGCCGCCCCGCGAGGCAGACCGGCTTGAGTCGCTGGAAGCCTTGCTGCGCACGGAACCGGGCGTGGCGCAGGACTGAAACCGCCCCGCGCCTGAACGCCCCGCGCCCTCGGCTTTACTGCGTGACCCAGATCACCCGCGCGATCCACAACAAATCGGTGGTGGCGAACTGGCGGTCCTCATGGTCAGGATTGAGTGAGCGCAACTCCACCGTGCGGGCGGTGCGGCGGACCAGTTCCTTGGCCAGCACCTCGCCCTCGCGGGTCTTGACGATCACCCGGTCGCCCCGCCGCACGGAGGCGGTGGGCGAGACGATGACGATGTCGCCCTCCCGATAGACCGGCAACATGGAATCGCCGGCAATTTCCAGCGCATAGGCATGCTCGTCCTCGACGCCGGGAAAGACGATCTCGTCCCAGCCCGCGCCCACCGGAAAGCCGGCATCGTCGAAATAGCCGCCCTTGCCCGCCTGGGCGAGGCCCAGATGGGGAATGGTGCGCAAGCGGGCGGGCGCGGGGGCTTCCTCGGCGAAGCCGGGCTGGGCCGGGCGCTGGGCCGGAGGCGTGGCCTGCCGTCCCTCCAGCAGGGCGGTGAAGTCCTCGATGCTGGCGCCGGTGGCATCCAGCACCTTGGCGATGCTCTCGGTGGAGGGCCAGCGGGGACGCCCGTCGGCTGTGATGCGCTTGGAGCG
Source organism: Aquabacter sp. L1I39 (assembly GCF_017742835.1). Classification (GTDB taxonomy): domain Bacteria; phylum Pseudomonadota; class Alphaproteobacteria; order Rhizobiales; family Xanthobacteraceae; genus L1I39. The sequence continues at coordinate 4,168,094 of NZ_CP072392.1, forward strand.
GTTGAAGGCGGTGGCGTCCAGGCCCGCCTTCTTGGCAAGGCCTGAGGCCGAGAGGCCGTGCAAGGCGGCGAGGCGATCCAGGGCGGTCCAGACCTGACCGTGGGTGAGCATCTGCATGAGGCGATCCGTCAAGCCGAGCCGTTGAAAGCGTCGCCCACGCCCCATGCGCAGGCAGAAGGCTGGAGGGAGCGCCCTGCTCACCCCATCCGCCTCCGTCACGCCGGAAGGACGGCTGCCGTGTTCCATTCCGGCAGGCATCCTGATGTCTAGGAAAATATGGTTTTATCGCTGATGTGTAAAGGAATTTTGTCTTTAATGACGCGGCTTTTTCTCCCGCTGCGGCCGGAACTTGAATTGCCAAGCGCGCTCAACACTTTACCGCGCCGCCGCAGCTTGCAGCAAAGCGCTCTCCACTCCCGGTCCAGTTGCGGCAAGAAGAGGAAACCCGCGCCGCGCGCGACGGCAATACTGTCCGCAAGAAGCGCCATCTTTCCATCTGGACGCTGACATGCTGTAGAGCGGGTCGTAGAGTGAGGAAGGACCGATGGCCGCAACCGATTCCGTTGTGTTCAAGATCACCCCTGCCGCCCCCTGGGCGCTGGCGGAGGCGGCCGGCCGGTTCGAGGGTGCGCCGGTGGACCTGGCCGATGGCTACATTCATTTTTCCACCGCAGACCAAGTGGTCGAGACTGCCGCAAAGCACTTTGCCGGGCAGGCCGATCTTCTCCTTGTGGCGGTGGATGCAACTCTTCTGGGGGAGGGGCTGCGCTGGGAGCCCTCCCGCGGGGGCGCGCTGTTTCCGCACCTCTACGGGCCTCTTCCCCTTACCGCCGTGCGCTGGGTGAAGCCGCTGCCGCTCGGCGCGGACGGCGCGCACGCCTTTCCCGATGTGTCCGCCTGAGCCTCAGATCAAGGCCAGCGAGAACGGCTCGCCCTCATAGGCGTCGCGGCCGCGACCGATGGCCTCAATAGCGCGCACCATGCGCCCGTCGCGTCGCAGGGCCCGATCGGCCAAGGCCACCAGGCGCGCATTGGGGGTCGCGGTCGGCGACGCCGCTCTCAGGGCGGTGGCGATCTCCGCCTCGTCCCGCTCGGGGAGCAGGGCGCACACGGTGGCATAGGCGGCGGCGGTGGAGCGGGAAATGCCCGCATAGCAATGGATTACCAGCGGCGCCTCGCGCGGCCAGGCTCGCACAAATTCCAGCAACTCGTTCATGTGCGCCTCGCCGGGCGCCACCAGTCCTTCCATCTCCATCACGATGTCGTTGATGCCGAGGAAGAGATGGTTGGTGGGGTCCACATTGGACGGCCGGGTAAAGACCGTCCCGCCATTGATGAGGCTGATGACGTGGCGCGCGCCAGTGGCCTCCACCGTCGCATGGAGACGGGCGAGGGAGCAGACATGGATCATGACACGAGCTCCTCGAAACGGGCGATGAAGCGGGCTTTCGCCTCATCCGCCGTCCAGGGTGTGAGATAGTCCTTCTCCACCGCGTCGTCGAGGCGCACCGGGCGGCCGAAGAAGGCCAGCGCCTCCTGGGCCTCGAAGCCGGCGAGGTGGGTCGCCTCCAGATAGGCGGCGGCCCTGTCGGCCACCTTGGCCACCTTGACGAGGGCGTCCGGCCACACCGGCGGCAGGCCGAAGCGCAGGGAAATGGCGCCGAGAAGCCGTGCCTCCACCGCCTTGTAGTCGCCTCCCAGCACGGCCTTGAAGGGCGAGATCATGTCGCCGATCACATATTCGGGCGCATCATGCAGCAGGACGGCGAGGCGCCAGCGCGGGTCGATATTGGGCGAGGTGCGGCGGGCGAGGCGCTCCACCAGGAGCGAGTGCTGGGCCACCGAGAAGATGTTGTCGCCCCGCGTCTGGCCGTTCCATCGGGCGACGCGGGCGAGGCCATGTGCGATGTCCTCGATTTCCACATCGAGCGGGGTGGGGTCCAGGAGGTCGAGCCGCCGGCCGGACAGCATGCGCTGCCAGGCGCGCGGGGCCGGTCGCGCGGCCTTGCGGGAAGCGGGCGCGTGGGCGGGGGATGGGGGGTCGGGCGTCTCAACCATCTGGAACTCGATCCGCCTTCCTTCTCGTCCTGAAAAATCCGCCCGATGGGGGCGCTTTTCAATCCTGGTCCGACGCGCCTTCGCCGCCGCTCTTGCTCGGGTATAAGGATGAGGTTCCAAGGAGCAAGGCCCGAACATGACAGAGCCGGTCCGTCCCACCCTCGCTGCCAGCGCCGCCGTGTTCCGCGACGGGCGCGTGCTGCTGGCGCGGCGCGGCTTCCATCCGGGCCTTGGCCTGTGGAGCTTGCCCGGCGGGCGGGTGGAGCCGGGCGAGACGGTGGCGCAGGCGGCGGCGCGGGAGGTGATGGAAGAGGTCCAGGTGACGGCGCGGGTGCTCGGCGTCGCCGCGGTGCTGGACTTCATTACGATGGACGATGCGGGGCTGCTCAGGAGCCATTTTGTGGTCATCGCCCATGCTGCCCTCTGGCAGAGGGGCGAGCCGCAGGTGGGGGAGGAGGCAACCGAGATCGGCTGGTTCCTGCCGGAGGAGGTGGCAGGTCTGGCCACCACGCGCGGCCTCTCCGACGTGGTGTTCAAGGCGGCGACCCTGCTGCCCACCTCCGCCGCGACCGACGTGTCTTGACCCGGCGTCCGGAACGCGCGACGACACGCTGATGCGCCTGACCGCCTTGCTCCTCGCTTTCCTCCTCGCCGCATGCGGGGTGTCCGGCGCACGCGCGGCGGAAGGCTCGACGCCGCCTTATGAGACCGATCTCATGCGCCTCGCCGAGATCCTGGGGGGCCTGCATTATTTGCGGCCCCTGTGCGGGATGAGCGCGGAGGCGCAGAGCTGGCGCGGCGAAATGCAGGGGCTGATCGACACCGAGCAGCCCTCCGACAGCCGCAGGGCCCGGCTCGTGGCGGCCTTCAACCAGGGTTATAACAGCTACGCCCAGGTCTATCGCACCTGCACGCCGGCCGCAGCCGTGGCGGTGCAGCGCCAGCTGGACGAGGGCGCCCGCCTCTCCCACGAAATCGTGGTGCGCTACGGCGGAAACTGACCGGCGCGACCCGCGCGGCTTCTCCCCACGTGAATGTGCGGGGAGGGTTCAGAGCCCGTTAACCTTTCGTTTAGAACTTCCACGACGCAGCGTCGCGCTGTGGTAGGGAAGGAGCGCGCCCGGGTGACGGCGCGCCGGAGGCCCCCTTGTCCAGCATCAGTTCATACCGTCCCACCAAGGAGATCGCCGAGGCCGCTTCCGACGAGCGCCACGCGGCCTTGTCCTATCTGGACGATGCCTGGGTGGAAGCCATGCGGGATGGCCTCGACGAGGATTGCATGGTGCATGCGGCGCTCTTCACCGCCTTGCGCCGGCTGGTCTCCACCTATGGCGAGGAGGCCTGCGCCGATTATGTGGAGAGCCTCTCCGCGCGCATCCGAGCCGGCGAATATACGGTGATTGGCCCCCGCCAATAAGGCGGCCGCGCCGGACGCAACCATCCCGCCAGACGGACGGAGCCGCCGGGTGCCCCCGGCGGACGATGTTATTCGGCCGCCGGCTCCAGAGCGAGACGGGCATAGGCCAGGAAGGCCCGGTCATCGCGCGCCGGACCGCGGGCGGCGATGAACTGGTCCGGCCGCACCAGCACCCAGCCGGGTTCCGAAAAGCCATAGCGCTGGAGCAGCTCGGGCGCCTCGCTCTCCTCGATCCCGAGCGCCGAACCGATGCGTGCCGCATGGGCGCGCAAGGCGCCGTGAGCGCCGGGTGGCCCCAGCAGAAGCAAGGTGTGCCTGGCACCGGAAAAGCGGCTCCAGAGCCGGGCGTCACCGAGCGCCGCATCCCGTGCCCGGTGCCCGGACGCCGGCGCGCCGCTGGTGGAGAGGCGCTCCACCGCTTCCAGCAGCGGACCGCTGTCATAGACGATGTCGGTCTCCGACAATTCGGCCTGGAGCTTGCGGCGCACCACCGGCAGGCGGGAGGCCACCGAGACCAGGGCATCGCGCACCACCCGCGTGGCCGTGCTGGTGGAGACCATGCCGAACCGCAGCTTCTGGGCCGCGCCCGCCACGACCGCGCGTGCAACCGGGCGTCGCTCCGCCTCGTAGCTGCCCAGGAGCGCGTCCGCGACGCCCCGCCCGGACAGGACGGCGGCGAGTTTCCAGCCCAGATTCATGGCGTCCTGGATGCCGGTATTCATCCCCTGTCCGCCGGCGGGGCTGTGGATATGGGCGGCATCTCCCGCCAGGAACACCCGTCCCCGGCCATAGCTGGCGACGAGACGCTCATTGACGCGAAAGGCCGACAGCCAGGTGGGATCATGCGCCACCACCCCAAGGCCGGAGGCGGTGAGGTGGCGCTGGATTTCCTCCAGCGTCGGCGGCTCGTCCGACGCTGGGTCCTCCCGCATGGCGAAGGTGCGCCACACGCCCGGGGTCACCGGGAAGAGGGCGACTGAGCCGGCCGCGCTCCACCAGATATAGATGGAAGACGGGTCCAGCGGGCCATCCATCTGGGTGTCGGAGAGAATGAAGGTCTGGGGCTCGGTGAAGCCCTCGAAGGGAATGTCGAGGCCGCGCCGCACCGCGCTGCGGGCGCCATCGGAGCCCACCAGGAAGCTGCAGGCCGCTTCTTCCTCCTCCCCGTCCGGATGCCGGAGGCGGGCTTCCACCACGCGCCCGGCTTCCGTGAAGCCGAGGAGTTCTACGCCTCGCTCCACCGCGATGCCGCTTTCCGCGAGGCGTTCAGTCAGGATCGCCTCGGTGCGCGACTGGGGCAGGATGAGCGTGAAGGGATAGGGGCTGTCCACGCCCTCGGCGATGGGCATGGCCGCGAGCGGGTGGGAATTGTCACCAATTCGGAGCGTTTCCATGCGCATGCCGTCGGCGATAAAGCGTTCGGCAAGGCCCAGCGCTCCGAACGCCTCCAGGCTCCCGCTCCACACCGCCAGCGCCTTGGAGACGGTGGCGGGAGCGGCGAGCTTGTCGACGATGCGAAAGGGAATGCCGAGCGTCAGCAAGGCATTGGCCAATGTCAGGCCGGTCGGGCCTGCGCCGACGATAAGAACGGGGGAGGGGGGCGCCATGTTTGTTCTTCCCTGCTTGTCCCACCGCCCTTCAGGGAACGCCTGATGCGCGCAAGGGTCAAGCCGAGAATGTTCCCCGCACCAGAGCGGGCAGGCGCAGCGCCTGGAAGCTGCCGCGCGCCGCCAGGAATACCAGCAGCGACAGCCAAAGCCCGGCATTGCCCAGGAACGACAGGCCGAAGAAGGCCAGGAGATAGGCGGCCAGCGCGGCCACCATGAGGTTGCGCATGTCGCGCGACCACAGGGCGCCGATATAGATGCCGTCAAAGGCATAGGCGAAGACGCCCACGACCGGCAGGATGGCCGCGAAGATGAGGAAGGTGCGAGCGGCGGCGCGCACCTCACCATTGGTGGTCATGAGGTCAATGACCATCGGTCCGATGGCCAGATAGGCGAGACAGGCGGACACGGCGACGCCGAAGCCCCAGATGAGCACCAGCCGCATGCCCTTCATGAAGGAGGCGCGGTCCCGCGCGCCCACCGCCTGGCCGCAGATCTGCTCGGCGGCGGTGGCGAAGCCGTCGAGGAAATAGGCGGCCAGCAGCACCATGTTGTTCAAGAGGGCATTGGCCGCCAGGGTCACGTCGCCCGATCGCGCCCCCTGGGCGGCGAAAAAACCGAAGGCGAACATGAGGGCGGCGGTGCGGATCATGATGTCGCGGTTCAGCGCGAGCGTCGCCAGCAACTCCCGCCGGTCCAGCAGCACGGCGCGGGGGACCGCGAGGCGGAACCCCAGCAGACGGGCGCACAGGACAAGCCCCACCAGCGCGCCGGCCATCTCGGCCGCCAGCGTGCCCGCGGCGGACCCCGCCACGCCCCAGCCCAGGCCGAGCACCAGCCAAATGGTCAGGGCCGTGTTGAGGAGGCCGATGCCCACCTGCAGCGCCAGCGCGTGCCCTGTGCGGCCGAGCCCGGTGAGCCAGCCCAGCAGGGCATAATTGGCAAGGCTGAAGGGAGCGGCGAAGATGCGCACCTGGAAATAGGCCGCCACCGCGCTGTTCACCTCGGCCGATGCCCCGCCAAGGGCGAGCGCCGCCGCCTCTATGGGCGTGCGCAAAAGGATGAGGGCCAGGCCGCACACAAGGGCCAGCATCAGCGCACGGGCGAGGACCGCCCGCTCCTCCAGCTTGTCCCGGCGCCCCAGCGCCTGGGCGGCAAGGCCCACCGTGCCCATGCGCAGGAAGCCGAAGCCCCAGAACAGGAAATCGAACACGACCGCGCCCAGCGCCACGCCGCCAATGAGCGCGGCATCGCCCAGGCGCCCCACCACGGCGGTGTCGATGATGCCCAGGAGCGGCGTCGTCAGGTGCGCCACCGTCATGGGCAGCGCGATGGCGAGCACCCGGCGGTGCGTGACCGCCTGCGGCCCATCGGCCGCCAGGGCGGTGCTCACCTCTTGAAGCCGTTGAGGAGGCGCAGGAGCAGCCAGAGGGGGATCACCACCACCGCGCCCAGCAGGAAATAACGCCAGACCCGCTCCACCGCGCCGAAGCCGAGGTCGTAAAGACTCTCGGCAAAGCCGATCAGGCTGTCGAGGATGTTGCGTGGATCAAGGCCGATGGCGGCGAGGATGACGCCCACCACCACGCACAAAATCACCAGCCGCACCAGGACCATGGTCGGCGAGCCGCCGAAAAAACGCGTGAGCTGGTCGTTTGCCATGGCATCCTCCGTCCGGTGCGGCTCGATCTAGCACGGGGCCGCGCCGGACGGGAGGCGGTCGGCTCAGCGATACAGCTTCTTCTCGGCCAGCCAGTTCTGGATGAGGCCGGCCACCTCGTCGCTGTTGCGATCCATCATGATCATGTGGCTGTTCCCCTTGATGCCCTTCTCGGGGAGGTTCACCACGTCCACCGTGCCGCCGGCATCGCGGATCAGCTTGGCGAAGTCCATGCCGCGCTGGCGGATGGTGGGCCAGCGGCTGTCACTCTCGATATAGTCGCCGTAGAGCATGAGGACCGGCACGCCGGCCAGCTTGGCCGCCAGCTTCGGATCTCCCACGGCGGCGGGCTCCACGGCGATGAGGGCCTTCACCTTGTCCGGGTGCTTCTGGGCCATGTCGAAGCCGAACTTGCCGGCCTGGCTGTGCACGAGGATGACGCAAGGGCAGACCTTTTCGATCTCCTGGCTGTAGGCGTCAAGGATCAGGCTGTCCGTCGTGGTCCAGCGCGGCACGTTCTGCTTTATGAACTGGGTGTAGGCATCCACCGGGAACTGGTTGCCCGGCAGCACTTTGCGCTTGGCCGGATCGTCCGACCAGGATCCCGCGCCATCGCCGATGCGGAAGCGGTCGAAGGGGCCGGAGACGGTCAGGAAGACCGGCTCGCCCTGGAAGATGTCCGGATATTGTGCCCAACCGGAGCGCCCGCGCTCCACGGCGTCGGAATTATAGACCGCCCAGCCCTTGCGCAGGAAATAGTTGAGCCAGCCCTCGCGGCCATCGGGCGTGGTCTCATAGGTCACGCCCGTGAGCCCGCCGCCGTGCCACATGAGCAGGGGATAGGCGCCGCGCTCCTCCTGGGGAATGAAATACTGCACATACATCTGACCGGCGATGTAGGTGCCGTTGGGGTCGATCTTGGCCGGCACGCCGCCGGGCGAGAACAGGACCTCCTTCACCGGCTTGCCCGAGATCTCGAACGTCTTGCCGCCGATGTGGAAGGAGCCCATGGCCTTCAGGCTGATGGGCGGCTGCTGTGCCAGAGCAGGGGCAGGGCCGATTGCGGCGGCGCAGGCCACAAGCGTTGACGTGACGGCGGCTGCAAGCGTGGACTTCATTCAGGCCTCCCCGGATGCCGGTGGCATCTCCATGAACCCGGTCCGCCCCGGCGCTTCGGCCGGAGTCCAGGCGATTGTGGGAATGCCCCAGACCCTTCAGCTGGGGCATTCACCGGGGATTTCAGCTGAGCTTAGACCAAAGTCCAATGCGTGTTTTCTGCGCATTGATGCGCGTGGCGCATGAACGCCACGCGCACGGGCGAAAGGCCTTGAGGAAACGGGCCTCACTTGCCGGGCTGGGCCACCACGCGCAGATAGGGCTTCACCGTCTTCCAGCCCCCGGGGAACTTGGCCTTGGCCGCCTCGTCGGAGACGGAGGGGACGATGATGACGTCATCGCCCTGCTTCCAGTCCACCGGGGTTGCGACCGCGTGCTGGGCGGTCAGCTGGAGGGAATCGATCACCCGAAGGATTTCCTGGAAGTTGCGGCCCGTGCTCGCCGGATAGGTGAGGGTGAGCTTCAGCTTCTTGTCCGGCCCGATCACGAACACCGAGCGCACGGTGGCGGTGTCGCTCGCATTGGGGTGGATCAGGTCATAGAGGTCGGAGACCTTGCGGTCGGCATCGGCGATCAGCGGGAAGTTGAGCTGCGCGCCGGTGGCATCGGCGATGTCCTGGACCCAGGCGGGATGGTTGTCGAGGCTGTCCACGGACAGGCCGATGACCTTGACGCCACGCTTGTCGAACTCGCCCTTCAGGTGCGCCACCTGGCCGAGTTCAGTGGTGCAGACCGGGGTGAAGTTCTTCGGGTGCGAGAACAGCACGCCCCAGCCATCGCCCAGCCACTCATGGAAGCTGACCGGGCCCTGCGTGGTCTCGGCGGTGAAATCGGGGACCACATCTCCCAGGCGCAGCGTCATGGCTCTCTCCAATAAACATTAAATCCATGGACTTAATTCAAAATACCATGGGCGCCGGGCAATGGGAAGGGTCGCCGAGATCCTGGTGTGAGATGTCGCAGGCCGTTCGGCGCGCGGCGTTGCCGCGCGCCGCACCATTCAGCTACGGACAAGTTCCCCGGCGAGCGCCTTGGCGATCAGTACCCGCGTCTCGGGAATGCCATAGGCGGCCACGAAGGTACCGAAGCGCGGCCCTTCCTTCTCGCCCAGCAGCAATTCGTAGAGCGCGCTGAACCAGGCGAAGGAAACGCCCGGCCCGCCATTGGGACCCTTCTTCTTCAGATCCTGGTAGCGCGGAATGGCGCGGGCCACGTCGAGCACCGCATTCTGGATCGCCTCGCGATCCTCCCCATCCAGCACGGACAGCGCCGCGTCGAGGGCGCTGAGCGCCTCCGCCTCGGTCTCGTCCGGCAGGCGATAGGTGCGGTGCGGCTTCACCCGATCGACGAAATAGCGCACCGCATAGCCGGCCAGCTTGTCCAATGTCGGATGGGTGGACGCCGAAACCCCCGGCGCGTAGCGCTCGATGAAGCGCCACAGCACGCCCTTGTCCTCCGCATTGGAGGCGGAGGCGAGCTTCAGCATCAGCCCGAACGACAGAGGCAGCTCTTCCACCGGCGGGTTGCCTGCATGGATGTGCCACACCGGATTGCCGAGGCGGGTCTTCCAGTCCTGCGTGGGATAGCGGGCCAGGAAGTTGAAATATTCGTCCACCGCCTTGGGGATGACGTCGAAATGCAGCTTCTTGGCCGAGCGGGGGGACTGGAACATGTAGAGCGCCAGACTCTCCGGGCTCGCATAGGTCAGCCACTCGTCGATGGTCAGGCCATTGCCCTTCGACTTGGAGATCTTCTGGCCCTTCTCGTCCAGGAACAGCTCATAGACGAAATGCTCCGGCGCCACGCCGCCAATGATCTCGCAGATGCGGTCATAGATGGGGGCGTTGGTCTGATGGTCCTTGCCGAACATCTCGAAGTCCACGTCGAGCGCGGCCCAGCGGGCGCCGAAGTCCGGCTTCCACTGCAGCTTCACCTTGCCGCCGGTGACGGGCAGCGTGGTCTCGGTGCCGTCTTCGTCGTCGAAGGTGATGGTGCCCGCCTTGGCGTCCACCGCCTTCAGCGGCACGTAGAGCACCCGGCCCGAGAGGGGAGAGATGGGCAGGAAAGGCGAATAGGTGGCCTGCCGCTCCTCGCCGAGGGTCGGCAGCATCACCTCCATGATGGCCTCGTACTTTTCCGCCGCCTTCAGCAGCACGGGGTCGAGCTTGCCGGAGGCGTAGTATTCCGTAGCGCTGGCGAATTCGTACGCGAAGCCGAACGTGTCCAGAAAGCGCCGCAGCATGGCGTTATTGTGGTCGCCGAAGCTGGCATAGCCGCCGCCGAACGGGTTCGGCACGCGGGTCAGCGGCATCTGGAGATAGGGCTTCAGCGCGGCGGGATCCGGCACATTCTCCGGAATCTTGCGCATGCCGTCCATGTCGTCCGAGAAGCACAGGAGGCGGGTGGGGATCTTGTCCTCGGTGAGGATGCGGAAGGCATGGCGCACCATGGTGGTGCGGGCCACCTCGCCGAAGGTGCCGATATGGGGCAGGCCAGAGGGACCGTAGCCGGTCTCGAACAGCACCTCGTCCTTGGGATGGCGCTTCAGCCGTTCGACGATTTTCCGGGCTTCCTCGAACGGCCAGGCGGCGGCGGTCTCGGCGACCGCCTTCAGCTCGCGGGCGAGATCGGCCGGATCGGCGAGGGCGGACGAGGGTTCGGTCATGACGGCAAGGCTCCCAAGCGGGCCGCGACGAGAGGCTCCATCCTCCACGCCGAGGCACCGCCTCGATTTAGGTCGTGAAGGGCTCTCTATCAACGATTTAGAGGCGCAAAGGGCGGGCCGGGGCGATTCGACCCGCATGCCTCAGCCTCTAATCGCCCCCAGGCCGCTCCGTCAACGCGGCGCGGGGGCCTGGGAACGCGTGCTTTACTTGGGGCGGCGGCGGGCCAGCGGGATGACCAGATGCACCATGCCCACCACCATGAACGGCACCGCCAGGAGCGTCGTGCCCCAATGGGTCCAGCCGGCGGTGAGGGGCGCCAGAAGTTCGAGCAGGAGGTTGATGAGCGTATAGGCCCCCGCCATCAGGATGCCGAGAAAGCGGATATGGCCGAGAAAAGCGAGCAGCGGCATGGCGTGATCTCTTGCATAAACGAAACGATCCGTTTCGATTGAGATTTGATATATACGAACCGTTTCGTTATGCAAGAGGAAAGTGCGCAGCCGCGCCGGGGAGACCAGCGTGCCGGAGCATCAGGCCAAGACCGAACGCCGGGCCTCCATTGGCGCCCGCCGTAACCCCGCCACCGAGGCGGCGATCATCGCGGCGGCGCGCGACTTGCTGGAGGAGCGCGGCTATGCGGGCTTCTCCTTCGACGAGGTGGCGCGCCGGGCCGGTGCGGGCAAGCCAACCCTCTATCGCTGGTGGCCCACCCGCGCGGACCTTCTGATGGAGGTTTATTCCGCCGAGAAGGCGGCCACCATGACAGCGCCGGACACCGGCACCTTGCCGGGCGACCTGCTCGCTTACACGCGCGCCCTCTGGACCTTCTGGCGCGACACCCCCACGGGCCGCGCCTTCCGGGGGCTTATCGCGGAAGCGCAGGCGGGGGAGGCGGCGCAGATCCTCCTGCGGGAAAAATTCCTGCCCGAGCGGCTGAAGGATGTGCGGGCCATGTTCGCGCGCGCAGTGGGACGGGGAGAGATTGCGGCGGACGCCATCGAGGACCTCGTCGCACTCTATGTGGGCTTCAATTGGTTTCGCCTCACCACCGGACGCATTGGGGATGATGCCCCGGCCATCGCGCGCATGGCGCAGCTCCTGACCCGTGGCGGTGCCACGGGCGCACCCTGACGCCGCGTGCGCCTCAGGGGCCGGACGGGGCGGAGAAGGTCGCCGCCGGCGGGGCTTCGCTCGGGCAAGGTTGCGAGGCCATGAAGGTCAGGACATCGCTGATGGGCGCCCGGGGCACGCGCAACTGCCCGGAAAACGGATCATCCATTTCCAGCACCAGATAGATGGCGCTGGCAATGCAGGCGATGGCGGCCAGGAAGCCGAACAGGACCAAGGGCGTGCGAGGCGCGAACACGCCGAGGATTCCATAGAGCAGCGCCAGCCAGCAGATCACGGCGCCGATGAAGGCGGTGGGTGCGCGGTTGCTGGTGAAATCGCTGATGCGCCACCGATATTCCATCAATTGGTGACCAAGCGAGATCAGCGTCCGGCGGATGTCGTTCTCCGGTGGCAGGTGCCCCAGCTCGCGGGTCAGGTTGAGAAGCAATGTGGAGGCCGAGCCTTTTTCCCCGCCCTTGGCCGTGTCGCCGGCGGTCTCTTGAACCGTGCCAGATGGCGTGGGCCGTGCCGGCAGCGCCGGGCCTTGAGGGGTGAGTTGCTCCAGCTTGCGCGCCAGTTCCGGCAGGGGCGTGGTGGCGTTGGCGGTTCCAGGCATCGGCCAGGTCTGGAGCAGCAACTGTTCGATGAAGGCCCGCAGATTACCTCGCAGCGCGCAGGCCGGTCCGCCGAAATTGGTCAGCTCAATGTCCATCCGCATGAGCGTGGTGGCGTACATCTGCACGTCCTTCTCCGCATCCGAATATTGAAAGCGGGAGGAATTGACCATCAGGCCCAGGATGAGGCCCGTCATGGTGGCCACCAGAGCCATGGCAGCCCGCAGGCTCTTGATGGATTCGCCGCCCAGATAATCCGGCGGCATCCGGCGCGCCAGCACGCACCCACACGCGGCCGCGCCCGCCATGGCGAGAAAGGCGATGAGGGCCAGGGTCAAGGCATTCATGGCATCCCCGTTCTGTGCGCCGACCGATCCGCCGAGTGGTACCCATTCGCGCCAGCGCCGCCAAGCTCACGCCGCGCGCGCTGGCGGTCAGTAGAAGCCCACAGGGAACCAGCGCAGATAGAGGTCGGCATAGACGCCCTTTTCCCAGATGCGCTGAAGGGCGTAGTCGATGGCGCGCTTCAACTGGTCATTGCCGCTCTTCACCGCCACCGCGAGGCCGTCCCCGAAATACCGGCTCTCGGTGAAGGGGCCGCCCGCAAAGGCGCAGCAATTCTCCGAGCTCGTTCCGTTGAGCCAGAGGGAGAGCCCGATGCCATCGCCGAACAGGAGGTCCACCTCGCCCTTCTTCAGCGCCTCCCGCGCCGCCGCCCCGTCCGGATAGGGGCGGATGGCGGCCTCGTTGAAGAAGGCACGCAGATAGGCCTCGTGGGCCGTGCCCTGCACCACCGCCACGCGCTTGGCCGCCACCGCCTCCGGCGTGACCTGGGAGATGGCGTTGGCCCGGCGGGCGACGAACCGGGCGGGCGTGCCGAGATAGCGCTCGCTGAAGTCCGCCCGCTGGCGGCTGGCCGGCGTGGAGGCGAGTCCGGCGATCACCGCATCGCCCCGGTTCTGGTCGAGGCCATCCAGCAGGGTATCGAAGGCGGCGGCCTCGATGGTGCAGGTGAGCGAAAGCTCGGCGCAGATGGCGCGGGCGAGGTCCACGTTGAAGCCGAGCAGCGCCCCATCCTGGCCGACGAAGTTGAAGGGGGGATAATCGTCGGAGGTCAGGAAGCGAATGGAGGTGGGAAGGCGGGTGGCGTCCGGTCGCTCCACCCGTCGCTCCACGTTCCAGAAATTGGGCACCACCGCGCCTTGCGCCCATGCCGTAGCGGCACTCGCGCATAAGCCGCCGAGACATGCCGCACACGCCAGCATCCCAAAAGCAAGGTTGCACAATCTTGATGCTGTCCGGATCGGTTGCTTCATCTTAGGCTTCGGCATGCTGGGGCTCCCGGGCTGGGAGGGTGGGGCATGTTGGAAGAGGCAGGCGAGCGCCGCAAGTCGGTGCCGCGCGCGCCACGCATTGCGCGTCATCCGGCTGGCGGGGATGGCGGCGGCGCGGGGATGCCGCTCGAGGTCAAAGCGCTCGCGCCGCTGGTGGATGCGCCGACGCTGCGCTGGGCCACTGCGCGGGCCAGGGCCCTCGGGGTCAGCGCCGATGAGGTGCTGGTGGCGCATGGCTTCGTTCATGCCGACACCGCGGCGGCCTGGCAAGGCGCCCATCTGGGGCTCGCCCCGGCGCCCGATGCGCCGCTCGGCCTGTCCGCCGGGGGCGGACCCGCTGCGCTCGCGCTGGGCTTTGCCCTGGCGCCGCGGGAGGGGACGGACCCGCGCATCGTCCTTGGCGCGCGCGGGCGGGTGCTGCGGCGGCTGCGCCGCGCCCTCGCGGAGGATCCGAGCCTGCACGCGCGCCTCCATTTGGTTTCGCCGGAGCGTTTCCGGTCCCAGGTGCGGCGCGAATGCGCGGCGGACTTCGGCGCCCTCGCCGCGTTCGGCCTGCGGGACCGGGCGCCGGACCTGTCCGCGCAGACCTTGCGCCCCGGACGAGTGCTTCTGCGCCTGGCGCTTGCCCTGGTGCTCCTGTCCGCCCTGCTGGCCCTCCTTGCGCCGGCCCTCGCCGCTGCTGCGCTCCCCGGCGCTTTGTCCGCGCTGTTCCTCGCCACCCTCGGGCTGAAGGCGGCGGCGTGCCTGGTGCCCGCGGAAACCGCCGCCTTGCCGGACACGAGGGATGCGGGCGAGGAGGGGCGGCTGCCCGTCTATACCCTCATCGTTCCCCTCTATCGCGAGGTGGCGGTGCTGCCGCGGCTGCGCGAGGCCTTGCTGGCGCTCGATTATCCGCTGGAGAAGCTGGACATCAAGATGGTGGTGGAGCCGGACGACCACGACCTACTGCGCGCATTGGTCGCCGCGCCCTTGCCGGCCCATTTCGAGGTGGTGGTGGCCCCGGACATCGGACCACGCACCAAGCCGAAGGCGATGAACGCGGCGCTCCCGTTCGCGCGGGGAACCCTGGTGGCCGTCTTCGACGCGGAGGACGTGCCCCATCCCCGCCAATTGCGCGAGGCGGTGGCCGCCTTTGCCACCGGAGGGCGGCGCCTGGGCTGCGTGCAGGCGCGCCTCGCCATCGACAATGCCGGCGACAGCCTCATCAGCCGCTGCTTCGCATTGGAATATGCGGTGCAGTTCGACGTGCTGATCCCGGCGCTGGCCGCCTTTGGCCTTCCCGTGCCGCTCGGCGGCACTTCCAACCATTTCCGGCGCGACGCGCTGGAGGATGTGGGGGGATGGGATCCGTTCAACGTTACCGAGGACGCCGATCTCGGCCTGCGGCTCGCCCGCATGGGGTGGCGCACCCGCACCATCGCCTCCACCACCCAGGAGGAAGCCCCGGTCACGGTGGGCGCCTGGCTGCGCCAACGGGGCCGCTGGATGAAGGGCTGGATGCAGACGCTGATGGTTCATGGCCGCCATCCCGGCCGCCTTTGCCGGGAATTGGGGCCACTGACTGCGCTCGGCTCCGGGCTGGTGATGGCGGCGCCGATTCTGGCCGTGCTGGTGCACCCGCTGTGCCTGGCGGTGGTGGCTTATGACATGGCCGCCGGGGGCTTCTGGCGGGTGCCCGGCTCGATGGCGCAGGTGCTCACGTCCGCCATGAGCTACACCAACCTGCTGCTCGGCTATGGGGTGATGGCCGCCTCGACCATCCTCGGCGCCCGGCGCCGCCGGATGGTGGCGCACCTGTGGGTGCTGCCCTTCGTGCCGCTTTACTGGCTGCTGCAGAGTCTTGCCACCTGGCGGGCGGTCCACGGCCTCGTCACCGCGCCCTATCATTGGGACAAGACCGAGCACGGGCTCTCCAAGCGCCGCGCCGCCGGCGCGCCTCAGGTGGCCGACCGCCCGTCAAAGATTGCGACGTAGATCGGCCGCCGCCTCCGCGGGCGGGCGCTTGGCGTTGAAGGGAGCCAGGAAGGACCCGGACTTGTCCATGAGATAGATCACCGCCGTATGATCCATGGTGTAGTCGCCTCCATCCAGAGGGACCTTCTTGGAATAAACGCGGTAGGCCCGCTTGATGGCGTCGATCTGCTCCGGCGTGCCGCTGAGGCCCCGGACCTGCGGATTGAAGGAACTCAGATAGGCCTTCATCACCTCCGGCGTATCCCGCTCCGGATCCACCGTCACGAACATGGCTTGCACCTTGGATGCGTCGGGGCCGAGGGCGTTCAGGATCTCCGACATCTCGAAGAGCGAGGTGGGGCAGATGTCCGGGCAGTGGGTGAAGCCGAAGAAGATCAGCGTCAGTTTGCCCTTGAGGTCCGCTTCGGTGACCGTCGCGCCGGTCTGATCCACGAGGCGGAACGGTCCGCCCACGCTCGCCGAGCCCGAGCCTCCGGTGCCCGTCTGACGGGACGGCATCAGCGCGGTGGCGGCGATCACCAGCAGGAGGGCGCCGACGGCAAAGGCCGACAGGGGGATGAGAAGCTTGGAACGGGGGGACATGAACAGGCTCCGGGCGGGGCAACGAGCGAACCCGTTACCGGGAACGGACGAACAAGGGGAATCGGCAGATGGCCGGGAGGCATCCGGGGCAGCGCGGCCGGCGCCCATGTCGATGTGCTTTCACGGCATCACAGGCAGGTGCCCAAGCCAGCAGTGAGGGTGTCGAAGAAAACCGTCCCGCCGTGACGCGCCCACAGCCAGCCCGTGCCAGCGAGCAGCACGAGGCCCAGCGCGGCAAGGAGGGCCATGCGCAGGGGGCCGAGTGGACCGCCTGCTTCGACCGCCTCCGCGCCAGGGCACGGCGACGCGGCTGCGGCATCGCTGGCGCGCCCATATCCGTCCTGGCTGGCTACGGTTGACATCAAGCACGCCTCTCCTGTGGGTGCGACCCCTCTTTGTCTTTTACCCCCTCATTCCCCTGTGCGCCAAGCGGCCGGCGCCACAGCCGACCGCGCGTCACGCACTCTTGTAGCGCCCCCTTACCGGGGTGGCGCTCACCGCCGGGCGAGCTGGCCCCAGGCGATCAGGACGATGATGGCGCCGACCACCGCGCCGATGAAGCCGGCGCCCTGGCCAGCCTCGTACCACCCGATCGCCTGACCGAGATAGGTGGCGACCATGGCGCCTACGATGCCCAGCACCGTCGTGAGAATGAAACCCTGCGGCTCATTGGGGCCGGAATAGATGAGCTTCGCCACGATGCCCGCCACGAAACCGATGATGATGGTCCACAAGATACCCATGTGCCCCTCCAAGATGGCCTGACCCCCAAACGGCAAAGTCCGCGCTGGGTTCCGGCCATCGCATGTCATCTAGGGATTTTCGGCGCGCCCGCAACGGGCCTCTCGGTTGACGCCTTCGGTGCATGCGCCTAGTTTGCCGGCCATGTGCAGCATGCAGGCAGAGAGGCGGAACGCCATTCCGGCGCAGCGTCGAATTCTCCGCCCGGTCGACCAGGTCGGCCGGGAGAACTGACGCTTTTCTCTTCCCATCTGCATGTGAGTCCTTCCATGTCCATGTCTTCCGGCACGCCGTCCGGCGTCGCGTCTCATCGTCTCGTGGTCGAAGCCGAGCCCTGTTCCAATGCGCTGCTGCGTCTCCTGGAGCCGTTCGTGATCCATGATGTTCTCCCCGGCTCGGTGCGGTCCGAGCATGAGAGCGGGGTTCTGAGCATCGAGATCGCCTTTTCGGCCACCCCCGACCTTGCGGCGCGCCTCCTGGCCCGCATGGAGGCGATGGTGACGGTGCGTGCCGCCGCCCTTGCCCCCGTCCTTGCCCCCTGCACCGTGACCCTGAGCACGGCGGCCTGAGATCCGATCCAAATGGGTGCCATCCTCGCAGACATCGCCCTCGTGGTGCTTCCGGTGTTCGGCGTGGTGGCGATGGGTTTCGTCTCTGCCAAGACGCGCCTGATCTCCGACAAGGCGTCGGATGGCTTGGCCGAATATGTGTTCGGCCTCGCCGTGCCGATTCTCATCTTCAAGACCTTGAGCGAATCCCGCCTGCCCGAGGCGCAGCCCTGGGGGTATTGGATCGCCTATTTCACCGGCGCGTTCGCGGTGTTCGGCATTGCCATGGTGCTGGCCATCAAGGTCTTCCACCGCAGCCGGACGGAAGCGGTGGTGCACGGCTTTTCCGCCGGGCAGGCCAATACGGTCTTCCTGGGCGTGCCGCTCATTCTCAAGGCCTATGGCGAGGAAGGGGCGGTGCCCTTGTTCCTGCTCATCGCCATCCACCTGCCGGTGATGCTGGTGGCGGCCACCGTGCTGGTGGAGGGCAGCGCGGGCCTGTCGCTGGCCACCGCCCGCAAGCTCTTCCGAACGCTTGCCCTCAATCCCATCCTGCTCGGCATCTATGCGGGCGGCATCGCCAAGCTGCTGGGGGTGCAGGCGGCGGGGGTGCCCAAGCAGATCCTCGATCTGATTTCCGCCTCGGCCTCGCCCTGCGCCCTCATTTCGCTCGGCCTTGCGCTCAACCGCTACGGCATGTCGGGCGACCTGAAGGCCACCGCCATCATTTCGGCGCTGAAGCTCATCGTGCATCCGGCCCTCGTGCTGCTGCTGACGCTGCTTCTGCCCATGCCGCCGGTCTGGGCCGGGGTGGCCGTGCTGTTTGCGGCCATGCCGTGCGGCATCAATGCCTATCTGCTGGCCCAGCGCTACGGGGCGGGCGTGCAGACCAGCGCCAGCGCCGTCTCCCTGTCCACGGCCCTGGGCCTCGTGACCATCGCCTTCTGGCTGTACATCCTGGGCGTCGGCTGAACGCGCCCTTCAGGCGAAGCCGAGGCGGGCGCGGACCGTGCCGGGCGTGGCGCCGGATTGCCGCAGTTCCGCAAGGCTCGTGGAGCCGGCGCTCTTGGAGAGCTTGCGGCCATCCGCGTCCAGGATCAGCCCATGATGATGGTAGATGGGCGCGGGCAGGCCAAGGAGGCGCTGGAGCAGCCGGTGCACGGCGGTGGCCGGCTTCAGATCCGCTCCGCGGATCACATGGCTGATCTCCTGCTGCGCATCGTCGATGACCACGCACAGATGATAGCTGCCCGGCACGTCGCGGCGGGCGAGAATGACATCCCCCCAAGCCGCTGGATCTGCACGCACTGCCTCCGGCGGGGCGAGGGCATCGCCCGGCGCCTCCTGCCAGGAGAGGCCGTCGCCTGCGGCTTCAAGGGCGGCGTCCATATGGAGGCGCAGCACGTGGGGCGCGCCCTCCGCCAGGCGTCTCTGCCGCGCGCTGTCCGGGAGGCTGGTGCGCGAGAAGGGATAGAGCGGCGCACCGTCCGGATCCCGCGGCCAGGGGGCTGTGAGGTCGCGACGGCGCACCTCCGCGGCGATCTCTGCCCGGCTCTCGAAGGCGGGATAGAGGAGGCCAGCCTTCCGAAGGCGCGCCAGCGCGTCCGCATAAGCGGGCAGATGGCCGCTCTGGTGGCGGGGCGGCTCTTGGGGCAGGACGCCCAGCCATTGGAGGTCCTCGCGGATGCCGGCGACAAATTCCGGTCGGGACCGGGTGGCGTCGATGTCCTCGATGCGCAGCAGGAAGCGCCCTGCGGAACGCTGCGCGGCATCATGATTCACGAGGGCGGAATAAGCATGGCCCAGGTGCAGGCGGCCATTGGGACTGGGAGCGAACCGGCAGCGGAACGTCATGGGCGCGCGCCCGCGCGGGTCTGCGGTTGGCCGCTGCCGGGGCGTGGGACCCAGGCAGGGTGTCGTATCCTGCCAGGCCATGAGACCCAATTCCGATGTTGGGCCCCGCGCGGGAGGGGCGCGCCGTCATGGGCGGCCATGGGCTTCGCCTCCTCCCGGCGGTTTGGCTTGTGGATCCCGGACACACTTTCCTTGCCCACGGCGCTCCGGCCCATCTTGTCCAACCGTGGGCCGCGGAAGGTCGCTGCGCCGCAGGTGCGACCGTTCATTTGAACGGGGCCAGTGCCGCCAGGCCTCCCCGGGGTGCGAGGTTCGCCTGGCATGCCTCCAGGCCATCGCGGCTGGACCAGATCCTTGCGGACCTGGCCCGGCCGCCACGGGCAGGACCTTTTTGAATGGACTGCCTCAGGCGGTGGCGGTGATCGCCGCGCCCACCTTCTCGATCAGTTCGCCCACCTGCGCCTCGGAAATGATGAGAGGCGGGGTGAGGGCGATGGTATCGCCGGTGGAGCGCACCATGATGCCCTGGTCATGGAAGGCGGTTTCCAGCGTGGAATAGCCGCGCAGGCCCGGTGTGCCCGTCTTGGGGGCAAGGTCGATGCCGGCGGTGATGCCCACGGTGCGGATGTCCACCACCCCGGGCTTGTCGCGTAGACTCATCACCGCATCCGCCCACAGCGGCTCCAGGCGCTTGGCGCGGGCGAAGAGATCCTCGCGGGCATAGAGGTCCAGCGTCGCCAGCGAGGCGGCACAGGCCAGCGGGTGGGCCGAATAAGTATAGCCGTGGAACATCTCGATGACGTGTTCCGGCCCCTTCATGAAGGCCTCATAGATCTTGCCGCGGACAATGGCGCCGCCCATGGGCACCGCGCCGGCGGTGACACCCTTGGCGAAGGTGATGATGTCCGGCACCACGCCATAGCGCTCGGCCGCAAAGGCATGGCCCAGGCGCCCGAAGCCGGTGATGACCTCGTCGAAGATCAGCAGGATGCCGTGCTTGTCGCAGATCTCGCGCAGGCGCTGGAGATAGCCCTTGGGTGCGGGAATGACGCCCGTGGAGCCGGCCATGGGCTCCACGATCACCGCCGCGATGGTGGACGCGTCGTGCAGGGCGACGATGCGCTCCAGTTCGTCGGCAAAATGCGCGCCATAGTCCGGCTCGCCCTTGGTGAAGGCCTGGTGGGCGCGGTCATAGGTGGTGGGCAGGTGGTCGACGCCGGTCAGGAGGGTGCCAAAGGCCTTGCGGTTGGGCACGATGCCGCCCACGGAAATGCCGCCGAAGCCCACTCCGTGATAGCCACGCTCACGGCCGATCAGGCGGGTCCGCGAGCCCTGGCCGGTCACATTCTGGTAGGCGAGCGCGATCTTCAGCGCGGTATCCACCGCCTCCGAACCGGAATTGCAGAAGAAGACGTGGTCGAGGTCGGCGGGCGCCAGCGCGGCGATGCGGCTCGCCACCGTGAAGGCGGCGGGATGGCCGAACTGAAAGGTGGGGGCGAAGTCCAGCTCGGAGGCGGAGGCGCGGATGGCCTCGACGATCTCATCGCGATTATGGCCGGGATTGGTGCACCAAAGCCCGGCGACGCCGTCCAGAATGGGTTTCCCCTCCGGCGTGTAATAGTGCATACCCTTGGCGCGGGCGATCAGGCGCGGACGCTTCTTGAAAGCCCGGTTAGCAGTGAACGGCATCCAGAAGGCTTCCAGATCGTTCGGCACGACACCCGTCACCATCCGGTCCGTCACGTCATCCAAAGCCATGATTGTCTCCTTGCCGCCCGCAGGGCGGATCCACCGGCCTCATAATCGCCGCGGTGCTGGGAAGCTATCAGGGCGCGCGGCGGGAGGGAACACGTCACGCAGGACCGGGCCGGCCGCGCGACGGACGGGCTCGAAAAATGCCATGAACTGACTTAAGGTCAGGTATCGCATCCCGGCCACCGTTCCGGATGGCCCGTTCAGACATCGTGTGAAGAACAACGTGACGACCACGTCCCTAAGCTCAGATCTGCCCGAGGAACAGGCTACCTCACCCAACGAGGCGCGGGCGGCATTGGCACGGGTTCTGAGCTCGGAGGAGTTCGTCTCGTCCCCCCGGCTGGCGGATTTCCTGCGCTATGTGGTTGAAACCACGCTGGCGGGGCGGGCGGACGAGATCAAGGGCTACACCATCGCAGTTGAAGCCCTCGGCCGCCCCACCTCCTTCGATCCCCAGTCCGACCCCATCGTGCGGGTGGAGGCGACCCGGCTGCGGCGGTCACTTGAGCGTTACTATTCCGGGGCCGGGACCGGTGACGCCATCGAGATCGTCATCCCCAAGGGCGCCTATGTCCCCTTGTTCCGCAACCGCGCCGCCCGCCCCGATCTGCCGCCCGAAATCGCGCTACCTCTTTCTCCACAAGAGCTTCCGGCTCCGCAGCGCAGGGGGCGCGCGCGACTTTGGCCCTACCTCGTCGGCGCCTGCGCCCTGGCTGTGGCCGGGGCCGTCTATCTCCTGTCGCCCACCCTTGAGAGCGGGCCGTCCTCGGTCACCATCGCCTTCGGCAACCGGGCCCTCAGCCCCGCAGACCTCGCCGACCGGATGGGCATGCCCATCCTGGAGGTTCGGCCCTTCGAGCTTTCCGGCAACCCGGCGCCGCCATCGGACGACATCCATGCGCTCGAGGCCCGCATGCGCGACGCCTTCGCCCGCTTCGATTTCGTGGATGTGGTGACTCCCGGGTCCGAAGCGGCCGCCGCCGAATGCCGCGGCGTTCCGCCCCGGTCGGTCTTCTCCCTCGGCGGCCTTGTCGAGGGCCATGAGAACGGGACCCAGTCCCTTCTCTTCCGGCTGACAGACCGTTGCAGCGGCGTCATTGTCTGGTCTACCGAGATGGATGGACTGAAGCGGAGCGCCGACTTGGAGCAGCGGGTGGTCCGCGACGTGGCCACAGCCGTGATGCAGTTTCACGGCGTTCTACCCACCCGTGCCCGCGCCCAGGCCAAGATCGACGCGCCCGGATCCGGCTTCTCCTGCATCGCCCAGACCTTCGCCGTCATCAAGGGGGAGGATGCCGCGCAGAAGCAGGGGGCGCATGCCTGCATCGACCGGCTGGTGGGTCACGACAACGGCTATGGCGTTGTCCACTCGCTCAAGGCCTTCCTGCTGCTGAACGACCTCCGGGCCGACGTGGAGCACGACCCCGACCCGGCGGTGCTTGCGGCCATTGAAGCGGAGGCAGAGACCGGTGCGGACCTGGCGCCGAACAGTGCCTTCGCCGCGCGTATCCTCGCAGCCTCGGCCTTCGCCCGGGGCGACGCGGATGAGGCCTTGGCCTCCGCCGACAAGGCACTGACGCTCAACCCGCTGGACTACGACACCATGGCATCGGCGGGAGCGATCCTCGTCGGCCTCGGGCAGCCGGAACGGGGAGAAGCCATGCTGCTGGCCGCCCGTGAGCACGGTGCGTCGCGGTCGGCCACGCAGGACGCCTATCTCGCCATTGGCGCATTCCTGACCTCCGACGCGAAGATGGCAAATACCGTCCTGCCGTTGATCGCCGCCAAGCCTGGCCTCGTCAGTCGCATCGGCCAGGCCCTCGCCTTGCGCACGCTGGGGCGGACCGAAGAGGAAGAGCAGGTGGTGGCCGCCATGGTCCGCGACGCCCCCGGCGGCTTCGCCGGTGTGCGCCGGGCCATCCATCATCTGCTGCCAGTGCCGCAGACAGCGGCCCGGGTGATCGGCGAGATCGAGGCCGCCGGGCACGTGCAGAGCGACATTCCGCCGAGCACCTCGCGCGGCTGAAATCCGGGCGAGGCGCCGGGTCACCCGAATGGGGCCCGGTATCGGATCAATTGCAGCCGCTCACAGGATGAAGCGGCTGAGATCGGCGTTCTTGGCGAGATCGCTGACCCGCTGGCGCACATAGTCCGCATCGATCACCACCCGCTCGCCCGACCGGTCGGGAGCGGTGAAGGACAGATCGTCCAGCACCCGCTCCATCACCGTCTGGAGCCGGCGGGCGCCGATGTTTTCCACGCTCGAATTCACCTCGACCGCAGCATCCGCAATGGCTTCCACCGCCTCGGGGGTGATGTCGAGTGTCACGCCCTCGGTGGCCATGAGTGCCACCTGCTGCTTGACGAGGCTCGCCTCCGTCTCGGTGAGGATGCGTACGAAGTCGGCGCGGGTCAGGGCCTCCAGTTCCACCCGGATGGGCAGGCGGCCCTGCAATTCCGGCAGCAGGTCGGAGGGCTTCGACACATGGAAGGCGCCGGAGGCGATGAAGAGGATATGATCGGTCTTCACCGGTCCGTGCTTGGTGGAGACCGTCGTCCCCTCGATAAGGGGCAGGAGATCCCGCTGCACGCCCTCACGGGAGACATCGGCACCGGAGCGGCCTTCCCGGCCGGCGATCTTGTCGATCTCATCCAGGAAGACGATGCCGTTATTCTCCACCGCATGGATGGCCTCCTGGGTGGTGGCCTCCTGGTCGATGAGCTTGTCCGCTTCCTCGGTCAGGAGCAGCGGATGGGCGTCCTTCACCAGCACGCGGCGGGTGCGGGTGCGGCCACCAAAGGCCTTGCCGAGCATGTCGCCCAAGGAGACCGCGCCCATCTGGGCGCCGGGCATGCCGGGGATCTCGAACATGGGCATGCCCTGACCGCCCGCCTGGACCTCGATCTCCACTTCCTTGTCGTCCAGTTCACCGGCACGCAGGCGCTTGCGGAAGGCTTCGCGGGTGGCGGATGAGGAGTTGGCGCCCACCAAGGCGTCCAGGACGCGCTCCTCGGCGGCCAGGTGCGCGCGGGCCTGCACGTCCTTGCGCTTGGCATCGCGTACCAGGCCGATGCCCACCTCCACGAGGTCGCGCACGATCTGCTCCACGTCGCGACCCACATAGCCCACTTCCGTGAACTTGGTGGCCTCCACCTTCAGGAAGGGCGCGCCGGCGAGGCGCGCAAGGCGGCGGGAAATCTCGGTCTTGCCGACGCCGGTGGGGCCGATCATCAGGATGTTCTTGGGTAGCACTTCCTCGCGCATATGGCCTTCGAGCTGCTGCCGGCGCCAGCGGTTGCGCAAGGCGATGGCCACCGCGCGCTTGGCCTTGCCCTGGCCGACAATATGGCGATCGAGCTCGGAGACGATCTCGCGGGGGGAAAAGTCGCTCATGGGTCTTCTTTCGTAACGCGACAGGCTGTAGGCGGAGGCGGGAGAGGCTCAGGCGCCGATGGTCTCGATGACGATGTTGCGATTGGTGTAGACGCAGATGTCCGCGGCGATCTCCAGGGAGCGGCGCACGATCGCCTCCGGATCCTCCTCCCGGTCCAGCAGCGCCCGGGCCGCCGCCAGCGCGAACGAGCCACCCGAGCCGATGCCGGCCACCCCGGCCTCGGGCTCCAGCACGTCGCCCGTGCCGGTGAGCACCAGCGTGATATTGGCGTCAGCCACGATCATCATGGCCTCCAGGCGCCGCAGATAGCGATCCGTGCGCCAGTCCTTGGCGAGTTCCACCGCCGCGCGCTGCAACTGCCCGGGATACTGCTCCAGCTTGGCTTCCAGGCGCTCGAACAACGTGAAGGCGTCGGCAGTGGCCCCCGCAAAGCCGCCGATCACATCGCCCTTGCCGAGCCGGCGCACCTTGCGGGCATTGGCCTTGAGCACCGTCTGGCCAAGGGTGACCTGGCCGTCGCCAGCAATGGCGACCCGATTGCCCTTGCGCACGGATACGATGGTGGTGCCGTAGATGGTGTCGGGAGAATGCATTTGGGGCTCCGATTGCGCCTCTTACTTAAGGCGTTCCCGCGCCGGCGCAATGTCCCGTCCCCCGCCGGGGAGGCGACAGCGTCAGTCCAGGAGGAAGCCGCGCACGGCAGCGGCGAACACCTCGGGGGCTTCCACCATGGGGCAATGGCCTGTCTGCGGCACCTCGACGCCCTTGGCCCCGGGAATGGCGGCGATGAGCGCGTCGGAAAAGGACTGGGCGAAGAAGCGGTCATCGGGGCTCGACAGGACGAGGGTCGGCGCCCGGATGGCGCCGATGCGGTCGAGCGTGTCCGCATCGGCGCACGCCTGCGCCTGGCGGGTGAAGCCCGCCACCGGCTGGAGCGGACCGGCATCCACCGTCGCCTTGGCGATGGCGCCCAGCGGCACATTGGCGAGGGTGTGGCGGCCGAGGGTGAAGGTGGCTAGCGTCGAGACGTAAAGGATGGGATCGGCGATTTCCGTGCGCAGGCGCACCAGGAGGGCGAGGAGATCGCGGGTGTAGAGGTTCTGCCGCCCCAGCGTGTTGCACAGCACCAGCCGGTCCACCCGCTCCGGGGCCATGAGCGCCAGTTCCTGGGCGATCAGCCCACCCATGGAATGGCCGAGCACATGGGCTCGCTCAAGCCCCGCCGCATCGAGCACGGCCAAGGCATCGCGTGCCATGTCGGCAACCCGATAGCTCGCCGGGGCCTGCGAACTGGCGCCAATGTCCCGGTTATCGAAGGCAACGGAGCGCAGTCCGGTCAGATGGGGCCGGGCGAAGGACCAGAAGGCGCGGTCCGCCGACAGGCCGGAAATGATGAGCAGCGGCGCCCCCTCCCCAGCGACGTCATAGGCCAGCATCAGGCCGTCATTGGTGGCGAACTCGGACATCAGCGGGCCTCCCCTCACAGGGTGTAGAGTTGCTGGGCGATGAGCAGGATCTGGCAGCCAAGGGCCACCACCAGGAAAGCGGCATGAAACCGCGGATTCTTGGTACGCATGGCGATAAGGCAGCCCGCGATGAGAAGGACCGAAACGCAAGCCTGCAAGGCGCCCACCATGCGCACATACTCCATGCCCTTCAGAGAGGTGTCGACCATGTCGAGCATGTGGGACAAGGCGAGAATGCCGAAGAACCAGCGGCGTTTGGCATAAAAGTAGGAACTATAGCTGCCATATTCCCCGAGATGGTCAGGGAAGAGAAGAACGCACATGAAATAGAAGGCACTGGCATAGACCAGGACGAAGAAATAGATGGCAAAGTTCCACTCGATCCAGGATAGTCGATATTCCCACCACCAGAACATCACTGCGCTTAAAAGCGTCACCACGGCCCATCCCAGATGGATGCGGCTGATCTGATGCTCGTGCGGGTGCTGGATGAACTTGGCAATGCCGCTCAGGATGCGCGTCACCGACAGGCCAAGGATCATGCCCATGACCACTCGGACATGGACATAGAGTTGAGGATCCGTGGCGAGGGCCATTCTTTGTCCTTTTCTCGGCGCAGGGGGGCATAGAAGAGGAGCGGATGCTAGGACTCAAGGGGAATGGTACGCTCGTCCAAAGAACGGTAAGAGCCGAGGCTGCGGGCGCGGCCACGTATTTTCCCCTGCACACCCGCGCGCGGCGTCATGCAATCGCCATATGGCGTTGCAGCACCCAAGCTGCTAGAAGGCGCGGCCTTGGAGGAGTTCCATGCGTAAGGCCGAGATCGTCCGCGAGACGAAGGAAACGAAGGTGCGCCTGTCCGTCGACCTCGACGGGACGGGCCGCAATCATGTGGCCACGGGCATCGGCTTCCTGGACCATATGCTCGACCTCCTCGCCCGCCATGCCCGGTTTGACCTGGACATCGTGGCCGAAGGCGACCTGCATGTGGACTTCCACCACACCACGGAAGACGTGGGCATCGTGCTCGGCCAGGCGGTGCGGCGCGCGCTCGGCGACATGCGCGGCATCACGCGCTATGCCGATCTGCACCTGCCCATGGACGAGACGCTGACGCGCGTGGCGCTGGACATTTCCGGCCGGCCCTATCTCGTGTTCCGCACGTCCTTCAGCGCGCCCAAGATCGGGGAATTCGACACCGAGCTGGTGCGCGAATTCTTCCAGGCGTTCGCCTCCAATGCCGGCGTGACGCTGCATGTGGAGACGCTTTACGGCGATAATAACCACCATATCGCCGAAAGCTGCTTCAAGGGCCTCGCCCGCGCTTTGCGCGCGGCGGTGGCCATCGATCCGGCCGCGGCCGGCGAAATTCCCTCCACCAAGGGCGCGCTCGGCATCTGAGCGCGCGCGTCCGGAGAGCGACATGGCCGTCTGGAGCGTCCTGACCCTGGACCAGGTGAACGACACGCCGATGCGCAGTGCCGAGCGTGTGGTGATGGTGCGCGACAAGGTGTCGGTCCTCGCCTTTCTGTTCGCCCCACTGGCGCTTCTGCGCTACCGGCTGTGGCTGGCTTTTGCCGCCTATCTGGTGGTGAGCGCGGTGCTGGCGGTCAGCGAGGTGGTCTTGGGGCTGCCGGAGATCATCGGGGGCGCGGTGACGCTCGGACTGCATCTTCTCGTCGCGCTGGAACTGTCTGACCTGCGCGTCCAGAAGTTGCGCCGGCGCGGCTATGAGGAAGCCGGCGTGGTGGTTGGCCGCGACCGCGATGAAGCCGAGCGCCGCTTCTTCAAGAACTGGACGCCTCGCAGCCTGCGTCCCAACGTCATCCCGCCCCGCCCCAGCCGGCCGGGCGCCTCCATCATCGGATCCTTCCCGGAGCCGCGCGCATCATGACCGTCGCCATCGTCGATTACGGATCGGGCAACCTGCACTCTGCCGCGAAAGCGCTGGAGCGGGCCGCGCTCGACCTCGGCGCGCCGCGGATTGCCGTCACCAGCGACCCTGAAGTGGTACGCACCGCTGACCGGGTGGTGCTGCCCGGCGTCGGCGCCTTCGCCGATTGCCGCCGCGGGCTTGATGCCGTTCCCGGCATGGTGGAAGCGCTGGAAGAGGCCGTGCACCAGCGCGGCCGCCCCTTCCTCGGCATCTGCGTCGGCCTTCAATTGCTGGCAGAGCGCGGTCTCGAGCATGGCGAGACGGCGGGCCTTGGCTGGATCAAGGGCGAGGTGGTGCGCATCGAGCCCACCGACCCCACCCTGAAGATCCCCCACATGGGCTGGAACACGCTCACTCTTGACCGCGTGCACCCCCTCTTCGACGGCATCCCCACGGGCCGCGATGGCCTGCATGCCTATTTCGTCCACTCCTACCACATGCAGGTGGCTGACCCCGCCGACCGGCTGGCGACCACCGAATATGGCGGCACCGTCACGGCGGCGGTCGCGCGCGGCAATGTGGCCGGCACCCAGTTCCATCCCGAGAAGAGCCAGAAGCTGGGCTTGGCTCTCCTCGCCAATTTCCTGAAGTGGCACCCGTGATCCTGTTTCCTGCAATCGACCTCAAGGACGGCCTCGCCGTGCGCCTGGAACAGGGCGACATGGCACGGGCCACCGTGTTCAATCGCGACCCCGCCGCCCAGGCGGGCGAGTTCGAGGCCATCGGCTTCCGCTATCTCCATCTCGTGGACCTCGACGGCGCCTTTGCTGGT
The DNA here is from genome assembly GCF_017742835.1 of Aquabacter sp. L1I39. GTDB lineage: Bacteria > Pseudomonadota > Alphaproteobacteria > Rhizobiales > Xanthobacteraceae > L1I39. The sequence goes on from NZ_CP072392.1 coordinate 4,196,699, forward strand.
CGCCCGGTGAACGGGGCGGCGGTGGACCGCATCCTGGAGACCGTCTCCATCCCCGTGCAGCTCGGCGGCGGCATTCGCGACATGAAGACCGTCGAGGGCTGGCTCGGCAAGGGCGTGAACCGCGTCATCCTCGGCACCGCCGCCGTGCGCGACCCCGACTTCGTCAAGGAAGCCGCCCGCACCCATCCTGGCCGCGTGGCGGTCGGCCTTGATGCCCGCGACGGCCGGGTGGCGGTGGAAGGCTGGGCGGAGACCTCCGACCTGCCGGCGGAAGACATTGCCCGCCGCTTCGAGGATGCTGGCGTTGCCGCCATCATCTATACGGACATCGCCCGCGACGGCCTGCTGAAGGGCCTAAACATGGACGCCACCATCGCGCTGGCGGACGCGGTCAGCATCCCCGTCATCGCATCCGGGGGCCTTGCCTCGCTGGCGGACGTGGAAGCCCTGATCGAGCCCCGCGCCGCGAAGCTTGCCGGCGCCATCACCGGCCGCGCGCTTTATGACGGCCGCCTCGACCCCGGTGCCGCCTTGGCGCTGGTGGCGGGCCGGCGCTGAGGACCGCCATGCTGAAAGTCCGCGTCATTCCCTGCCTGGACGTGAAGGACGGGCGCGTGGTCAAGGGCGTGCAGTTCGTCGACCTGCGCGATGCCGGCGATCCGGTGGAGGCCGCCCGCGCCTATGACGCGGCCGGCGCCGACGAACTCACCTTCCTGGACATCACCGCCAGCCACGAAAATCGCGGCACCATCCTGGACGTGGTGCAGCGCACGGCCGAACAATGCTTCATGCCGCTCACCGTGGGCGGGGGCGTGCGCACCGTGGATGATGTGCGCACCCTCCTGCATGCGGGGGCCGACAAGGTGTCTATCAACACCGCCGCCGTGAACCGCCGTGCCTTCGTGGGCGAGGCGGCCGAGAAATTTGGCGAGCAGTGCATCGTGGTGGCCATCGACGCCAAGAAGGTCTCGGCGCCCGGCGAGCCGGACCGCTGGGAAATCTTCACCCATGGCGGGCGCAAGCCTACGGGCCTGGAAGCGGTCGCCTATGCCCGCGAGGTGGTGGACCTCGGGGCCGGCGAAATCCTCTTGACCTCCATGGACCGGGACGGCACCGGCCTCGGCTTCGACGTGGCGCTCACCCGCGCCATCTCGGATGCCGTGCATGTGCCGGTGATCGCCTCGGGCGGCGTGGGCACTCTCGACCATCTGGTGGAGGGCGTGCGCGAAGGCGGCGCCTCCGCGGTGCTCGCCGCCTCCATCTTCCATTTCGGCACCTTCACGGTGCGCCAGGCCAAGGACCGGCTCGCCGCCGCCGGCCTGCCCGTGCGCCTCGACGGCTGAGGCAGGGAGCCACAAGCCATGTCCGACGACCGCGTGACGCTTCTTGATCTCGAACGCATCGTCGCGGCGCGCGCCTCGGCGGAAGCGGGCAGTTCCTATACCCGCAGCCTCCTGGACAAGGGCGTCGCCAAGTGCGCCCAGAAGCTGGGCGAGGAGGGCGTTGAAACGGTGATCGCCGCCTTGTCCGGCACCCATCAGGAGCTGATCGGCGAAAGCGCAGATCTTCTGTATCATCTTGCCGTCCTGCTCCATGCCCGCGGCGTGGCGCTGGATGAGGTCCATGCCGAACTGGCGCGGCGCACCGGACAGTCCGGGCTCGCGGAAAAGGCGTCGAGAAAGCAGGGCTGAGGCGGGCATGGGGGAGAAACGCAGCATGGACCAGCGGCTGGACCTTCGTCTTTCACCCTATCGCACCTTCACCCGCGCCGATTGGGCCGAGTTGCGGCGCGACACGCCCATGCCCCTGCGCACCGAGGAGATCCTGCGTCTGCAGGGTCTGAACGACCGCCTGTCGCTGAATGAGGTGGAAGAGATCTACCTGCCCCTCTCGCGCCTTCTGTCGCTATACGTCGGCGCGACGCAGAAGCTGTTCCGGGCCATGAGCGACTTCCTCGACCATGGCGCGCGGGGCGAGGGCAAGATGCCCTATATCATCGGGGTGGCCGGCTCGGTGGCGGTGGGCAAGTCGACCACCGCCCGCGTGCTCCAGGCGCTGCTCGCCCGCTGGCCCAACACCCCGAAGGTGGATCTCGTCACCACCGACGGCTTCCTCCTGCCCAATGCGGTGCTGGAGAAGGAAGGCCTGATGGAGAAGAAGGGCTTTCCGGAGAGCTACGACCTGCCACTCCTCCTGTCCTTCCTCACCGACATCAAGGCCGGCCGCCGCCCCGTGCGGGCGCCGCTCTACAGCCACTTCTTCTATGACGTCATGCCCGACCAGACGGTGGAGGTGGACCGCCCGGACATCCTGATCGTTGAGGGTCTGAACGTTCTCCAGACCGGCCGCCTGCCCCGCGACGGGACCGGCATTCCCTTCGTCTCCGACTTCTTCGACTTCTCGGTCTATATCGATGCCGACGAGGACATCCTTGAGCACTGGTACGTGCAGCGCTTCATGCGGCTGCGGGAAACCGCCTTCAAGGACCCCCTGTCCTATTTCCACCGCTATTCAAAGCTGACGGAAGAAGAGGCCCGCCAGACGGCCCTGTCCATCTGGAACCGCATCAATCTGCCCAATCTGCAGGAGAACATACTGCCCACCCGCCAGCGCGCCGACCTCATCCTGCGCAAGGCGGGCGACCACGAGATCGCCGAGGTGAGCCTGCGCAAGCTGTGACGGGCGGGGGTGGGCTTTATCGGCGACGCAGGCCCATGCCACCCCCAAAGGATAAACGATCAAACGCGCAGGGTTGCTTCTAGAGCTATCTAACTGGGCGAGACATCATCAATAGCCTTTGCATCGCGCCATGACGGATCGCCCGCTTTCCAGAGCGCTCGGTCCAACTCACGCAATGTTACTCCCAGCCGGCGAGCCTCTTTCAAACAATAAGAAAGGTACGACGGGTAGACGGCTTTGAAATCTGGATTGCGCACACCCAATGCATCAAGGATCCGCACATCTATGACAGTGTATTTCTCTGGATCTATGCATGTCAGGATGGCAGAAGAAACGGCAGTACTCACTCCATGCAGCTCGGAGAGGGCAGAAATTTTCCGATCGACATTACAATCACCCACAGCAATTGCTAGTGCACTACTGATATCGTCGTCGGTATTTTTTTCGAGGTGACGGGTAACACGCGGTGATTTCCAATTTACAATTGTCCGCAGGTGAATGAGACTTCCTTTACCCACAGCTATTTCGCTTCCCGCGAGCAAAGCCTTGCGTTCTTTGTGGGCCTCCGATTGATTGCGCATAACCGCAGCATTCAACGCGCGCACGCACTCAGCACAGTACGGGTTTCGGAAGTCCAGCATTTCTTCCCCCAAAGCGCTACTGATCTTATAGACCCAGTAATTCTGCGTTCAAAGCCAGTTCACCATGGACCAGTTGCCTCCGCTCACGGCCTCCGTGGCGGCTTGCCCTTGGGCTTTCCTTCCGCGTTGGAGCGCCGGCCCTTCTTCGCGCCGCCTTTGCTCTCGCCCCAGGGCTTCACGCCGTGGGGTTTCTCGACCGGAGGCCGGCTATGCTCGCCGCGCCCCTCGGCGGACTTGCCGGGGGCCGGACCGTCGCGGAACCGCTTGGCACGCGCGGGCTTCTCGGCCGGCGGCAGATCGCGCATGGACCCGCCGCGACCGGCCGGCCTCCCGGAGCCGGAGGGCGGGCCGGACAAGGGCTCAATGACGATCCCGTCGCTGTCCGCCTTGCCCGCCATCTTGCTGAAGCGGTCGGCGGCGGCGAGGGTCACCTCGAAGGCGGTTTCCTCGTCGGAAATGCGGATGACGCCGATCTCCTTGCGCGTCACGTTTCCGCGCCGGCAAATCATCGGCAGCAGCCATTTGGGGTCGGCATTGGTGCGCCGGCCCACATTCAGGCGGAACCAGGCGCCGCCGCCCGTCCCGCCACCGAAATCGCGCCCCGCCCCACGGTCGCGCGCGGCGCGGGCGTCACCGGGATCGGCAACCTCCTCCGGGGCCGGCAGGCCGGCCCGATAAAGGCGCGCCAGCGCGGCAGCCAGGTGCTCGGGGGAATGAACCGCCAGCAGCGCAAGGCCGGCGCTGGCATCCTCCTCATTGGGTTCGTCGGTGATCAGCGCATCGCGCAGCATACGCTCATGGTCGAGCTTGCGGATATCCTCGGAGGTGGGCGGCCCTGACCATTCCGGCTGCATGCCCAGCCCGCGCATGAGATCCTCCGTGCGGCGCCGGCGAAACGGCGGCACGAGCAGGACGCTCACCCCCTTGCGACCGGCCCGCCCGGTGCGGCCGGAGCGGTGCTGGAGGCTTTCGGCATCGTTGGGCAGTTCGGCATGGATGACGAGGCCGAGATTCGGCAGGTCGATGCCGCGCGCGGCAACGTCGGTGGCCACGCAAACCCGCGCCCGCCCGTCCCGCAGCGCCTGGAGGGCATGGTTGCGCTCGTTCTGGCTCAGCTCGCCCGAAAGCGCCACGGCGGAGAATTGCCGCTCCTGAAGCATGGCGTGCAAGCGACGTACCGATTCGCGCGTGTTGCAGAACACAATGGCGCTGGGGGTGTCGTAAAAGCGCAGCACATTGACCACCGCGTGCTCCACCTCGGTGGGCGCCACGCGCATGGCGCGATACTCGATGTCGGCGTGGCCGCCTTCGGCGCTCGCCACCTCGATCCGCAGCGCATCGCGCTGGTAGCGCTTGGCGAGCGCCGTGATGCCACGCGGCATGGTGGCCGAGAACAGCAGGCTGCGCCGCTCCGGCGGGGTGGCCTCGAGGATGAATTCCAGGTCCTCGCGGAAGCCGAGGTCCAGCATCTCGTCGGCCTCGTCGAGCACCGCGACCTGGAGCGCGGACAGGTCGAGCCGGCCGCGCTCCAGATGATCGCGCAGGCGGCCGGGCGTGCCGACGACGATATGGCATCCTTGGTCGAGCCGCCGCTGCTCCTGGCGCGGGTCCATGCCGCCGACGCAGGAGACGATGCGCGCGCCGGTGGCCCCATAGAGCCAGGCGAACTCGCGCTGGACCTGCAGTGCCAGCTCGCGGGTGGGGGCTACAACCAATGCCAGTGGCGCGGTGGCGGCTCCAAAGCGTTCGGCCATGCCCAAGAGCGTTTCGGCCATGGCCAGTCCATAGGCGACGGTCTTGCCGGAACCCGTCTGGGCCGACACAAGGAGGTCGCGTTCTTCGGCCTCCGGCGCCAGCACGGCAAGCTGCACCGGCGTCGGCGTATCATAGTCTCGTTCAGCCAGGGCGCGGGCGAGCGCCGGATTGGTCGTCATGAAAGGCACGGCTGGGTCCGCCTCTGTCGCAGTATCGTCAGGCGTCGAAGGGGAGCCGTCGGAAAGGATAAGGAGCGCCTTTTTAATCGGCTCGCTGGCCAGATGCCACAGCTGCCTGAGCTTCCAGGACTGATCAGAATGGCGCTCTCCCCTGCGCGCACCGCATTCTGGGGCTTTTCGAGCTAATTCCTCGCAGGAAGGCCTCCCGCCGGAGCGGTCACGCTTGGCCAGGGTCTTCGGCGGGCACAGCGGTCCGGTGCCGCGCAGCTTTCAGGTCAGGAAGCCAGAGCCCTTTCGGCAGGCGCCCGCCCGTGCGCGCGCGGCACGGCAACCGACAAATCAGCAGAGATGAAATTGGAGCGGGCGATGGGAATCGAACCCACGACATACAGCTTGGGAAGCTGTCGTTCTACCACTGAACTACGCCCGCAATGACGCCACCATAGACGGCGGTGGGGCCGGCCAGCAAGGGGGATGAACCGCAATCCCCATCCACCGAGGGCGCGAGGATGCGGCGGAGACAATGGCGCCCGTCTTCGGCATCTTGTGCGGCCGGGCGTTCGCCGCTTTCCCGCCGCGGGTTCGCGCTCTATTCATGAATCACTCGCGGTGTCCTCCGTGCCGTCACGATCCGATGCACGGCACGGAACCCGCACAGGGACGTCCCTTCGGTTCGACCAGATCAGGCCTGTTTCATGTCCTCTCCCGTGGCCGCACACCCATCGCCCGCTGCTCCCTTCCAGGCGATCTTCCAGTCCTTCATCTCCACTGCCGACGGGTCCGCCGGCCCGGCGCGGCTCGCGGCCCTGCGCGCGGTCATGGCCGAGCGGGGTCTGGCGGGCTACATCATCCCGCGGGCGGATGCGCACCAGAACGAATATGTACCCGCCCGCGAGGAGCGGCTGGCCTGGCTGACCGGCTTCACCGGATCCGCGGGTACCTGCGTGATCCTGGAGGACAATGCGGCGCTGTTCGTGGACGGGCGCTATGTCCTCCAGGCGCCAGCCCAGGTGGATACGGCCGCCTTCACCGTGGTGCCTCTGGTGCAGATGAGCCCGGAAGCCTGGCTTGAGGAAAACCTGCCCCGGGGAACCTCCCTCGGCTTCGACGCTTGGCGCACGACGCTTGACGGCCGCGAGCGGCTCAGCCGTGCCGTGGCAGCTGTGGGCGGCATCCTGGTGGCGGTGGAGCAGGATCTTCTCGACCCCATCTGGCCCGACCGGCCCGCCGCGCCTTCCGCGCCCGTGCGGCAGCTCGACATGGCCTTCGCCGGAGCTGATCCGGCGGCCAAGCTGGCGCAAGTGCAAGAGGAGCTCGCCAAGGACCGCGAGGGCCTCGACGGTCTGCTCATCTCGGATCCGCACAACACTGCGTGGCTGTTCAATGTCCGTGGCGCCGACGTCAACCACACGCCGCTCCCACTCGCATGGTGCCTTGTTCCCGCCCAGGGTCGACCGAGCCTTTTCATCGACCAAGGCAAACTCGGCGGCCCGGTGCGATCCGCCCTGGCAGAGGTGGCGGACATTGCCCCCGTAGCGGCGCTGGAGCCGACGCTCGCAACTTATGCCCAGGGCCGGACGGTCCGTCTCGACCAGGCCACGGCGCCGGTTCATCTGGGGAGCGTGGTGGAGCGGGGCGGCGGGCGAGTCTCCAAGGGCGCGGATCCGGTGACCCTGCTGAAAGCCTCTAAGAACGAGGCGGAAATTGCCGGCATGCGCAGCGCACATGTCCGCGACGGGGTGGCTCTCGCGCGGTTCCTCCATTGGTTTGCGGAGACCGCTCCCAAGGGCGGGCTGACGGAGATCGACGCCGTCGAGGCGCTGGAGACCTTCCGGCGTGAGACCGGCGAACTTCAGGACGTGTCCTTCCCCACCATATCGGGAGCAGGTCCCAACGGCGCCATCGTGCACTATCGGGTAACGCAAGACACCAACCGCGCCATCGCCACGGGGGAACTGTTCCTCATCGATTCCGGCGCCCAGTATCCGGACGGGACCACGGACGTCACCCGCACCCTCGCCGTGGGGACACCGACGGCGGAGATGCGCACCCGCTACACCCAGGTGCTGAAGGGCCACATCGCCATTTCCCGGGCCGTGTTTCCGGAAGGTACCAGCGGATCACAGCTTGATCCTCTTGCGCGTCAGTTCCTCTGGGCGTCGGGTCTCGATTTCGAGCACGGCACTGGCCATGGCGTGGGCGCGGGATTGTCGGTGCATGAAGGCCCGGCGCGCATTTCCAAGCTTGGCTACGTGCCGCTCAAGGCGGGCATGATCTTGTCCAATGAGCCCGGTTATTACAAAGCCGGCGCCTTCGGCATCCGCATCGAGAACCTCGTCCTGGTGGAGCCGCGCAAGCCGGAAGGTGCGGAGCGGCCGTCTCTGGGGTTTGAAGTGCTGACCCTTGCCCCATATGACCGCACGCTGATCGATACTGCTCTCCTCTCGCCCGAAGAGCGGACCTTCATCGACTTCTATCATCGACGCGTGCTGGAGGAGATCGGCCCGCGCGTGCCGCCAGCGACCCGCGCCTTTCTCGAGCAAGCAACTGCACCGCTTTGAGCGGCGGAACCTTCACGGCGCACGCCTCGTTATCCCGGCAGATCTTCTTTCGTCGGGAGGACGCTTACATGTATACGATTTTGATCGTGATCCTGGTCCTGCTCCTTATCGGAGCCCTGCCCACCTGGGGCTATAGCCGCGGCTGGGGATATGCCCCCGGCGGCCTCGTCGGCGTGCTGCTGATCGTGGTGATCGTGCTTGCGCTGACAGGCCGGGTGTAACCCGGCCTGCTCGCCGAAAGGCGGCGAACTTGCGTCAAAGGCCCGGTGATCTCGGCTTAAGTCATCGTGTTCAGAAGTGAAAAACCGCGCATATCGGGCTGATATGCGCGGTTTTCTTTGCTCAGGAATCGGCCCCGCTCGTCTCGGCCGGGGCTGCGGATCCCTCCTCGGCCCGCTCGGCGCGGGATCGGTAGCGACGGCGGCGACGGCCATTGGGGTAGCGATCGGGATCCTCTCCCGCTTCGGGCGCGGGCGCCTCAGCCGGGGAGGCCGGAGCGGCGTCCAGGGGCAGCGCCGGCTCGGCTTCAGGCAGGGGGGCGGCCGCAGGCGCTGCGGCCTCTTCCTCCTTGGCCGCCTTGGCGCGTGCTTCGGCGGAGCGGGAACGGGTCGGCTTTTCCTTGGTCTCGGTCCGCTCCTTCACCGGCACCGGCACGGGGGCGGTGATGAAAGAGGGCAGGCCCAGGCTGGGCTGCTCGTCTTCCTGCGGGGCGGGGCGCTCTTCGCGGGGGGGGCGGGCGGCGCGCGGCGCGTATCCGCCGGCCTCCTCGTCCCGCTGGCGGCCGCGATACTCACGGGGGGCGTAGCCCTCGCCAGCGTCCTCGTCGCGGTTGCGCCGCTGGAAGTTGCCTTGGCGGTTGTCGCGCGGCTGGCGGTCATCACGGGGCTGGCGCTCTTCCCGCGGCACACGGTCCTCGCGGGGGCCGCGGTCGTCCCGGAACTGGCGCTCTTCCCGGGGCTGGCGGTCGTCGCGGTACTGGCGCTCCTCGCGATAAGGGCGCTCGTCGCGCGGCTGGCGTTCCTCGCGGGAGGGACGATCCTCGCGGGAGGGACGATCGTCCCGGCCCTGCCGCTGTTCGCGCTGGGAATAGGGCTCGCGCAGGAACGGCTGCGGCGCATCGAGGGCGCCCACATCGTCCATGTCGTCCTCGTCCATCTCATCATCCGCCCGGCCGAAGCCGGCCTGGGGCGCATACTGGCCCTGGAGCGAGGCGATCAGGCGCAGATAATGCTCGGCGTGCTGGAAGAAGTTCTCCGCCGCCACATGGTCGCCGGACGCCTGGGCGTCGCGGGCGAGCTGCTGGTACTTTTCCGTAATGTGATGGGCGGTGCCGCGCACCTTTCCGTCGGGTCCGTTCGACTCATAGACCCGAGTCGCCGGGTTGGAACTGCGGCGATTGTTTCGGCCGCGCATGCGCTTCTGCTGACCATTTCTCATCTGGATCGATCTCTACTCGCTCGGCGAACCCGCCGTTCTTCATCCCAGCCCGCTTGCGGCGGACAGGACCGCACCCCGTTTTCCCTCCAACGCGCCGTCTGCACGGACCACGCCGGAAGGCCCCTCGCCACGGCTGCGCAGCGCCGCGACGACATTTCTATGGGCTCTGACAAAGACCCGAAGGCCATGGCTCCATCGCTGTCCTTCGACCGGCGCGTCATTGCGCGCCGAGGTCTCCGCACCGCCGAGCACAAAGCTTGATCAGGATCAGTTCGACCATGAGCCCCGCTCCGCGCTCACGCGCGGTCAGCACGCCCGATCATCACGCTTCCGTGTCCGAGCCGGTCGCGTGAGACAGTGGCAAAATGAACGAACCGTGGAGACCCGCAATGGCGCCTCGCCCCAGCGCCTTCACGACACCGTCTCCGACCACGCCCGAACCCATATGGATATTTCGGGAGCGCGCTTCAGCCATCCCGGCCAACGCTTCGGTTCGACTCCTGAAACCGAGACTAGCCAGTTCACCGCGCGTGTCCAAGGACTTTTTTGCGCGGCCCGCCTCACATTTGCGGTGCCGCAACGCCAGCTGGCGCCCGCAGCGCCAGCGCCCGGGGGATACCGCCCAGGTCGCGCCGCGCCGGACCGGGGATGTCCAGCCCCGCCGCGCGCGCCAGCGCCGCCACGTCCGCTTCCTGGCCGATGCCCAGTTCGAGCACCGCGCTGCCGCGCGGCTTCAGGAGACCGGGAAGGGCGACGAGGATCCGGCGATAAGCGTCGAGCCCGTCCGGCCCGCCATCGAGCGCGGCCCGCGGATCATGGGCGCGCACATCCAGATCGAGCGTCCCGATGTCGGCCCCGGGAATATAAGGCGGGTTGGACACGATGAGATCGAAGCGGGCCTTCAGCGCCTCGGCCCAGTCCCCAACCATCACGGCGGATCGATCCGCAAGGCCCAGTCGCGCCAGATTGTCGCGGGCGGTGCGCGCCGCCGCCGGGCTGAAATCGACCGCGATGCCATACCCGTCGGGGCGCTCGGACAAGAGCGCCGCCAGGATCGCGCCGGTGCCGGTTCCCAGATCGAGGATCCGGGGCGCCGAAAGCCCGGCCATCAGGTCCAGCGCCACCGCGACGACCGTTTCCGTATCGGGGCGTGGCACGAGCGTCTCGGGGGAGAGGTCGAAGCTGAGGCTCCAGAATTCCCGCCGCCCCAGAATGCGGGCAACCGGTTCCCCCGCAAGGCGTCGCGCCAGCAGCGCCTCAATGCGCGCCACGTCCGCCGCGTCAACCGAGGCCTGCCCGTCGGTGACGATCTCGGTCGGATCGAGGCGAAGCGCCTCCGCCATCAGGACCCGGGCGTCGAGATCTGGCCTGTCGACGCCCGCTTCCGCGAGCCGGGTCGCCATCTGACGGCGCAGGACGTTGCGGGTGGGCGCGGACACCGGCGTCAGGTCCCCTCCGCCGACGCCATCAGCTCTGCCTGATGTTCGGTGATGAGCGGATCGATGATCTCGTCCAACGCAGTGCCGGCCACCACTTCCTCCAGCTTGTAGAGGGTCAGGTTGATCCGGTGGTCGGTGACACGACCCTGGGGGAAATTATAGGTACGGATGCGCTCCGAGCGATCGCCCGAACCCACCTGGCCGCGGCGGTCGGCGGCACGGTTCGCCTCGCTGCGCTGGCGCTCCTCGTCCAGCATGCGGGACCGCAGCAAAGCCATGGCGCGGGCCTTGTTGCGGTGCTGCGAGCGCTCGTCCTGCACCGCCACCACGATGCCGGTGGGCAAGTGAGTGATGCGCACCGCGCTTTCCGTCTTGTTCACATGCTGGCCGCCGGCACCCTGGGCGCGAAACACATCGATGCGCAGGTCCGCGTCATTGATGGCCACATCCACCTCTTCCGCCTCGGGCAGGACGGCGACGGTGGCGGCGGAGGTGTGGATGCGGCCCGACGCCTCCGTCTGCGGCACGCGCTGGACGCGATGAACGCCGGATTCGAACTTCAATCGCGCGAACGCGCCCTTGCCATGCAGCGCGGCGACCACTTCCTTGTAGCCGCCCATGGTGCCCTCGCTTTCGGAGAGCACCTCCACGGTCCAGCCCTTGTCGGCCGCATAGCGCGCATACATGCGGAAGAGATCGCCGGCGAACAAGGCCGCCTCGTCTCCGCCCGTGCCGGCCCGCACTTCCAGGATGACGCCGCGCTCATCCATGGCATCCTTGGGCAAAAGGGCGATGCGCACCGCCTGGGTCAGGCGCTCCACCTCGGCGAGGAGACGCTCCTCCTCGCTTTGGGCGAGCGCCTTCATGTCGGCGTCGGAGGCGGAGTCTGCCATCAGTTCGCGCGCATCGGCGAGGTCCCGCACGGCGGCGCGCAGCGCCCGCACTTCGTCCACCACCGGCGTCAGGTCGGAGAATTCGCGCCCCAGGCGCACATATTCATCGCCCTCCGCGCCGGCGGATAGCAATGCCTCCACCTCCGCATGGCGGGCGACCAGCGCATCGAGCTTGGCGATGGGGAGGCCAGTCTGCTGGAGATCGGTGCTCATGGCCGCCTCTGGCCCAGGGCAGGCACCGGGAAAAACACGGTCAAAGGGACATTCCGCTCAGTTCGGCAAAGGCCCGCAAGGTGGCGCGCACGTCCACATGGCCGGAGGTTTCATCCAGCAATGGCAGGAGCACGGAGCGGGCCGCCGCCACGTCCAGCTGAAGCAGTGTCGCCTTCACCGGGCCGACCGCCGCCGGGGACAGGGACAGGGAACGATAGCCGAGTGCCGCCAAGGCGATGGCCTCCAGCGGCCGGGAGGCCAGCTCGCCGCACAAGGTCACCGGCTTGCCATGCCGCGCGCCGGCTTCCGCCACCATGCGAAAGGCGCGCAAGGCTGGCGGCGAGAGCGGGTCGAACCGATCGGCGACGCGCATGTTCGCGCGGTCGACGGCGAACAGGAACTGCACCAGATCGTTGGAGCCGACCGACAGGAAGTCCACCCGCGAGAGCATCTCGTCCAGTTGGAACAGCAAGGAGGGCACCTCGACCATGGCGCCCACGAACACCCGTTCCGGCAGGCCGTGGCCGTGGCGGCGCAGATGGGTCATCTCCCGCTCCAGGATCGCCTTGGCCTGATCGAACTCGGAGGCGGCGGCCACCATGGGGAACATGATGCGCACCTCGCGCCCCGCTCCCGCCCGCAGGAGCGCGCGCAACTGGCTGCGCAGCAGGCCCGGTCGGTCGAGGCCGAGGCGGATGGCGCGCCAGCCCAGCGCCGGATTTTCCTCCTCCACCATGCGCATATAAGGCAGCACCTTGTCGCCGCCGATATCGAGGGTGCGGAAGGTAACCGGCCGGCTGCCCGCCGCATCCAGCACCGCGCGATAGAGCTTCAACTGCTCCGAAATGCGCGGAAAGGTGGAGGCGATCATGAACTGCAATTCGGTGCGGAACAGCCCGATGCCCGAGGCGCCGGTCTCCGCGATGTGCGGCAGGTCCACCAAGAGGCCGGCATTCAGGTTCAGATCGATGGCTACCCCGTCCTTGGTGACGGTGGGCTTGTCGCGCAGGGCGGCATATTGAGCCTGCCGACGGGCGCGAAACCGCGCCTTTTCCGCATAGGCGGCTTCCACGTCGCCAGGGGGGCGCAGATGCACCTCGCCGGCCTGGCCGTCGACGATCACCGGGTCGCCGGGATCGGCAAGGCCGGCCGCATTCTCCACCTGCCCCACGGCGGCAATGCCGAGCGCGCGGGCGACGATGGTCACATGGCTGGTGGTGCCGCCCTCTTCGAGGACCAGGCCGCGAATGCGGGTGCGGTCATAGTCCAGCAGCGCCGCCGGGCTCATGTTGCGGGCGACGAGGATGGCGTTTTCCGGCAGGTCCGTGCGGTCCGAGGCGCGCCCGCGCCCGGTCAGTTCCCGCAGCAGCCGGTTGGCCAGGTCGTCCAGATCGTGCAGGCGCTCGCGCAGATAGGGGTCGGAGGCGCGCATGATGCGGGCCCGGGTGTCGGACTGAACCCGCTCCACGGCGCCTTCCGCTGTCAGGCCGGAGAGCACGGCCTCGCGCATCTTGTGCATCCAGCCCCGGTCATGGGCGAACATGCGGTAGGCTTCCAGGATTTCCCGGTGCTCGCCGGCCTTGGAGAGGCCGTCATCCTCCAGCAGCAAATCGATGGAGGCGCGCAGCTTGCCGATAGCGGCATCGAGCCGGGCGGCCTCCCGCTGCACGTCGTCGGCGATGACGTTTGTCACCACCACGCGCGGCTCGTGCAGCACCACATGGCCAAGGCCCAGGCCATCGGCCAGGGCGGTGCCCTTCAGATGGAGGGAGCGGCGCACGGCGGGCTCTGCGCCCGGCTTGGCGAGGGAGGTCAGCTCACCCGAGGCGATCATCTCCGCCAGCACCATGGCGGTGGTCTGGAGTGCCTCGATCTCCTCCTCGGCATAGGTGCGCCGGGCGCGGTTCTGCACCACCAGCACGCCCAGCGTGTTGCCGCCCCGCAGGATCGGCACGCCGAGGAAGGAATTATAGATCTCCTCGCCCGTTTCCGGGCGGTAGGAATATTCGGGATGGTTCTGGGCGTCGGAAATGGCCAGCGATTCGGCCTCGCGGGCCACATGGCCGACGAGGCCCTCGCGCACGTCCATGACCGTCTGGTGCACGGCGTCCCGGTTCAGGCCCTCGGTGGCATAGAGCTCAAGGGTCTGGTCGACGCGCAGCACATAGACCGAGCAGACTTCCGCCACCATATTGGCAGCGATCAGAACCACGATCTTGTCCAGGCGGTCCTGCGCGCTGACCGGCTCCGCCATCACCTCGCGGAGCCGTCTCAAGAGCACGCGGGGGCCGCCGAGCGCGCCACGCATCGGCCGATCCTCAAAGAGTAAACCGGGGACCGCGTACCCGGATGGGTTGCAGGTGGCGCCCCCCGCGCCGGGTCATGCGCCCAGTCTGACGTCAGCTATCGAGTCCGTATAGCGAATGCAGAGTCCGTACCGCAAGCTCGGTATATGCCGCATCGATCAGGATCGAGATCTTGATCTCGGACGTGGTGATGGCGCGGATGTTGATGCCCTTGGCGGCGAGCGCCCGGAACGCATCCGCTGCAACGCCAGCGTGCGAGCGCATGCCGATGCCGATCACCGACACCTTCACCACGTCCGTCTCGCCTTCCAGCGTCTGGTAGCCGATGGCGTCCCGCGCCGTGCTGAGCGCCGCCTTGGCGCGCTCGAAGTCGGCGGTGGGGACGGTGAAGGTGATGTCGGTGAAGCCATCCGCCGACACGTTCTGGACGATCATGTCCACATTGATGTGGGCCTCGGCCAGCGGGCCGAACACCGCCGCGGCGATGCCCGGCTTGTCGGCGACGCGGCGGATCGACACCTGGGCCTCGTCGCGGGCAAAGGCGATGCCGGTGACGACCTGGGATTCCATCTGCTTGGCCACGATTTCCTCCTCGTCGCAGATCAGCGTGCCGGCCGCTTCCACCGTCTTCATGTGGGGGGCGTCAGGGTCCTCGAAGCTGGAGCGCACGAAGGTGCGCACCTTGTGCACCATGGCCAGCTCCACCGAGCGCACCTGGAGCACCTTGGCGCCCAGGGACGCCATTTCCAGCATCTCCTCGAAGGCGATGGAGCTGAGCCGGCGGGCCTTGGGCACCACCCGCGGATCGGTGGTGTAGACCCCGTCCACGTCCGTATAGATGTCGCACCGCTCGGCGCCCAGCGCCGCCGCCACCGCCACCGCGCTGGTGTCGGAGCCGCCGCGCCCCAGCGTGGTGATGCGGCCCGACGGCAGGTGGATGCCCTGGAAGCCGGCGATCACCGCCACCTCGCCCCCGTCGATCTGCTCGCCGAGCGCCTGGCCGTCAATGTCCAGGATGCGGGCGGAGCCGTGGGCATCGTCGGTGGAGATGGGGATTTGCCAGCCCTGCCAGGAGCGGGCATTCAGGCCCATATTCTGGAGGGTGATGGCCAGGAGGCCCGACGTCACCTGCTCGCCCGAGGCGACCACGGCGTCATATTCGCGGGCATCGTGGAGGGGGGCCGCCTCGCGGCACCAGCCCACCAGCTCGTTGGTCTTGCCGGACATGGCGGAGACCACGACGGCGACGCAATAGCCCGCCTCCACTTCGCGCTTCACGTGGCGCGCCACATTGCGGATGCGATCGATGGTGGCGACCGAGGTGCCGCCGAACTTCATCACCAGCCGAGCCATGGCTCGTGTCTTTCTTTTCTGATCAGGGAGCAAGGACAAACGGGCGCGGTTTCGCGGCGCGCCGGGCCGCCGTCATTTTCGGGCGGTGCGCCCGGTTCGACGGCCTACGGTGCGGGAGACGGCTCCTGCGATCTCCAACCGGTCCAACATGACCCTCTTCCTCCCGGCGCCGGCTTGAACCGGCCCGACGGCATGGCGTCCACCCGCCGGCCTTATGGCTGGCGGATCGCCGTGATGCGAATTGGTCGCCTAAATAACGGCCCCGGCAGCGGTCGGCAACCGGGGGAATCGCGGCGGCGCCCGCTCTCAGAGCATGGAGGGCAGCACGCGGTCCGGCGGACGATGGCCATCCATGAAGGTCTTGATGTTGACGATGACCTTCTCGCCCATGTCCACGCGCCCTTCCAGGGTCGCGGAGCCCAGATGCGGCAGCAGCACCACTTTGCCCTGCTTGGCAAGGCGCACCAGCTTGGGATTGACCGCCGGCTCGTGCTCGAACACGTCGAGGCCGGCCCCTGCGATCTCGCCGGCTTCCAGCATGCGGGTCAGGGCATTCTCGTCGATCACCTCGCCGCGCGCCGTGTTCACCACATAGGCATCCGGCTTCAGGAGCTTGAGGCGGCGGGCGGAGAGCAGGTGATAGGTGGCCGGCGTGTGCGGGCAGTTCACCGACACGATGTCCATGCGGGCCAGCATCTGGTCGAGGCTGTCCCAATAGGTGGCTTCCAGCGATTCCTCGATGGCAGCCGGCAAATGGCGGCGATTGTGATAGTGGATCTGCAGGCCGAAGGCCTTGGCGCGGCGCGCCACCGCCTGACCGATGCGGCCCATGCCGATGATGCCGAGGCGCTTGCCCCAAATCCGCCGGCCGAGCATCCAGGTGGGCGACCAGCCGGACCATTCCTCGCGCTCGGACGTCATCAGCTGCGCGCCCTCGGCGAGGCGGCGCGGCACGGACAGGATGAGCGCCATGGTCATGTCGGCCGTGTCCTCGGTGAGGACGCCGGGCGTGTTGGTGACCGTGATGCCGCGATTGAGCGCGCTCGCCACGTCAATATGGTCGACACCGTTCGAGAACGAGGCGATGAGGCGCAGATTGTCGCCGGCATGGGACAGCACGGCCGAATCGATGCGGTCCGTGACGGTGGGCACCAGAACGTCGGCGGTCTTTACCGCCTCGATGAGCGCCGCCTGGTCCATCGGCGTGTCGTCGATGTTGAGGCGAGCGTCGAACAATTCACGCATGCGCGTCTCGACCGTGTCCGGCAGCTTGCGCGTGACGACGACGAGCGGTTTGCGGCGCCCCATGTGCTTCCCCGTCCCGAATTTTCAACACTTCCCACCCCCTCTAGCAGACCATCGGGGAAAGACAAAGGGTGTGAAGGGCCGGTGCCTTGACGCAGCCCCCCGACAGGCGCACCTCAAGGGCCGCCCGGAGCGGTGCGCCGGCGTGAAGATAAGATTCATGTTTCTGTAAGACACATGCAGGGACGACCTGGACACCATTGAAAGGGATCCCCGGACCATGCCGATGTCGGGAAAAGCCTCCTTCCGGTCAAACACGGCCGCCGCTTTGCTGGCGACGCTGATGCTTGCCACGGCTGGCGGACTGGCGCATGGCGCCGACGAGACCGGCACCGGCCTGCCGGTTCCCCGCTTCGTCTCGCTCAAGGCCGACAAGGTGAATGTGCGGAACGGCCCGAACAAGAATCAGGACGTGGCCTGGGTGTTCTCCCGCGCCGGCCTGCCGGTGGAAATCACGGCCGAGTTCGAGACCTGGCGGCGCATCCGCGACGCCGAAGGCTCGGAAGGGTGGGTCTATCATTCCATGCTGTCCGGCCGTCGCACGGCGCTCGTGGCACCCTGGAACAAGACTGGCACGGTGGCGCTGCGCAGCGATCCCAAGTCCGACGCCAAAGTGGAAGCCCAGCTTGAACATGGCGTGCTGGGCACGCTGAAGACCTGCGACGGCAAATGGTGCCGCTTCATCGGCCCGGGCTTTGACGGCTATATCGAGCAGAGCCAGCTCTGGGGCGTCTATCCCAACGAGAAGGTGGAGTAGCGCCTCCCGCCCCGGCCTTGCGGGGCCGTCGGAGGTTCGCTATCTTTGTTGCATTGCGGTGCAATGTGCGCCGCACGTAGGCGTTAACGTGAGCCAACGCGCTGAACGAACCTGGAAGCCCAGGCGCGTCGCGCGAAGACATGTCAGGTCACGTGATCCGCCCGGGCTTCCGAAAGGAAGCCGATGCCTCAGTCCTTATTCCCTTCCCCATTCCCTTCACCGTCCTCTCGCACCTCCTCCGCCCGCCCGTCGGATGCGGCCGGGGAGGAGCAGCGGCACGCCGTGCGGCGCGTGCGGCATGAGTTGAAGCGCCGTCGTGTCCGTGTCCAGGCGGTGACGCGGCTGACGCCGCACATGCTGCGCGTCACTTTCCACGGGCCGGACCTCGCGGGTTTCCCAAGCGTCGGCTTTGATGATCACATCAAGCTGATCCTGCCGCGGATCGAGAATGATATCCCGTCCTTTCCAGACCTCTCCGCGGACGGCCGCACCCCTTCGGCCGGCGGCGCGCCCGCCATCATGCGCGACTATACGCCCGGGCATTTCGACCCGGACGCCCTGACCCTCGATGTGGACTTCGCCCTCCACGAAGCCGGGCCTGCCACCGCCTGGGCGCTCCAGGCGCAGCCGGGCCAGGAGATGATGATCGGCGGTCCCAAGGGCTCGTTCCTCATCCCCGACGATTTCGACTGGTACCTGCTGATGGGGGACGAGACCGCCCTGCCAGCCATTGGCCGGCGCCTCCGCACCCTTCCGCCCCAAGCCACGGCGCTGGTCTTCGTGGAGGTGGCCTCAAGCGCGGACGAACTGTCCTTTTCCCTGCACCGGCGCACGCAGCTGACCTGGCTGCATCGCGACGGCCGGGCGGCGGGCGAGACCGATCTTCTGGAACAGGCCCTGGCGCGCACCGACCTTCCGGAAGGGGAGGGCTATTGCTGGATCGCCGGCGAGACGCTCACCGCCAAGCGCCTGCGCCACATGCTGGTGGCACGGGGACAGTCCGGGCAATGGATTCGCGCGTCGGGCTATTGGAAGAGGGGTGCCGCCGGCTTCCACGACTCCCATGCCGATTGAGGAGGCTCGAAAACAGGAAGGGCCGGCATCGGCGATGCAGGCCCTTCCTGCAACATCAAGCATCGGGCAGACCGCACATCCGGCGCGGCAAGGGCCCGGTGTGCCGATTGTGGGCGGTCAGGCCTTGCCGGACTTGCGGCGCAGGCGCACCACCACGTCGACGCGGGCCACCTCGAAGCCTTCTGGCGGCTCGGGGAGGCGATCCACGGCCACTTCGGCGGAGGGGATGTCCACCAACTCGTTATGGCCTTCCACATAGAAGTGGTAATGGTCCGACGCGTTGGTGTCGAAATAGGTCTTGGACCCGTCCACCGCCACCTCGCGCAGCAGGCTCACTTCGGTGAACTGGTGCAGCGTGTTGTAGACCGTGGCCAGCGACACCGGGAAGCGCGCGCGGATGGCTTCCTCGTGCAGCATTTCCGCGGTCACATGCCGGTCGCCCTTGGCGAACAGCAGCCAACCCAAAGCGAGACGCTGACGGGTGGGGCGCAAGCCCACTTCACGCAGCATTTCGCGCACGTCATGAAAAGGACAGCCGGTGCGCCGGGCGGAGGTCACGTCGCGAAGCTGCGCCACCGGGAGAACCGCGTCCCCGTCGACGGTCGAGCTGCGGAGCGTCACGCCGTCGCCGATGCTGGCTCTGATACGTGTCATCTCGGTCATCGTCGTGTCTACAATCTCGAATCTGGCAATCGACCTGCGGATCCCGGCACCCCGTTCCCGCGCTCATGAACATACAGATATAACGGATCGGGCCGCGATTTGCTACCGTTATAGATTGTAGTTGCACTAATGTAATTCAATGGCAGCAATGCCTTGCTTGTGAATGCGACGGCGGTGGACTTGGGGGACCGCGTCCGCTACTCGACCCTCACTCCCAGCTGCGCCGCAGCTCATTCGAGACCGAGCCCATGGACGTGCGAGCACCGAGGACGGCCTGCCTGCTGGTGACGCTGGGCGCCACCTTCGCGCTGGCGGCGGCGTGGTATTTCCAATTGGTGGTGGGACTTGCCCCATGTCCCCTCTGCCTCACGCAGCGCATTCCCTACTATGTGGCGGTGCCGGTGGCCCTGGCGGTGGCGGTGCTGATCTCCCGCGGCTATGACCGAGCTCCGCGCTTCGGCCTGGGGCTCCTGGCGCTGCTCATGCTCGGCAATGCCGGCGTCGCCATCTACCATGCCGGTGTGGAATGGCAGTTCTGGCAGGGGCCGACCACCTGCAGCGGCACCGCGCCCATGGCGGTGGGGGACATCATGTCGGCGCTGAAGACGGCCCATGTGCCGCGCTGTGACGAAGCCGCGTGGCGGCTGTTCGGCATTTCCATGGCCGGCTGGAACGCTTTGATCGCTCTGTCGCTGGCGGGCATTGCCGCGCTCGGTGCCATTCCGGCGCGCCGCGCCCGCTGAGGGCGGGGCCTACGGGTCCAGCTCGGTGTCCCAGTAGAGATAGTCCAGCCAGCTTTGATGGAGATAATTGGGCGGGAAATGCCGGCCGTTCTGGTGCAGGTCATGGACCGTGGGCTGAAACGGCATCTGCGCCGGCCACATGTCCGCATCCGCCGGCATGGCAGAGCCTTTGCGCAGATTGCAGGGGGAGCAGGCGGCCACCACGTTTTCCCAGGTGGTCTGTCCCCCGCGTGAGCGCGGGATCACGTGGTCGAAGGTCAGGTCCTCGCGCGAGCCACAATATTGGCAGGTGAAGCGGTCGCGCAGGAAGACGTTGAAGCGGGTAAAGGCCGGGTTGCGGGCGGGCCGGACAAAGGTCCGCAGCGAGACGACACTGGGCAGGCGGATCTCGAAGCCCGGACTTCGTACCGCCTTGTCGTAATATTCAACGATGTTCACGCGATCCAGGAACACAGCCTTGATGGCATCCTGCCAGGACCAGACAGACAGGGGGTAGTAGCTCAGCGGACGATAGTCCGCATTGAGCACCAAGGCAGGCCAGGATCCAGGCGATACGGCAGCGGTCAAGGATAGAACTCCCCGCCCCAAATTCGCCGAATCGGGACGCCCCCGACCGGCGCGCCGGCATAGTCTACATGGACCGTGTCAGTCTTGTGAAGCGCGGGCGGAGCCGAGGTGATCGGCGAGGAACGCGCCGCCCATGCCGAGCCCATCCTCATCTATGCCGTGGCCGAGGCCGGGACACAGATGCCATTCCACGGGCACGCCCGCAGCGGCCAGCGCATTTGCGGACGCCATCATCAAGGGCGCCGGCACCACGTCGTCGTCGGTGCCGTGAATGAGCAGGATCGGCGGCGGCTCGGAAATGAGCTGCGACCCGGCCGCGACGAAGGCGCCGGAATAGCCGAGCACGGCGGCAAAGCGCTCCTCCCCCGTCAGCGCCACCTGGAGCGCCATCATGCAGCCCTGGCTGAAGCCCATGAGCGCCACCCGCGAGGCGGGCAATCCCAAGCGCCGCCGCTCGGCCGCGATGAAGCCGGCAAGGCCGGGCGCCGCCGCCCGGGCGCCCAGGGCCAGTTCACGCGGATCGAGATCCGTGAGGGCGAACCATTGCCGCCCGATGGGCGCCTGGCCGCAGGGCTCGGGGGCGTGGGGAGAGACGAAGGCCGCTCCCGGCAGCAGGTCTCCCCAGGCGGCTCCCAGATCAATCAAGTCCCGGCCGTCGGCCCCATAGCCGTGCAGCAGGACCACCAAGGCGTCGGGCGCGCCGCCGGAACGGGGCGGAAGGCGGGGGCCATCGATCAGCGGCATGAAGAACCTTCAGGCGGGAGCGCCCAGGCGGGCGCGGCGGGCGCCATAATAGGCCCACAGGAGGTGCGCCGCCACGCCCCGGAAGGGGCGCCAGTCTTCCGCAATGGCCTGGAGGCCCATCGCCGAGGCCCGGCCGGGCAGGCCGAAAGCATCTCCCGCCGCCACCTGGAGCGCGAGGTCGCCATGGGGGAAGGCATCGCCTCGCCCGAGGCAGAACAAGAGATAGATGTCCGCCGTCCAGGTGCCGATCCCCGGCAGCCGGGTGAGATAGTCCGCCGCCGCGTCCGCCTCCATCCCTTCCACATGCCCCAGGTCCACCGTACCGGAGACCAAAGCGGCGGCGATGCCTTTCAGCGTGCGGATCTTGGGCGCGGAAAGGCCGGCCGACCGCAGGTGCGCCGCATCGGCGGCGAGCAGGGCGTGCGGCCCCGGCGGTCCGTCAAAGGCGTCTTCCAGCTTCTTCTGGATGGAGCGGGCCGCAGCCACAGACAATTGCTGGGCCACCACCACGGCGGTGAGCCCCTCAAAGCCCGGTGCGCGGCGGCGCAGGGCGGGTCGGCCGGTGACATCGGCCAATGGCTTCAGGCGCGGGTCGAGGGTCAGCAGGGCGTCGAAGGCCGCATCGAAGGTCGCCTGGTCCTGGAGCAGCGGCTCCGTGTGCGCCGTCATCATCGCGTCCCCTTCTCACCGTCCGGCGGGCTTCCATTCGAGAAAGGTGCTGCCATTGTTCGGCGAGCCCCAATGGGTTAGCGCAGGCGCTCCAGCAGGGCCAGCAATTGCACCCGCTCGGCGGGCGCGAGGGGGGAGAGCGTCTCCTCCGTGATGGCCAGCGCGTTGGGGGTCGCCCGCGCCACCACTTCTGCCCCCGCGGGCGTCAGAGCCGCCACCAGGCGCCGGCCGTCCTCCGGATCGGGCCGCGTTTCCACCAGCCCGCGCTTCACCAGACGATCCACCACGCCCTTGATGGTGGCGGCGTCCATGGCGGTGAGGCGGCCCAGCAGGTTCTGGGAACTGGGTCCCTTCTCCTGGAGCTTGGCCAGCGCCGCCCATTGGGTGGGGGTGAGGTCCTCGCCGATGCGGCTGCCGAAAATGGTGGTGTGCCGCTGGGAGACCTGGCGGAGAAGGAAGCCCACCTGGGCATCGAGATGATAGGAGGGCGCGCCTGTGCGTTTACGCCCGGTGGCCTTTGGCTTGATGCTCACTCCCCGGCCTCTTTCTCGACACGCTGGCCACGCAGCGCTGTGTCTGCACGCCGAACGGCAGTCCCCCTGAACGTCTGCGCACCGGGCGGACCGGGCCGTTCTGCGACCCCGGTGCACCCCGCGCCCCTCTGCCCACGCGCCCCTCAGCCGACGCGAACGTCGCAGGAGGGGCAAAGTCCGGCGGGGCGGCAGGCGCCCTCACACCGCAAGATAGGCGTCGCGGATTTCCGGATTGGCCTCCAGGTCCGCCATGGTTCCGGAAAAGCGCATCCGGCCCTTTTCGATGATGTAGGCGCGATCCGAAATCAGCTTCGCAAAATGAAGGTTTTGCTCGGAAATCACAACGCTGATGCCGTCGCGCTTCATGGTCAGGATGGCGTCCGCCATCTGCTCCACGATCTTAGGGGCAAGTCCCTCCGACGGCTCGTCCAGCAGCACGAGGGACGGATTGCCCATGAGCGTGCGGCCGATGGTGAGCATCTGCTGCTCGCCCCCGCTCATATGGCCGCCGGGCCGGCGGCGCATTTCGCCGAGATTGGGGAACAGCTTGTAGATGCGCTCGGGCGTCCAGGCGGCAACCCCTGAGCGGGGCGGCTGGCGGCCCACTTCGAAATTCTCCTCCACCGTCAGCTCGGTGAAGATGCGCCGGTCCTCGGGAACATAGCCCAGCCCCCGGCGGGCGATCTCATAGGTGGGCAAGCGGGAGATGTCGGCGCCGTCGAAGCGGATCTGGCCCGAGCGGTCGGCGACCAGCCCCACCACCGAGCGGAACGTGGTGCTCTTTCCCGCGCCGTTGCGGCCGAGCAGCGCCACCACTTCGCCCGCGCCCACCTCGAAGCTCACGTCGAACAGGATATGGGCCGGGCCGTAATGGCTGTTGAGGCCGGTGACTTCGAGCTTCATGCGGCGCTCCCCTCGCGGTGGCGGGCGTCATAGAGCAGGCCCTCGCCCAGATAGATGGCGCGCACCTGAGGGTCCTGGCGCACCTGTGCGGGGGGTCCGGCGGCGATCAATTCGCCCCGGTTCAGCACCATCACCCGGTCCGCATGCTCGAACACCACGTCCATGTCGTGTTCGGTGAAGAGGACGCCAATGGATTTCTCCCGCGCGATGGCGGCGGTCAGGCGCATGAGGTCCACACGCTCCTTGGGCGCCATGCCGGCGGTGGGCTCGTCCATGAGCAGGAGGCCAGGATCGTTGGAGAGGGCCACCGCCAGCTCCAGGCGCTTCAGGTCGCCATAGGCCAGTTCCCCGCAGGGCCGGTCCGCCTGGGCCTCCATGCCCACCATGGCGAGCAGCCGGTCGGCCTCGGCCCGATGGGCGGCGCCGGCATAGCCGAGCGGCGACCAGGCCCGCTTATGGAAGGACAACAGCGCCACCTGCACGTTTTCCCGCACTGTCATGGAGGGGAAGGTGGCGGTGATCTGGAAGGTGCGCCCCACCCCCCGCCGCCACACCGCGCGGGGCGGCAGGCCGACAATGTTCTCGCCCTTCAGCCGGATGGCGCCCCCATTGGGGCGGATCTGGCCGTTGAGCATGTTGAAGCAGGTGCTCTTGCCGGCGCCGTTGGGGCCGATGAGGGCGAGGATCTCCCCTGCCTCAAGCCCGAACGAGACGCCCCGCACCGCATGCACCCCGCCATAGGACTTGGCGAGCTTTTCCACTTCCAGCAGACGGGTCATCGGGCCGCCTCCGCCTTCTGGGCGCCGAGAGGCGCGGTTTCCGTGCCGGTGCCATCCGGCGCCTTGGGCCGCCCGCGATGGCGCAGGTCTTCCAGGAAGCCCACAATGCCTTTGGGGAAGGCGACCACCAGGAGCACGATCACGGAGCCCAGCACCAGCTTGGACAATTCCGTCTTGCTGATGAGCCAGATGGACAGCGCCTTGTAGACGATGGCGCCCACCACGCCGCCGGACACCGTCTCGATGCCGCCCAAGAGCACCATGACAAGGCCGTCCACCGAGATGGGAATGGCCAGATTGTCGGGGAAGACGGAGCCCTTCAGGAAGGCGAACAGGGCGCCGGCAATGCCTGCGAAGGTGCCAGCCACGATGAAGGCCACCCATTGCGTGCCGTTGCGGTCGAGCCCCACCGCCTCGGACCGCAGGGCATTGTCGCGGGCGGCGCGCAACGAGAAGCCGAAGGGCGAGAAGACCAGGAGGCGCAGCACGCCCACCCCCAAGCACACCACCGCCAGCACCATCCAGAAGAAGGGGGCGGGGCGGGACGCCCAGCCGGCGGGCCAGATGCCGAGCATGCCGTTGTCGCCGCCGGTCACTTCCACCCACTGGAACGCCACCGACCAGGTGATTTGGGCGAAGGCGAGCGTCAGCATAGCGAAATAGACGCCCGACAGGCGCACGCAGAACCAGCCGAACAGCACCGCCCCCACAAGCCCCAGGAACGGGCCGACCAGGAGGGCCACCTCCATGGGCGCGCCCGTGAGCTTGACCATGAAAGCGGCGCCATAGGCGCCGAGGCCGAAATAGGCCGCATGGCCGAAGGAGGCGAGGCCGCCCACCGTCATCAGGAAGTGGAGGCTGGCGGCGAAGAGCACGAAGATGAGGATCTCCGAGCCTACGGTCAGCGCGTAATTGCCGAGGAAGAAGGGCAGGCTTGCCGCCACCAGTACCGCCGCGCCCACCGCCAGGCGCTCGGCTTGCGAAAATGGGCGCCAGGGTCGAACGGACAGGCCGATGGCCGAGCGCTGCGGGCCTTCCGCCTTGCCGAACAGGCCATAGGGCCGGATCACCAGCACCACCGCCATCACCAGGAAGACCAGCACCAGCGAGATCTTCGGGAAAATGAGGATGCCGAAGGCGTTCAGCTCGGAGACCAGCACCGCCGCGATGAAGGCGCCGGTGACCGAGCCGAGGCCGCCGATCACCACCACCACGAATACGTCCACGATGATGCGCAGGTCCATGGAATGGCTGACCGCATCGCGCGGGATCTGAAGCGCGCCGCCCAGCGCCGCCAGGAACACGCCAAGCGCGAAGACGCTGGTGAACAGCCATTTCTGATTGACGCCCAGCGCCGCCACCATGTCGCGGTCCTGGGTGGCGGCCCGCACCAGCACGCCCCAGCGGGTGCGGTGGAAGACGATCCACAACAGGCCAAGAACGGCGGGGCCGAGGCCGATGAGCAGGAGGTCATAGGCCGGCACCATCTGGCCCATGATGTCCACGGCGCCACGGAAGCCGGGGGCGCGGCGGCCCATGAGGTCCTCGGGACCCCAGATCAGGATCACGATATCCTGCACCATCAGCGTCACGCCGAAGGTGGCGAGCAATTGGAACAGTTCCGGCGCCCGATAGATGCGGCGCAGGAGCACGATTTCCAGCAGGGCGCCCAGGACCGCAATCACGAAGGCTGCGATCACGATGCCGCCCCAGAAGCCCCATGTTCCGGCCAGTTGTTCGGTGAGCGTATAGGCGAGATACGCCCCCAGCATGTAGAAGGCGCCGTGGGCGAAATTCACGATCCGCGTCACGCCGAAGATGATCGACAGGCCGGAGGCGACCAGGAACAGCGAGGCTGCGCTGGCAAGACCTGTCAGGGCCTGGACGACGATGAAATCCACGGCATGGCCTTTCGTTGTGACGATCGGTTCGGGTCGATGGTCCGTCCGGCAAGGGCCGGCGCGCGGGCGCCAAAAGCGGCGGCGGTCAGTGGCGGGGTCTCCCGCCTTGGAGGCCGCCAGCCACGCCGGCGTGCCAGGGCATTCGTGCAAGGGCTTTCGTGCCCGGGTTTGCCCCGGGCACGGGCATCGGTGCGTCAGACCGGGCTGGCTGGCCCGGAATGCCCCGTCAGTTCTGCGGGCGCAGCTTCTTCACTTCGTCGTCGGAGGGCAAATAGGCGGCACCGTCGCGATAGACGGAATTGACCATCACGCCCTTGCCGTCCTTCACCGCCGTCTTGCCCACGAAGGCGCCGAGCGTCGACTGGTGGTCGATGCCGCGGAAGACGATGGGGCCGAAGGGGGTGTCCAGCGACAGGCCCTCGGCGGCGGCAATCATCTTGTCGGTGTCGGTGGAGCCGGCCTTGGTGATGATGGCGGCGGCCGCCTTCATGGTCAGGTAGCCGACGATGGAGCCGAGCCGGGGATAGTCGTTGAACTTGGCCTGATAGGCCTTCAGGAAGGCGTCATGGGCCGGGGTCTTCAGGTCGTACCAAGGATAGCCGGTGACGATCCAGCCTTCGGGAGTCTCCTCCTTCAGCGGGTCCAGATATTCCGGCTCGCCGGTGAGCAGGCTGACCACCGTGCGGTCCTTGAACAGGCCGCGCGTATTGCCCTCGCGCACCAGCTTCACGAGGTCGGGGCCGAAGGTGACGTTGAAGATGGCATCGGGCTTGGCCGCCGCCACCGCCTGCACCACCGCGCCGGCGTCGATCTTGCCCTGCGGGGGCCACTGCTCGCTCACCCACTCGATGTCCGGGCGCTTGGCGGAGAGCAACTGCTTGAACACCGCCACGGCCGACTGGCCATACTCATAATTGGGCGCGATGGTGGCCCAGCGCTTGGCGGGCAGCTTGGCCGCCTCTTCCGCCAGCATGGCCGCCTGCATGTAGTTGGAGGGCCGCAGGCGGAAGGTGTATTTGTTGCCCTTCGCCCAGGTCATGGCGTCGGTGAGCGGCTCGGCCGCCAGGAACAGGATCTTCTTCTGGGCCGCATAGTCGGCTACGGCCAGGCCGATATGGGAGAAGAAGGTGCCGGTGAGCATCACCACATTGTCGCTGGAGACCAGCTCGTTCGCTGCGGTGACCGCATCGGCAGGCTTGCCGCCATCATCCTTCGAGATGACCGTGAACTTCTTGCCCAGCACGCCGCCGGAGGCATTGATTTCCTCCACCGCCAGCTGCCAGCCCTTGCGATAGGGCTCGGTGAAGGCGGGCAGGCCGGAATAGGAGTTGATCTCCCCGACCTTGATCTCCTGCGCCGCCGCCCGGCCGAGGCCGGCCGCAAGCGCAAGGGCCGCCAGTGCTACTGAAATCGACTTCTTCATGCGATCGTCCCCTCTGGTTATTCGACGTACCGCCGCTACCTTGGCGCCGAACCCGGCACCACTTTAACGCAACCCGTCCTCTCCTTTGATGTCTTCCGCCTTCAATCCCCCAATCCGGGGGAAGGGGCGGCCGGACGTGGTCACGGCGACCGCCACCACGATCTCGTTGGCGCGCGGCGCATCGGGCACGGTGACCTGCATGCCGTCGAAATGGCTGCGCACATAGGCTGCGTCCTTGTGGCCGAGCGGGATGTCCAGCTCGGCACCGAGCCCGCCCCGGCGCTTGGAGGAGGGGATCAAAGCCGCCCCCTTGCCCAGCACCTGACGCACCGGCGTGCCCATCTTGGGATGGAGCAGCGCGGCGGCATGCTCCAGTTCGCCATTCTCGCCCACCAGGGCCGCCTTGCCGTAGGATTGGGCGTCGGGGCCGGAAATGCCCAGCGCCGCCACGGCTTTTTCAGCCAGCAGCCCGCCCAGTTCCTCGCCGATCGCGATGAGGGGGGAGAGGTCTTCCTCATAGCGGCCGGCAAAGGGGTTCTCGATCACCGCCACCGCCGCCGCCCGCTTGGCGGGCTGGGGCACGGGGCGGCCCATCTCGGTGAGGGTCTCTTCCACCACCACCAGGATCTTGCGGATCTTCGCGCTCATCGCAGGCCGTCCTCCCCCTTGATCTTGTCGGCGGCGAGACCCCCGACGCGGGCATGGACGCGGGGACCGCAGGTCATCACCAGGACAAGCACGATCTCGTCCGCCTTGGGGCCATCCGGCACGCCCACTTCCATGGCGTCGAAATGACTGCGCACATAGGAGGCGTTCACATGGGTCACGGGGATGTCGAGCCGGGTGCCCGGGCCGCCCACCTTCTTGGTGGAGGGCACGATGGCCTTGGCATCCCCCAGGATCTCGCGCATGGCATAGCCGCCGGGCACGTGCCACAGCGCCCCATGCTCCAGTTCGCCGGCGGCGCCGATGATGGCGCCCTTGCCGTAGCCGTCCACCGCCGTCTTGTCGCCGCCCAGGGCCTTCAGGAGGTCGCCGGCCATGGCGATGCCCAGCGGAGTGAGGTCATCCATGAAGCCGGCAATGTCTTCCACATAGCGGCCGGCAAAGGGATTCTCGATCACGGTCAGGATGGCGCCGCGCTTGCGCGGCACGGCGGCCACCGGCCCGCCTTCGTGCAGGATTTCCTCCAGGATGAGCAGGCGCTTGCGGATCTTCACGTCAGGCATGGGACGGCCCTTGTTGTTGGCTGTGCGCGAGGGAATGGCCGGCCAGGGCCGGGAGAGGGGCGTTCAAATTCAGCTGCGGGCCGGTGCTCGCGGTCTCCCCCTGGAGGTGGAGCGCGGCAGCCTGGATGAGGCCCCGGCGGACGAGATCCTGCGCGCGGGCAAGACCCGCCTCCAGCGCGCGGGCGCGTTCGGCAGAGGAAAGCTCCGGCACGGCGCGCGTGACGAGGCGGTCGCCCAAGTCGTTGTCGGGCTGGAGGTGAGACGCGGGCACCCGCAGGATGCCCGGATGGCCCGGCAGGTCCACCGCATTGGCGATGATGGTGGCCGCCGCATCGGCCCTTGAGGCGGTCGCGGCCAGCACCGTCACCGCATCGGCGATGCCCAGCGAGAAGCTGCGTCCCCGCCAGCCGCTGGTGGCGACGCCCCGCACGGGGTCCCGCGCGTCAAGCACAGCGGTGCCCACGATGCGCGGCCGGTCTGGCCGGTCCACGAGGCCGACGGTGAAGGTCGCGCCCGCCTCCAAATGGAGGGCGATGTCGCCGCCATTGTTCACATAGGCGCGGGTCAGGCCCGACCGCACCAGGGCGGACAGCACCTCTTGTGCCACGGCGCCGGCCACTGCCGCCATGGGGGTGATGAAGTGCGCGCCGGCAAAGGGCCGCACCGCCTCCCACATGCGCCGGGCGATCGCGCCTTGAAGGGGCGAGGCCTCCGGCGCGGCGGGCGCCCGCAGGGCCGGGAGTTCGGCGCACAATTCATCCAGCAGGCCGGCAAAGCGGGCGGCCGCCGCCGCATAGGCCCCGTCCACCACGCCGGTCGGCCCGTCCGCCTCGATCACCAAATCGATGGGGCCGTCCTGCAGATGCAGGCGCCGCCCATCGGCGAGCCGCGCCACCTGGGGCGCGCGCAGAGCGGGGGGGAGGGGGCGGGCGAGGGCCATGGCGTCACCCGTGGGAGCGCTTGGCGCCTTCGGGCGCCAAAGGCCAGGGATTGTCGAGGAGCGGCGCCAGCGGCAGCAGGCCCTCATGGCCGCGCACGCTTTCCACCGGGCGCACCTCCGCCATATGGCCGCCGAGGGCCTCATAGTCGGAGAGCTTCAGGGTGAATTCGATGGGCGCCACCAGAGCCGGGGTCGGCACATAGCCGAAGGCGTTTTCCGGCAGGCGCGTCACGTCCACCATGAAGGTGATGCCGCCGCCGGGATAGACATAGACCGGCGCGCCGCCGCTGGTGACATAGGTCAGCGCATCCTTCACCGACTTGGTGAGGCGCACCGGGTTTTCCGTGACACCGGCCCGCAAGGAACCGCCCGCCCCCGCCATGAACAGCACGGTGGACAGAGCCGGCTCGCAATTTTCCTTCACCCGCTCGGCGGAGGCGGCCAGATCCGGCGGCAGCGGCTTCTCCACCGGCACCAGGGCCTCGTCCAGCTCGAAATAGGCGCTGTGCTCGCCGGTGGTGGAGATGAAGAAGAGGCGCAGGCCCGGCCAGGCCACCTTGGGGTCGAACGGGCCGATAATGGCGAGGGGATCGGTGAGGTTGGTGCCGCCCCAGCCGGTGCCGGGCTCGGCCACCTGGAAATAGCGGCCGGGGGTGGAGCGGCGGCCCTTCATCTTGATGCCGGTGTCGGGAATGTCCAGCAGCTTGCCCGCCTGGTGCTCGGAGAGGACGCCGGTGATGTGGTCGTCCACCACCACCACCTCATCCACCTTGCCGAGCCATTGCTTGGCGAACATGCCGATGGTGGCCGAGCCGCAGCCCACCCGCATGCGCTCTTCCACCACCCCATTGACGATGGGCGGTTTACCGGCCTGCACCACCACGGTGGCGCCGCCATCGATGCTGAGTTCCACCGCCTTGCCGTTGCACAGCTCCACCAGGGCGTCGCAGGTCACGCGGCCTTCCTTCTTGCCGCCGCCGGTGAGGTGATGGACACCGCCCAGCGAGAGCATCTGGGAGCCGTATTCGCTGGTGGTCACATGGCCCACCGCCTCGCCCTGGGCGCGCACCGTGGCCTGCTCGGGGCCGAGATAGCGGTCGGTGTCGATTTTCACCTTCACGCCGCAATAGCTGAAGATGCCCTCGGTGACGACGGTCACCATGTCCACCCCCTCCACCTGGGAGGAGACGATGAAGGGCGCGGGCTTGTAGTCGGGATAGGTGGTGCCGGCGCCGATGGCGGTGACGAAGGTCTCGGGGCTGGAGAGGATCTTGCCGTCCCAGTCTTCGCCCCGGCTGAACGGCACCACCGTGCCGCCCTGGGCGAGGGTGCGATCCAGCACCACGTGGGGATCGACGCGCACCAGCTCGCCCGCATGGTTGGCATAGCGATCGCAGGCGCCCGTCATGCCCGGCTTGATGTAGCACATGACCGGGCACGCATCGCAGCGGATCTTGGCGTCCGCCGGGCTTGGTGCGGGGGCTGTGTCGTCGCGCATGGCGGGGCTCCGGGCATGAAGCTGGCGCAGGCGGGCCTGCGGCTCAGTTCATATGTGTACTAATGAAAATGAAGATGGGCCGCAGTGTCAAGCACAAGGAAGAGGCATGCTGCTATACAGGGCGCTCATCTTGCCGGCAGCGGGCGGAACCGGTCCGCCCGCGCCCGGTGCAGATGCCGTCAGGCCTTCACGAGGAAGGGCACGCGGGTCGCCGGCGGCGTGTTGCGCGAGCGTTCCGTGCGCACGATGCCGTCGATGATGGTCATGCCGATGCCTGGCAGGTCGCCCAGCTGGATGCTCTCCAGCAGGTTGGTGCCGGCCGAATGCTGGGCCGTGTCCATGATGACGAAGTCGGCCGAGCGGCCCACTTCGATGATGCCGCAATCCAGCGCCCGCATGCGCGCGGTGTTGCCGGTGGCAAGGCACAGGGCCTGTTCCGCCGGCAGGTCGCCCAGCGAGGAGAGGAGCGAGACCATGCGCAGGATGCCCAGCGGCTGCACGCCGGAGCCGGCGGGCGCGTCGGTGCCGAGGATCACCCGGTGGAGGTCGCCCATCTCCCGCGCGATGCGCAGGGTATAGAGCGCGGCGCGCTCATTGCCGTTATGCACCAGTTCCAGGCCGCGCTTGCAGCCCTCGCAGATGCAGCGGATCTGGCCGTCGGGGAGCGCCGTGTGGCCGCCATTGATATGGCCCACCACGTCCGTGTCCGCCTCCAGCACCACGTCCTTGTCGATGAGGCCGGAGCCGGGAATGGAGGGGCCGCCCGTATGAATGGTGGACTGGATGCCGTATTTGCGGGCCCATCCCACCATCTTGCGGGCGGTGGGGCCGTCCTTGACGCCGCCGAGGCCCACTTCGCCAAGCAGCTTCACGCCGGCCGCGGCCAGTTCCTTGAAGTCTTCCTCCACCATCTCATGCTCGATGACGGGGGCGCCCGCATGGATCTTCACGCCGCCGGGCCGGAAGGCGGTGAAGGTGCGCTGGGCGGTAATGGCCAGGGCCTTCACGCCGATCACGTCACGCGGACGGCCGGGATAATGCACCTCGCCCGCCGAGATCATGGTGGTGACGCCGCCATGGAGGAAGCTGTCGATCCAGTTGAGCTGCTGCTGGCGGGGCGTCCAGTCCCCCGCCACCGGATGCACATGGCTGTCGATGAGGCCGGGGGTCACCGCCGCCCCGTTGGCATCTACCGTGGTGGTGGCGCCCTCGGTGTCCACGTCCTTCAAGCGCCCGATGGCGGTGATGCGGCCATTCTCGGCGACGATGGTGTCGGCATCGAGGATCGGCTTTTCCAGATCGCCGGACAGCAGAAGGCCGATATTGCGGATGACGAGCTTGGTGGGGCCGGTGGGACCGCCCGGGGCATCATGGGCCATATTCGGGTTCCTGGAAGGCTTGTTTTATTTGTAAGCATACGAATGTTACGCCCGGTCCCAAGACTTGGAAAGCAGCCTTTGGAACCGGGCTGGACAAAAATTCAGCGCTCGGCGAAGGCCTTTTCCAGCACGAAGTCGCCGGCTTCCCCGTTGCTGCCTTCCTCGAAGCCGCGCGCCTCCATCATGTGACGCAGCTGCACCATCATTTCCGGCGAACCGCACAGCATGACCCGGTCGGTCGCCTTGTCCAGCATGGGCAGGCCCACATCCTCGAACAGCTTGCCGCTCTCAATCAGATCGGTGATGCGGCCGCGATTGCGGAAGGGCTCGCGGGTGACGGTGGGGTAATAGATGAGCTTGGCGGAGACTTCCTCGCCGAGCAGCTCGTGCGAGGTCAGGCCGCTGACGATCTCCTCCCCATAGGCCAGCTCCGCCACCTCCCGGCAGCCATGCACCAGCACGATCTTCTCGAAGCGCTCATAGGTCTCGGGATCGCGGATAAGGGCCAGGAAGGGCGCAAGGCCGGTGCCGGTGCCCAACAGATAGAGCGTGCGGCCGGGCTTGAGATTGTCCAGCACCAGCGTGCCGGTGGCTTTCCGCCCGATGATGATGGGATCGCCCTCCATTACATGCTGGAGGCGGGAGGTCAGGGGGCCGTCGGGGACCTTGATGGAGAAGAATTCCAGCGTGTCCTCGTAATTGGGGCTGACCACCGAATAGGCGCGCAGCAGCGGCCGGCCATCGACCTTCAGGCCGATCATGGTGAACTCGCCATTGCGGAAGCGGAAGCTGGGGTCCCGCGTGGTGGTGAAGCTGAACAGGCGGTCGGTCCAGTGGCGCACGCTCAGGACGCGCTCTTCCATCAGGTTGCTCATGGGGCTTCCGGGCAGGTTCGGGGCCGTGGCGGCGGGGGTGAAAATTTGTTTGTGTACTAATGAAAATGGATGCGCGCGGCCTTGTCAATTGCCTTGCCGGCCAAAGGCGGGGGCTGACCCTGGGTTTTTTGCGATGCGGGTCTCACTGGGCCGCCTTCATGGCCCGCACTTCCCCCACCCGTGCCTCCAGGCCTTCCCAGGCGGGCGCCTCGGGGGCGAAGGTGGCGCGGATATAGCGGGCGAGCGCCGCCACCTGGGTGTCGTCCAGCGCGTCGCGGAAGGCGGGCATGTCGCCCAGATCCCGGGCGGCGGGGGAGGGGATGCCGTCGAGGATCACCCGGATGAGATTGTCCGGCCGGGCGGCATGCACATTGGTGTTGAGCGCGAGTGCCGGGCGTACGCCGAACAAGGTCGGCCCTTCCTGCGCATGGCAGGCGGCGCAGGCGCCCTCATAGAGCTTGCCGCCCAGCGTATCGAGGGGGCGAAGACGGGCCTGCGCCTGCGCTTCCAGCTCCGCCGCCCGCGCCGCCGGCTCGGCCACCGGCGGACTGGAGAATGAGGAAAGATAGGTGGCCATGGCGCGGATATCGGCGTCGGGAAGACCAGCCAGTTCCTGCACCACCGGCGCCATGGGGCCGGCCGCCGTGCCGTGGAAGCGGGAAAAGCCCGTGCGCAGATAGGAGAAGAGCTCGTCCTCGGTCCAGGGAATGGGCGCGGCGGACAGGCTTGTGAGAGCGGGGGCCTCCCACCCATCCGCCCAGCCGCCGGACAGGTGCGCGGGGCCCGTCTTCTCGGCGCCGAGCGCATTGCGCGGCGTGTGGCAGGCGCCGCAATGGCCGAGGCCCTCCACCAGATAGCGCCCGCGATTCCATTGCGGTGGTTGGGCAGGATCGGCCTCCAACTGGCCGGGCTTCAGGAACAGCGCGTTCCATCCGGCCATGAGGGGGCGGATGTTGAGCGGCGCGGCCATGCGCGCTTCGGGCGTGGCCGCACTCACCGCCGGCTGCGACATGAAATAGGCGTAGAGGGCCTGGAGGTCCGTGTCCGAGGTCTTGGTGAAGGAGGGGTAGGGGAAGGCGGGGTAGAGATGCCGCCCATCCCGCGAGATCCCCTCCCGCATGGCGCGCTCGAAGGCGGCATAGGACCAGCGGCCGAGGCCCGTCTCCGGGTCAGGCGTGAGATTGGTGGAATAGACGGTGCCGAATGGCGTCTCCAGCGCCCGCCCGCCGGCATTCGCCACCCCGCCCGGCACGGTGTGGCACACGGCGCAGGCGCCCACCGCCGCAAGCTGCCGGCCGCGCGCGATCATGTCGGCGGAAAAGGAGGCCGGATCGGGCGGCGCGATGGGGGGAACCGCGCCGCGCAGGGGCATGGCGATGGCGGCCATGCCGAGCGCGCCCGCGAGCGTCGCGCCGGCCAGCGTGAACCAGTTGCGCTTGGTCTTTTCCGGCCGGGTGGCCTTGGGGCGCGCCTCGCCCGCAAGCGCGGCGCGCACCTTATCGGGCGTGAAGGGCGGCTCGCGCAGGCGCACGCCCGTGGCGTCGAAAATGGCGTTGGCGATGGCGGCGGCTGAAGGCACCGAGGCGGATTCGCCACTCCCCAAGGGCGGGTCGTCCGGCCGGGGCATCAGCACCACATTGATGACCGGCACCTCGGGGAAGGTGAGGATGGGATAGGCGCCCCATTCCCGGCTGGTCACCGCCGTCTCGCCGAAGCCCACCTCTTCCTTCAGCGCCCGGCTTGTGGACTGGATGACATTGCCGTGGATCTGGTGCTCGATG
The DNA here is from genome assembly GCF_017742835.1 of Aquabacter sp. L1I39. GTDB lineage: Bacteria > Pseudomonadota > Alphaproteobacteria > Rhizobiales > Xanthobacteraceae > L1I39. The sequence goes on from NZ_CP072392.1 coordinate 4,231,918, forward strand.
CCCGCCGGGTTGATCATCAGCCCGGAATCCTGGCCCACCGTCACCTTGCGCACGGCCACGTCGCCGGTGGTGGTGTTCACCTCCACATCAGCCACCCAGGCGGACCAGGCGGCGCCATAGCCGGGAAACTTGGAATGCACATAGAGCGCATAGGCAAAGCCCTGCCCGCGCACGATGTCACCTTCCACGCTCTCGCGCCGCGGCCCGGTGCGATGGACCCAGCCGGCGCGGTCCGCCACTTCCTTCACCAGGTCGACGGCGCGCGGGTCGTGCAGGTGGCGCAGGCGATAGTCCACCGGGTCGACGCCGGCCTCGGCGGCCAGTTCGTCGATATAGCTTTCATGGGCGAAGGAATTGGGGAGGGCCGACACACCCCGCAGCCAGGCCGCCCGAACGATGGGCGCCATGTCATGGGCCACCACGCGCATATGGTCGTAGTCATAGGGCGGGATGGCGGTGCGGTCGCCCATCTCGAAGACGGGATTTTTCGCGGGGACACGACCGGTGAGCAGGAGCGCCAAAGTGACAGCCGCGTTGGAGGGGTAGCGGGTGGAAAAGTCATAGGCGGCGGGTGTGCCGTCGGCATTCAGCCCGCCGCTCACCTCCATGAGCTGGGCCGCGCCCTTGGGCTCCCAGGCATGTTCCTGCTCGCGGGTGAGCTGCACCCGCACCGGGCGTCCCACGGCCCGCGAAAGAAGCGCCGCATCGGCCGCCACGTCATCCGCGCAATTGCGCCCGTAGCAGCCGGCGGCCTCGAAGCGGATGATGTCGATATGGGTTTCCGGCAGTCCCAGAAGCACCGCGATGTCGGCCCTCAGCGGATAGGGGTTCTGCGTGCCCGCCCAGATGGTCGCGCCGTCCGCGCCCACGTCCGCCACGGCGCAGGACGGGCCGATGGAGGCATGCATCTGGTAGGGCCAAGCATAGGTCCGGTCCATGGGGTGGGCGGCGGCGGCGCGGGCCGTGTCCACATCGCCCCGGTCGAGGAGCAGGCGGGGTGTGCTGGGATTGGCGCGCAGGGCCTGCGCCACGTCGGAGAGATCCGGCAAGGGCGGTGTGGGCTTCCATTGCACCACCAGCTCGCGCGCGGCTTGGGCGGCCTGCTCTTCCCGCTCGGCCACCACGCCGATGAAGTCGCCCATGGTGACCACAGCCACCACGCCTGGAATATGGGCGATGGAGGCTTCGTCCACCTTCAGGAGGCTGGTACCGATGAAGTCGCCCGCATCGATGCCGGCATAAGGCGGGCGCACCACGCGGCCATGGAGCATGCCGGGCACCCGCACGTCATGCACATAGGTGAATTGGCCGAGCGCCTTGGCGGGAATGTCCACGCGCGGCACGCGCTGGCCGATGACGCGATGCTCCGACACAGGCTTCAGCGCCACCGCGTCCGCCAGCATCAGCCGCTCGGTGCGGCCTGAAAGGAGAGCGGCGTAGGAAAGGCCTGCGTTTCCGCCCGCCTTGGGATGGACCACGCCCTCGGTGACGGTGAGGTCTTCCGGCGCCACGTCCAGCGCCTGCGCGGCCAGCGCCACCAGATGATGGCGCGCCTGCGCCGCCGCCCGCCGCAGCGGGGTCGCCGAGACCTGGATGGTGTCGCTGGCAATGGTCGCGCCCTGGTTGGGCGTGCCGCCAGTGTGGCCGAGCACCATGGTGACGCGCTCCAGCGGCACGTCCAGTTCTTCGGCCACCATTTGGGCGAGCGCGGTGCGGATGCCGGTCCCGAGGTCCACATGGCCGTTGAAGGCGAGGATGCGGCCGGTCTCGTCGAGAAAGAGGAACAGGTCCAGCGCCCCCTCGGCGGGCGCCGCCGTGCGCACCAGCCCGCCCACCACCTGCGCCGGACGCAGCACGGCGAGGGTGCTGGCGCGCGCGAGCAGGGCCTTGGGATCGGCGAGAGGCTCGCTCATGGCGTGGCCTCGCCGTGCGCGAGGGCTTCCGCCGCCAGGAGCACCGCTTTCAGGATCTCCACATGGGTGCCGCACCGGCACAGATTGTGCCGCAGTGCCGCGCGCGCCTGTGCCTCCGTGGGATGGGGCGTGCGCTTGAGAAAGGCCACCGTGGCCATGATCATGCCATTGAGGCAATAGCCGCACTGGGCCGCCTGCGCGGCGATGAAGGCCGCCTGGACGGGATGGGGCGCCTCAGGCGTGCCGAGGCCCTCCAGGGTGACGATCTGACGGCCTTCCGCACTGGCCAGGCGGGTGACGCAGGCGCGGGTGGCGATGCCATCCATCAGCACCGTGCAGGCCCCGCACTCGCCGAGGCCGCAGCCGAATTTCGGACCGTTGAGGGCGAGGTCGTTGCGCAGCACATAGAGAAGGGGCGTGTCGCCGGGCAAGGCGAAGGCGTGCGCGATGCCGTTGACCGTCAGCGTCACGGTCGCGGGCATGTCCCGGCTCCGAACGCGGCACAAAACTGCGAATGCCACGCACGCACATGCGCAGCCCCGTCCCGATGAAAAGACATACTCCGCCCCTCTGGTTTTCGGCGGCTCGGGAAGTCGCGAAATGCTTCCCGTGATTTAGATTGTTTCTATACGAACGATTCTTGTCAAGCGCGCCGGGCGGCGGTTATTGGCGGGGTCGGGGGAGGGGCGGCGCCGTCCGGATCAGGCGGAAGCCTGCGCTTCGGCGGGTGCGCTGGACTGCGCCTGCGCGTTGCGCCACTTGCGCTCCAGGCGCTGGAGAAAGGCCTTGGGCGTGCGGTGGAAGAGCTTTCCATGGGCCCGCTTTGCCTGCCGCACCAGATGGGCCTGCTGCGCCTTGCCCGCTTCGGCGAGCCGGGACAGGAGCGCGGGCGGAACGGCGTCGGGGTCGTCCTCCCGGACGCGCTCCATCACGGTGCCGAGCGCCTCGATATCCTGGCAGGTGCCGAGCACTTCCCGCAGATCCTGCACCTTTTGCGCCCGGTTGAGACCCACGCCGCCATGGAGCTTGGCGAAGAAGGACATCTGGTAGCGGTGCGTGACCACGCGCTTGCGCAGATCGTGGATGTGCTCTGGCGTGTCCCAGCGCGCGCCGGCGCGGGCGCGGGCATAGCCGCGACGCAAGCCATGGGCGAGATTGGCCTCCAGGATCTGCTGGTCAAGCACCCCCGCATGAAGGGCCCGGGCTTCGCCCAGCCATTGGAGGAGGCCCGCGAGGCCCGCCGCGGCGGCGTCGGATCCGGTTTCGTCATTGCCGATGGCCGGTAGGAGTTGGTCCACTTCCGGCGCGCCGAGGCGCCCGCTTGTGTGCAGAACGCCGAGAGCGTCCCGGGCCGCCTGCCGGTCGCGCGTCGCCGAGAGGGCGCGGGCGGCGTCGCCAGCGGCGCGCCGGGCTTGCCGGGCCTGCGGGCTGTCCACCAGCCGCAGGAGGGCGCGATACTCCTTCACCGCCTTGCGCACGTCATGGATCCCGTCGGCGCTCGCCCCATTCGACAAGGTCCGCTCCAATTTGCGGAAGGTGCGCTCGATCCGCGCCACCAAGGCGAGGCCGGCATCGGGCGGGGGCGGGATGTCGCCGGCGGCGGAAGGGCCGAGCGAGGCGGGGGCGGGGGAGTGGCTCTGGCTCATGGACCGCAGTCTCGCACAAAACCCCTGGCTCCGTCTGCCTTTCGAGGGTCCGAGGGGATGCATTGGGGATGTCGAGAATGTCAAATTGAAATAACTAAAAACTGGAACCGTCGCTAGTTTATCATATGTCTAATTCGTATCTTTATGTTGCTTATTGATGTCCGAGAAACGTTTCGCATAGAAGGGAAATTGGGCGACGTTACGACAAGCCATTCCATTTTTCATATTGCGACGGAGTTCGGGGATGGGTTCGGCTGGATTTTCTGGAGGCATTCGCGCCTCCAAGCATGCGGATGCAGGCCGTTTGGGTCTTCTGGGTCCGCTTCAACTTGGCGTGGGCGTGGCATCCGCAATGGCGGCACCCGCCATGGCCCAGCAGGCCAACACTGCGGGCGAGATCGACCTGCCCACCGTGCAGGTGCAGACGGACACCGGTGGCTATCTGGCGACCACGACGGGCGTGGCGCGCTTGCCGGTCCCCCTCTTCGACATGCCCCAGCAGGTGAACGTGGTCACCGAGGAGGTGCTGCGCGAGCAGAACGACACCACCTTGGAGCAGGCGCTGCGCAACGTGTCCGGCATCACCTTCTCGGCGGGCGAGGGCGGCACCCAGGGCGATGCGCCCATCATTCGCGGCTTCTCCGCCCGTGGTGACATCTTCCGGGACGGCATCCGCGACACCGGCTGGTACACCCGCGACATGTTCAACATCGAGGCGGTGGAGGTCTTCATGGGGCCGTCCTCCTTCGCCTTCGGGCGCGGGTCCACGGGCGGCGTCATCAACATGGTGTCCAAGCTGCCCAAGAACGCCACCTTCGTGGAGGCGGACGTGACCGGTTATTCCAGCTCCGGCTGGCGCGCGACCCTCGATGCCAACGGCAAGGTCAACGACAATGTCTATGCCCGCATCAATCTGATGGGCCAGAATGTCGACACCGCCGACCGCAACAATGTGAATGCGGAGCGCTGGGGCGTCGCGCCGTCGGTCACCGTCAACCTCAGTGACAAGACCACCCTTACCGCCTCCTATTACTATCAGCACGAGAGCGGCGTCCCCGATTACGGCCACCCCTATCTTCCGGCGCCTACGCTGAGCACATCGCCGGGGAATTTCGGCCAGCCGGTGGGTGGCTATTACGGCAACGGGACGGCCACCTCGCCCGTGCCGGTGCCCCGTTCCAACTGGTACGGCGTCACCAATGGCCCCTTCAAGGACCAGGTCAACACCGACACCAACATGGCCACGCTCTATATCGAGCATGAGCTGAACGAGTTCGTCACCATCAGCAACGGCACGCGCTACACCGCCAATGATCGCAACGTGATCGTCACGGCGCCACGCAGCCTGGGCACCGCCACCAACAACACGACCGCGAGTGCGCTCACCCTCTATCCGGTCCAGGCCATGACCATCGGGATGCAGCGCTTCAACACCGTGACCGACAATACCCAGCTTACCAACATCACGGACATGGTGGCCAAGTTCCAGACCGGCATCTTCAAGCACACGCTGAATGCCGGCATGGAGCTGACCAAGGAGACGCGCGACCAGAACCGCGTGAACCTCTGTAACCCCTCGGCAGCGGCTTGCCGGACCAGCCTCTATTGGCCGAGCAACACGTCGGCCAGCGCGGGCGTTGGCGGCTATTCCAGCTACCTGCCTTCCACCAATAATACCGACATGACCGACGTCGCCTTCTATGCCGGCGACCAGATCGAGATCGGCCCCAACTGGCAGATCATGGGCGGCGTGCGCTGGGACATCGCCGACACCACCTATAATGCCATCACCAATGCCGGCGTCGCCTCCAGCCTCCAGAGCAGCGAGAGCCTGTTCAATTATCGTCTCGGCGTGGTCTATTCGCCCATCAAGGCGATCAATTTCTACGTCACCTACGGCACATCCTCGAACCCGTCCGCCGAATATGGCGTGCTGTCCAACGACACCGTCACCCTGGCGCCCGAGAGCAACAACACCTGGGAAGCCGGTGTGAAGGCGGAAGTGCTGGACGGCAAGATGGTGCTCACCGGCGCCGTGTTCCAGACCACAAAGACCAATACCCGCGTGCCCACCGATCCGGTGGCGGGTCTTCCCCCGCAGGTGCTGGGCGGTGAGCAGCAGGTGCGGGGCATTTCGCTCGGCGCGGCTGGCGCCCTCACCGACAAGTGGGACATGACCGTCAGCTACACCTACATGCAGTCGGAGATCGTGTCCGTCGGCCCCTCTCCCACGCTGGAGAGCCTGGCGACCGTCGGCAAGGAACTGCCGAACACCCCGCCCAACTCCTTCTCGTTGTGGACCACCTACGACATCACGCCCCAGCTGACCGTCGGCGGCGGCATCACCTATGCGGACAATACGTTCGCAAACACCAATAATACGGTCTACGTGCCGTCCTATTGGAACTTCGATGCCATGGCCAGCTACCAGATCAACAAGAACTTCCAGCTCCAGCTCAACGTCTACAACCTGACCAATGAGCTGTACTACGCGCAATATTATGGTGGTCATGCGGTTCCGGCGGCGGGGCGCTATGCCTCGCTGACGGCGCGCGCCACCTTCTGAGCGCCTTTCCTCCACATCGCTCCCGCGCCGGTTCCGCCGGCGCGGGATTTTCCGTTTCGGATGCCGCGCCATGATGATCCACATTCCCAACGTGCTGAGCCGTGAGCAGGTGGCGCGCTGTCGCCAGGTGATGGACCGGGCCGCCTGGGCTGATGGCCGCGTGACCGCCGGCTTCCAGTCGAGCGCGGTGAAGCGCAACCTCCAGCTCCCCGATGGCGGGCCGGAGGCGGCGGAACTGGGCGAGATGGTGCTCTCCGCGCTGGAGCGCTCGCCGCTCTTCATGTCGGCGGTGCTGCCGCGCCGCGTCCTGCCGCCCATGTTCAACCGCTATGAGGAGGGCATGACCTTCGGGTCCCATGTGGACAATGCCATCCGCACCTTGCGCGGCACCGGCGAGCGCATGCGCACGGATGTCTCCACCACGCTCTTCCTCTCCGACCCGGAGGAGTATGACGGCGGCGAACTGGTGGTGGAGGACACCTATGGCACCCATGCGGTGAAGCTGCCGGCGGGGGACGCCATCATCTATCCGGCCACCTCGCTCCACCATGTGACGCCGGTGACGCGCGGCGCCCGCGTCGCCTCCTTCTTCTGGACCCAGAGCCTGGTGCGGGATGTGACGCGCCGCGCGCTGCTGTTCGACATGGACATGGCCATCATCCGCTTGAACCATGATGTGCCGAACCATCCCTCCGCCGTGCAATTGACCGGCGTCTATCACAACCTGCTGCGCCAATGGTCGGAGGTTTGAGGCCGGTTGCTGCCGAGGTGGCATAAGGCTTTTTCGGTGACGGGCCAAAAAAACCTCCCGTTGCGTCCACGCTTTACCCCTTCTTCACTCCGCCCCCCGACACTGCCCTCGTGTTCCGCGTAGCGTATGGGAATGCGATATGAGTGTGGTGCGTAAAGGGGCGCCCGTCCGGGCGCCCCGCCAGTCTCGCGTGAAGCCGGACACTGCCGTTGACCCTTCGAGCCTGGATCGCATCCTCATCGGCGATTGCATCGCGCAGATGGCGAGCCTGCCGCCCCGATCGGTGGACGTGATCTTTGCCGATCCGCCTTACAATCTTCAGCTCCAGGGCGAGCTGAAGCGCCCCGATGAAAGCCGCGTGGATGCGGTGGACGATGCGTGGGACCAATTCGAGAGCTTTGCGGCCTATGATGCTTTTACCCGCGCTTGGCTGCTGGCGGCCAAGCGTGTGCTGAAGCCCACCGGCACGCTGTGGGTGATCGGCTCCTATCACAACATTTTCCGCGTCGGCGCGCTGATGCAGGATCTGGAGTTCTGGATCCTGAACGACGTCATCTGGCGCAAGTCCAATCCCATGCCGAACTTCCGGGGCCGGCGCTTCACCAATGCCCACGAGACACTGATCTGGGCCGCGCGCGATCCCGGCGCCAAGGGCTATGTGTTCAATTACGAGGCCTTGAAGGGGGGCAATGAGGATGTGCAGGTCCGCTCGGACTGGCTGATCCCGCTCTGCACCGGCCATGAGCGCCTCAAGGACGCCCAGGGCCGCAAGACCCATCCCACTCAGAAGCCCGAGGCATTGCTGGCCCGCGTGTTGCTCGCCGCCTCCCGGCCCGGTGACGTCGTGCTCGATCCTTTCCTCGGCTCCGGCACGTCGGCGGCGGTGGCCAAGCGCCTGCGCCGCCACTTCATCGGCATCGAGCGGGACGAGACCTATGCGCAGGCGGCCCAAGCCCGCATCGATGCGGTGGAGCCCCTGCCCGAATCCGCCCTGATCGCCCCGCCCAGCGCCCGCGAGGCGCCCCGCGTCGCCTTCTCCGCTTTGGTGGAGCGCGGGCTCGTGGCGCCGGGCCTGGAGCTTACCGATTCCAAGGGCCAGGTGCGGGCCGTGGTGCGCGCAGATGGTACGATCGCGCTGGCCAATGCCCAGGCTGTGGGGTCCATCCACCGCATGGGTGCCCTCGCCCAGGGGGCGGAGGCCTGCAATGGGTGGACCTTCTGGCATGTGGAGCAGGAAGGCCGCCGCCATCCCATCGACATGCTGCGCGCCCGCCTGCGCGAGGAAATGGGTGTGCGCTCCGAGTGAGGCTTAGAGCGCGATCCCATCAGATTGAATCAATCTGATGGGTGAATCGCCCTCTCACTCATTGAGACAGAATGCGTGATCCGATCAGCCTGCGGTGCAGGCTGATTGGCGCATGCTCTAGAAGCGATAGTTGAGGCCGGCGCGCACGATGCTGAAGGCGTAGTCCGCGTTGGCATTCAGGGTGTAGCTGGGAATGGGGTTGCTTGCAGCCCCATTCAACGTGAAGCTGCTGCTTCCCAGGTTCACATAGAGATATTCGGCCTTCACGGACCAATGCGCGTCGAGACGCGTCTCGGCGCCACCGCCGAGCGTCCAGCCCCAGCGGGTGCCCGATGTGCTGCCCGTCCAGGCATACCATCCCATGCTGTCCCGGATCGTGACATCGGCGCCCGAGGATGCCACGGCGAGGCCCCCGGTCACATAGAATAGCGTCGGCCCTGCGGCATAGCCAAGGCGGGCCCTCGCTGTGCCGAACCAGGAGCCGTCAATGCTGTAGGACTTGGTGAGGAATTGACCCGGCGTGATCATGGACGCGGTCAAGGCTGTTCCGCTCGTGCCGCTCCCGGCATAGCTCAGGTCCGCCTCGAGGCCAAACACCCAGGCCGCCGCATTTCCCGCAGGGGCCTGCCAGTCGTAGCCGATGGTCCCACCGATGGTGAAGCCGGTCGAGGAACCCCCAAGGGCGTTGTTATATTGGGCCTGATAGAGGCCGAGATTGGGGTTGGTGAGAAAGTCTCCGGCCACTTGCGGCGTGACGGAGCTGTCGCTGAAGACGGCGCCGGCCACCACACCTATGTGAAAGCCCTGCCAGGACAGGGGTGCGGCCGGGAGCGGCGCCTTCACGACGGGCGCAGCCTGCACCGCCAGGTCCGCCCCGTGCCCGTCCGCCACGCCGACCATTGCCGTCGTCGCGCAACCCAAAACGACCATGGCGGCGGACCGCCACCGGTTGAAACCGTAGACCATGCTGCCCACCTCGCTTGCCCAGCTTGAGCGGGACCGTAGGGGGGGGCAGGGGCGAGGCGCAATCACGGCAGGTGGGGGCAAATAAAAAATTAACCAATACCGCTCTGGCTCATCCCATCTTTTGGGCAAGCACCTTCTGCATCACCGAAGGCAGGGCCTCCGCCGAGAAGCCCTCCGGGCGCACCCACCGGCACCCGGCGGGCGCGGGCGCGCCAAGGGGAAAGTCGGCCCGCAGGATCTGCAGCGTCAGGGAAAAGTGCGTGAACACATGGTCCACACGGCCGGGCAGCCGCCGCCATCGTCCTTGCAGCGGCGCATGGACCTCGGGATCGGGCACGTCCGCCGCCCAGGGGGTGGAGGGCACCTCGGTCATCTTGGCCAACAGGCCCTTGTCCGGCCGGGTGCGCAGGAGCACGGCGCCATCCGCCCGCACGGCGAGGAAGGCGATGCCTTGCCGGTGCGGCTTTTCTCCCTTGGGTGCCTTCACCGGATAGCGGGCCGCATCACCCGCCGCGCGCCCGATGCACGGCTCCATCCAGGGACACAAGCCGCAAGCCGGGGACTTCGGCGTGCAGATGGTGGCACCGAGATCCATCATGGCCTGGGCGAAATCGCCGGGGCGCCGGCGTGGCACCAGGGCAGCGGCGCGGGCGCGGATTTCCACCTTGCCCTTGGGCAGGGGGGTGTCGATGGCATAGAGCCGGCTTACCACCCGCTCGATATTGCCATCCACCGGCGAGGCGGGCAGGTCGAAGGCGATGGCAGCGATGGCTGCTGCGGTGTAGGGGCCGATGCCGGGCAGCTCCAGCAGCGCCGCCTCGTCATCGGGAAAGGCGCCGCCATGGCGCTCCACCACCGCCTTGGCGCAGGCGTGTAGGTTGCGGGCGCGGGCATAATAGCCAAGTCCGGCCCAGGCGGAGAGCACCTCCTCCAAAGGCGCGGCGGCTAGGTCCGACACGCGCGGCCAGCGCCGCAGGAAATCCACGAAATAGGGCCCCACCGCCTTCACGGTGGTCTGCTGGAGCATGATCTCCGACAGGAACACGTGATAGGGATCGGCGGTCCGCCCTTCCTCGGCGCGCCAGGGCAGGCGCCGGCGGTGGCGGTCATACCAGGCCAGCAGGGCGGCAGGGTCCGGCTGTGCCTTCTGTGCGGTCGAGGGAGGAGATAGAATGGCGCGCGTCATGAGCGGCACCCTGACCGCGGGCGGCGCGGCCGGCAAGATGTACGCGCGATCCGCGGGGGAAGGATGAGGATGAGGAAGCCCTTCGGCCCCAGGCCGTTGGCCGATCTGGTGGGCCCCACCATTGCCGATGCCTGCGGGCGTGCGGGGTTTTCCACTGTCGAGATCGTCACCAGCTGGGACGAGATTGCCGGGCCGGAGCTCGGCCCCCGCTCCATGCCGCTGAAGCTGCAATGGCCGCGCGATGGCAACCAGGACGCCACTTTGGTGGTGCGGGTGGAAGGGCCCTATGCCATCGAGATGCAATATGCCGCGCCACAGATTGTCGAGCGCATCAACACCTATTTCGGCTGGCGCTGCGTGACGCGCATCGCGCTGCGCCAGGGGCCGGTGCCACCCCGCCGTGTGCCGCCCCGCCCGGTGGAGCCCGATCCCGCCCTGGTGGCGCAGGCGCGGCAGGAGATCGGCACGTTCGAGAATGAGGGGCTGGCGGCCTCCCTGGCTCGGCTCGGCGCCCTGGTGCGTGGAGAGCGCCGGAAATCTTGAACGCGCCGCGCATTGGCGCCCGAAGACCGCCATGTTAAACGCCCACGTCTGGTCCTAGAGGGACAACGCGGTGCCGGCCGGTGGCCGGGCATTCTGCACGGGGCGGACGGTGTTCGAGCGGGACGAGGGGCAGCGCCTTCGACCATCGATGCACCCGGCTGCTGCGCCGCGGTCTCACTCTGGGACGGCCTGGAAGCGGCCGTCATGCGCTTCCCTTGTTCGGAGAATTCCATGCTGTTGCACCGTCGCCGGTTCCTGAAGGGCGCAAGCCAGATCGCTTTGTTCGCGGCGGTCGCCGGTCCCCTGGCGCATCTCCTGGGCGCGGTCGCTCCCGCCCAGGCGCAGACGATCGATCAGGCCAAGCTGATGGCCCCCGCCGCGAGCCCGCTGCCCACGCAGGGGCTGGGCAATCCATCGGCGCCGGTGACCATCGTGGAATATGCCTCGCTCACCTGCAGCCATTGCGCGGCGTTCCACGCCAAGTCCTTCCCTGAGCTAAAGGCGAAATATATCGATACCGGGAAGGTCTATTTCATCCTGCGCGAATTCCCCTTCGATCCGGTGGCCACCGCCGGCTTCATGCTGGCGCGCTGCATGCCGCAGGACAAGTATTTCCCCATGGTGTCCAGCCTGTTCGACACCCAGAAGAGCTGGGCCTTCAGCTCCAATCCGGCGCAGGGGCTGCTCGCGGTCTACAAGCAGGCCGGCATGACCGAGGCGGACTTCGAGAAGTGTCTCACCGACAAGGAACTGGCGGAGAAGGTCCAGGCCAGCGCCCAATATGCCAATAAGGAGCTGGGCGTGGATTCCACCCCCACCTTCTTCATTAACGGCAAGAAGCTATCGGGCGCGCTCTCGCCCGAGGACCTGGACAAGGAACTGGCGCCGCTCCTGCAGGGCAAGTGAGCCTGCGGGGCGTCCGACCTCCCGCGCGCCGCGTTTCGCCAAACCGTGAGTCCCGCCAATGGGTTTTCGCCTGCGCGGGGCTGGCGAAAGGAGGTGATTTCGGTCCTGGGGCGTTGACAAGGCGCCCCGTGGCCCGTATCACGCCGGCTCGATCCATCAAGACGTGTCGACGAGCCGCGCGGCAAGCGCGCCGCGGTCGGCCGAAGGCTAGTGTGTCATGAAGATCCGTAACTCTCTCAAGTCGCTCGTCGGTCGTCACCGGGACAACCGCCTGGTCCGTCGCAAGGGCCGCATGTACATCATCAACAAGACCCAGAAGCGCTACAAGGCGCGCCAGGGTTGATGATCCGGGCCTTTTGGCCCGCCACGCGCCTCTCATCGAGCGTTCGTGATTTCAACCGCTCCGCCCGAAAGGGACGGGGCGGTTGACGCTTTTGCGGGTGCGGCGGAAACTTGCGTCATGCGCTCATCGTCCGCCTCGCCGCATTGCCCCTGCCGCCCCGTTCTGGGCCCGTTCCGTCGTCGGCTCGGGCGGGCCGGCCTTGCCGCCGCTCTTGTTCTCCTGGCCGCGCCTGCCACTCTGGCGCAGACCACAGGTCCCGTTCCCCGGCCCGGCGTCCCGGAGGCGACCGCGCCCCGCGATGGCGCCGCGCCGCGCGTGCGCCCGCAACGGGATCGGCGGGGTCAACTGGATGCCCTGTTCGAGGCCTTGAAGATCGCGCCGGACGACGAGAGCGCAAAGGCGGTGGGCAATCGCATTGATGCCATCTTCGCCCAGTCCGGCAGCGCCAGTGCCGACCTGCTGATGGCCCGCGCCGAGCTGGCGGCGGGAGCCAAGGAATATGACCTGGCCGTGGAACTGCTGAATTCGGTTCTCACCATCGCGCCGGACCATCTGGGCGCGCTCGCCCGCCGTGCCACGATCTTCTATGTCCAGGACGATTATGCCGACGCCCTCTCCGACATCAGCGAGGTGCTGGCCCGCGAGCCGCGCCACTATACGGCGCTGTTCGGGCTTGCGCTGATCATGCGCGAGCTGGGCGATGACAAGGCCGCGCTCGCCGCCGCCCGACGGGCCCTTGCCATCAATCCCCACCTGGAGGGCGCCAAGGATATGGTCAAGGAGCTGGCGGTGACAGTGGACGGGCGGGATATCTAAGGGTTTGAAGAAAGAGTTCGAAATAATAAGTAAGAAATAGTATTTGTCCTGTGTTTTTTCTTATTCTTGACGCGATATTATTTGTTTTTCTACTGTTTTCGCCTTGATCTCAACCTAAAGCGTGCGGCATGGTTTGAGCAGAAGTCGGTGGGCGCCTGAAAGCGTCTGCGCCACGGCGGAGGCCGCATCATGTCCAAGAACGAGATCGGCAAGGCCGGCGAGGCGCCGGTTGGCCGGATCCTAGACGACGACCAACTGGAGATGGTCTCCGGCGGCAACAGCATGCGTCACTACTTCCATCGCCTCACGCACGCCAAGGTATCGCGGGGCAAGATGCTGCTGGACCAGTTCGTGCAGTCGATCCACGCCGCGCCCGGCCAGAAGAGGGGCTGAGGCGTTCATCCCAACGTAAGCGTGACCCGCTGCCCAAGGCGGCAGGGGCGCTGTGCATCCTCCTCGCGCCGGAATGCGGGCGTGCGCTGCCCAAACGTCCCCTTATCCCGCCGGAACCCCGCCGGCGGCCTGGGGAATTGACCACTCGCCAGCAATTCGGCGCCTCCGCGCCTGGCGAGTCAAGGAGGGACATCATGGAACACGACGACGCCCCGGAGCGCAAAGACGCCATGGGCACGCCCGCCGACGATCGGCCCGTCAGTGACGAGGCGGTGGCCGCCGCTGCCGGCGGCGGCTCCCTGAAGTCGCTTTATCTCGACGTGCAGCGCGGCCTGTGGGCTGACAATCCCGACATCCTGCGCGAGGTCATGGCGCGGCATGGCGACAAGCCGGCCGCGTCCGCCCCGCTCCCCGGTGCCGCCCGAAAGGATGTGTGACGTGCAGGGGCCTGTGTGGCCGAGAGAGGGAGAATACGGATGCAGCGGGACAATGAACCCAGCGGCGCGGCTTCGGCCGAGGCAGCGCAAGACGCCACCCCCCTGTCCGACGCCGCCGCCGAGGCGGCGGCGGGCGGCATGATCGTCAACCAGAACGCGTTCCTCAAATGGGCCCAGACCCACGACCGGCACGGCAACGAGATCGACCCCAGCACGGGGCAGATCGTCAAGGCGCCGGAACGTTGAGGGCGCAGGTCCGCCACCGTTCGACCGGATGACGCGGCATCGGCGCCCCCTGTCGGTCAGTTCTCCTTGACGAAGGCGATGCGCATCATGTTGGTGGCGCCGGGCGTGCCGAAGGGGACGCCGGCGACCACGATGATGCGCTGGCCTGCCTTGGCGAACCCGTCCGAAAAGGCGTTGCGGCTGGCCCGCTCCACCATGTCGTCCACGTCGTGGGCGTCCTCGGTGACGACGCAATGCACGCCCCACACCAAGGCGAGCCGCCGGGCGGTGCCCGCATTGGGGGTCAGCGCGATGGTGAGCGGTTTCGGCCTCTCGCGCGCCACGCGCAGCGCTGTGGCGCCCGAGGAGGTCCAGCAGACGATGGCGCCGAGGTCCAGCGTCTCGGCAATCTGCCGGCTGGCGGCGGCGATGGCGTCGGCGGTGGTGGCTTCCGGCTCGCAGCGCTGCGCGTTCAGCACCGCCCGGTAGGTCGGGTCGCGCTCCACCTCCTCGGCGATGCGGTTCATGGTGGCGACCGCCTCCACCGGATATTTCCCCGCCGCACTTTCCGCCGAGAGCATGATGGCGTCCGCGCCCTCGAAGACGGCGGTGGCGACGTCGGACACTTCGGCGCGCGTCGGGACGGGCGCGGTGATCATGGATTCCAGCATCTGGGTGGCCACCACCACCGGCGTGCCGGAGCGGCGGGCGGCCCGCGTCATCTGCTTCTGCACGCCGGGGACCCGCTCCAGCGGCATCTCCACGCCCAGGTCGCCACGGGCGACCATCAGCGAATCGGACAATTCCATGATTTCGGCGAGGCGCGCCACCGCCTGGGGCTTCTCCACCTTCACCATCACGCCGGCCCGGCCACGAGCGATCTTGCGGGCTTCCGCCACGTCCTCCGGCCGCTGAACAAAGGACAGCGCAATCCAGTCGGCCCCCACTTCCAGCGCCGCGTCCAGATCGGCCCGGTCCTTGGGGGTGAGGGCGGAAGAGGGGATGGTGGTGTCCGGCAGGCTCACGCCCTTGCGGTCGGAAATGCGACCGCCCACCACGACGCGCGTCACGGCCCGGCCGGGGCTGACCTCCGTCACCTCCAGGCGGATCTTGCCATCGTCCAGCAGCAGGCCATGGCCCGGCTCCAGCGCCTCCAGGATTTCAGGATGCGGCAGGTGAACGCGCTCGGTCGTGCCTGGAGTGGGATCGGCATCGAGCACGAAGGTCGCCCCCGGCTCAAGCATGGCGAAGCCGCCGTCGAAGGTGGCGAGCCGCAGCTTTGGGCCCTGCAGGTCCACCAGGATGCCGATGGGCCGCTTGTGCTTGCCCTCAATGCCCCGGATGGCGGCCACGAAGGCGCGCAGCTTGTCGTGAGGCGTGTGGCTCATATTGATACGGAACACGTCCGCGCCAGCGACGAACAATTGCTCGATGACAGCCGGATCGGAGGAGGCGGGGCCCAGTGTGGCAACGATCTTGGTGCGGCGCTGGCGTCTCATGGCATCCTCCAGTTTTTCGTGAGGGCGGGACGCTGAGCGTGCCGCCTATTTGGGCCTTGCGGCAGGAATGGGCATGGGCACCCCGCCCGGAATCGGCGGGGGCAGGGGGGCCTTGTCGGTCTGGGTCTGGTTCTGCTCCGTGAGCTGCACCGTCCAGGCCTTCTGCTGCTTGGTGTCCACCTCCAGGAAGCCGGTGCGGTCAAAGCCGCGGGCGAGGCAATCCTCGGCGCCGCGAATGGTGAACTCCTTGTCTCGGGTGCACATATAGGCCTTGCCGGACCATTCCCCGCCTTGGTCATAGTCTACGGCGTAAATGTAATAGAAACGTGCCACCAGGTCGCCGCGCAGCAGCGTCTCGCAGGAATTGGAGGCGACGTTCCACCAGCCCTCGGTGGTCCAGGCCTCATTGTCCTTGTAGCCGATGGCGATGCCGATGCGGCTCTGGGTGCGGTTGCACAGCCGGAAGTCCGCGAGTGCCACCTGCGGCATCAGCGGCATCAGGACGAGCGCGAGGGCGCACAGCCCGGCAAGGGCGCGCGGCGACGGCAGAGGCGGCAAATGCAAGAAGGGCAAATCTCTACGGCGCATCGGTTCCCTGGTGTGCCCGTGCCGGGGGCGAGCGTCAATGCCCGAGCTTGGCGGGCGTCCTGCATTGGTCCAAGCGCGGGCTTTCTCGGCGGTGATCGGGGCGAGAGAGAGGCAAGGCGGGGATAAGCTCTTGCGGCGACTTTCCGGAGCGCCCAGCTTTGGCGGTGAAAGGATCCGTTCATGAGCCACGACACCGACGCCGATAACGGTGCCCCGCGCCATCTGACCGAGGCCGAGCGCGAGACGCTGGAAGCGGCTGCCTTCCGCCGCCTCGTTTCTCACCTGCGCACCCGCACCGATGTGCAGAATATCGACCTGATGAACCTCGCCGGTTTCTGCCGCAACTGCCTGTCCAACTGGTATCTGGAGGCGGCGGAGGCGGCGGGCCTGCCGCTCACCAAGGGCGAGAGCCGGGAAGCGGTCTATGGCATGAGCTACGAGGCCTGGAAGGCGCTCCACCAGGCCGAGGCGACCGCTGAGCAGAAGGCCGCGTTCGCGCAGTCGAAGCCCTCCCATTGAAGCCAAGCGGTGGGGCCGGCGCGCGGATCCCAGCTACCCACAGGGGGTGGATAGCGGGGAAGCTTCCTTGACGCGGGCGCTGCGATTTGCGCTGTATCCAGCCTCCGCGCGGAAGCCTTGCGGCCTTCCGCCCCGCTCAATTCAGGCGCGCCCGTCCCTCCGCCCTCACCTTGCGGAGGGGCGGCGCGTCCGCAGGACTAGAAGGTTTCCCTCGTGACGGACGATGCTTCCGACGCCCCGGCGGGCTTCGCCAAGGAACAGCTCAAGTCCTTCATCGAGCGCATCGAGCGCCTCGAGGAAGAAAAGAAGGCCATTGCCGACGACATCAAGGACGTGTTCGCGGAGGCCAAGGCCAACGGCTTCGACGTGAAGGCCCTGCGCACCATCCTCAAGATCCGCAAGGAAGACGTGGACAAGCGGCGCGAGCACGAGGCCATCGTGGAGCTCTATCTCCAGGCCCTCGGCGTCTTCATGTGAGGCAAGCCGTCCATGGGCGCAGCCCATGGACGGCTTCGGCGCGCCAGCGCCTTTCAGATGTCGTCCAGCCCCAGGTCCAGGATCGGGGCGCTGTGGGTCAGCCATCCGCAGGAAATGATATCCACGCCCGAGGCAGCAATGGCCGGGACGGTCTGCGCGGTGATGCGGCCCGAGGCTTCGGTGATGGCGCGCCCGTTCACCATCCGCACCGCCTCCCTCAGGGTGTCCGGGCCCATATTGTCCAGCAGCACCGCATCGATGCCGACGGAGAGCGCCTCCTCCAATTGGGAGAGCGTGTCCACCTCCACCTCGATCTTCACCAGATGCCCCACATGGGCCTTTGCCCGGGTGATGGCCACCGCGACCCCGCCTGCGGCGGCCACATGGTTGTCCTTGATGAGGATGGCGTCATCGAGCCCGAAGCGGTGATTGGCGCCGCCCCCCGCCCGCACCGCATATTTTTCCACCGCCCGCAGGCCGGGCGTCGTCTTGCGCGTGCAGGCGATGCGGGCGTGTCCGTGGGGACGGGCGGCTGCCACAAGATTCGCGGTGGCGCTGGCAATGCCGGACAGGCGGCAGGCGAAATTGAGGGCGACCCGTTCGGCGCTCAGGATGGGCCGCGCCCGGCCCTCGATGCGCAACACCGGCTCGCCCGGGGCCACGGCGGAGCCGTCCCCTTTCAGAACATCAATGGCGAGTGTCGGGTCAATCAGGCGAAACGCCTGGATGGCAAGGTCCAGCCCCGCCACCACGCCACCCTGGCGGGCGGCCATGTGCACGGCCATCCGGGTGTCGGCGGGAATCACCGCCTCGCTTGTGATGTCGCCGGCGCGGCCGAGGTCCTCCAGCAGCGCGGCGCGCACCAGAGGTTCGGTGAGAAGGGCGGGCAGGGGATCAAGGGTTCTGGGGCTCATCAGACGGCCTCTCGAAGCGCGTGTTCCGCATGCGCGGCGAGCCGCGCGGCGGCGGCGGGCAAGGTGATCTCGCTGTGGCGCGGAGCGCCGGTCGCGGGGTGATCGGCGCGGAAATGGCCGCCCCGGCTCTCGGTTCGCTCCAGCGCGCCGAGGGTCACGAGGCCGGCCACCAAGGCGGCATCATCCTGCGCCATACGGGGTGCCAGGAGCCGCAGCGCGCGTCGCAGCCCGTCGCCTTCCCGTACCACGCCCACATGGCTCTCCATCAGGGCACGGACCGCCTCAATTCCGGCGGGCGGGCCGTCCGCGGGTGCCGCAGAGGCCGCGACGGGCGCGTGCGCCTGACGATGGGCAATGTCCGCCGCGATCCATTGCGCATAGGCCAGCGCCTCCAGCAGGGAATTGCTCGCCAGCCGATTGGCGCCGTGAAGGCCGGTGGAGGCCACTTCCCCGCAGGCATAGAGCCCGGCAAGGGATGTCCGGCCCGTCCCGTCCACCTTGATGCCGCCCATGTGATAATGGGCCGCCGGACGGACCGGGATGGCGTCGCGCTCGGGATCGATGCCGTTGGTGCGGCACAATTGGGCGACCGAGGGGAAATGCCGCGCGAAGTGCGCGCCGAGCGCCGGGCGGGCATCCAGGAAAACCCGGTGGCCGCCGCGGATGCGATCATGGATGGCGCGGGCCACCACGTCGCGCGGGGCAAGTTCACGGCCTGGCACGTCGGCCATGAAGCGCGCCCCCGTCTCGTCCACCAGGATGGCGCCGGCACCCCGCAGGGCCTCGGTGGCGAGCGGCATGGGATCGCTGGCGGTGGCGATGGCGGTGGGGTGGAACTGCACGAATTCCAGGTCCCGCAGCACCGCGCCTGCGCGCGCCGCCATGGCAAGGCCGGAGCCCACAGCGCTGCGCGGATTGGTGGTGGAGGCATAAAGCCCGCCTATGCCCCCGGTGGCGAGCACCACCGCGCGGCCGCTCAGATGCACCAGCCGGCCGCCATGGTCGCGGCACCAGAGGCCATGAACCCGGCCGTCTTCGGCCTCCAGCCGCACGGCGACGAGATCCGCCCGCCGGCTGATGTGCGGAGCGATGCGGGCCTTGGCGATGAGGCCTTCCAGAACCGCGCGGCCGGTGGCATCCTCATTGGCGTGGACGATGCGCGAGCGGCCATGAGCGGCTTCAAGGCCCAGCGCGAGCGCGCCGCTTTCGTCCGTGTCGAAGCGGATGCCGAGGGCGGCAAGGCGGGCGATGATGGCTGGACCTTCCGCCGTCACGCGGGCCACCGCCTCGGCCTCGCACAAGCCGGCACCGGCGGCATGGGTGTCGGCCGCATGGAGGGTGGGGTCGTCGTCCGGCCCGAGGGCGGCGGCGATGCCGCCCTGGGCGAGGGTGGTGGCGGCATCGGCGCTGACGCCGGTGGGCGCCACGACGAGCACGGGCAAGGGCGCCAGCGCCAGGGCAGTGGCCGCCCCCGCTATGCCCGCCCCGACGATGAGGATGCGATCGTTCGGGTCGGCCATGGCGCTCACCGGATGGCCAGCATGCGCTCGACCGAGGCGCGGGCACCGGGGATGAGCGCGGGGTCGACGGTGACTTCCGGCGCCAGGGTTTCCAGCGCGCGGCGGATATTGCCGAGCGTGATGCGCTTCATGTGCGGGCACAGATTGCAGGGCCGCACGAAGTCGATCTCGGGATAATGGACGGCCACATTGTCGCCCATGGAGCACTCCGTCACGAGCGCCACCCGCTCCGGCCGCTTTGTGGCGACGAAGGAGACCATCTCGGCGGTGGAGCCGGCAAAGTCGGAGGCGGCCACCACATCCGGCGGGCATTCGGGATGGGCGATGACGGTCACATTGGCATAGGTCTCGCGGATCTCGGCGATGTCCATGGGCGTGAAGCGCTCATGCACCTCGCAATGGCCGTTCCAGGTGATGATCTCCACTTTTGTCTGGGCGGCGATGTTGCGGGCGAGATATTCGTCCGGGATCATGATGACACGGGGCACGCCAAGCCCCTCCACCACTTTGAGGGCGTTGCCGGAGGTGCAGCACACATCGGATTCTGCCTTCACGGCGGCCGAGGTGTTCACATAGGTCACCACCGGCACGCCGGGATGCCGGGCGCGCAAGGCGCGCACGTCCTGCGGGGTGATGCTCTCGGCCAACGAGCAGCCGGCCTTTTCGTCGGGGATGAGCACGGTCTTGTGCGGGTTCAGGATCTTGGCGGTCTCGGCCATGAAATGAACGCCGGCCAGAACGATCACGTCGGCATCGGTGGACGCCGCCTCGCGGGCAAGGGCGAGGCTGTCGCCGACAATGTCCGCCACGGTGTGGAAGATTTCCGGCGCCTGGTAATTGTGGGCCAGCAGGATGGCGTTGCGCTCGCGCTTGAGGCGCAGGATCGCCTCCACGTCGTCAGCGAGGATGGACCATTCCATGGCCGGTACGTGGCGCCGCACCTTGTCATAGAGATGGGGCAGGGGCAGCGCCCGCTCCGGCGAGACCTGGTGCAGCATGGCATTTCCTCCCATATACTCGTTTTGAGTATAATTGACGTCAAAAAATGAGCCGAAGCGAAGTCGGCTTTCTTTCTCTAATGCTAGAAGTGAGCATAAGAGGGCGTCAAGGGGGGTGTGCTCATTTTGAGCATTCCGGCACCGCGCCATATCGTTCTTGCTCGCGACCGGGCCCGGGGGGGAGCGCGCGGTAAGGCGGGTGTCAGCGCTCTCCGGCCATGGCCTCGCGCAGGCGGGCGGCGGCCGTGCGGCCGATCTGCACCGGCTCGCTCAGGCCCTGGAAGCTGAGATGAACATCGTCGCGGGTGCGGGCATCAATGCGGCGCAGGCGGTCGCGATTGATGAGAATGGAGCGGTCGAGGCGCAGGAAGGGTGGATTGGGAAGCTGGGTTTCGAACTGGGAGAGCGAACGCAGGATCATCAGGGGCGGCTGGTTCGCCAGCAGGACGTGGCAGAAATCGCCTTCCGCCCGGATGGCGCACAGGTCCGTCGGCGCGGCAAGCACCGTGCGGGCGGGCGTGCGCAATTCCAGCGCCGGGACCTCCGGCGTCTCCTGACGCGCCACCAGCGCCCGCACCCGCCCAAGGGCCTCGTCGAACCGCTCCTGCGCGATGGGCTTCAGGAGGTAGTCCACCGCGCGCACCTTGAACGCCTCCACCGCATAATGGGGATGGGCGGTGACGAACACCACCAGCGGCGAAGGGGTGAGGGCGGCCAGGAGATCGAACCCGTCGCCTTGCCCCAGCTCGATGTCGAGGAGCATCAATTCGGGCCGCTCGCGCGTCACCAGTGCGCAGGCCGCAACCACGGTGTCGGCCTCGCCGACCACGCTCACACCCGCATGGGGCTTGAGCAGCCGCCGCAGCGCGCGGCGGGCGAGGGGCTCGTCATCAACGATCACCACCCGGAGCATGGCGCACCTTCCAGGACCAGTTCCGCCGTCACCACCCGGTCACCTTCCCGCGATGCGGCACCCGGCGAGATGGGCCGGTCGCCCTCCCTCAAGGCGAAGCGGTGCCGCAGGGGGTAATGCAAAGCCAGCCTGCGGCGCAGATTGGGCAGGCCAACGCCGGGCCGCAGCCGGGATGGGCGCGTGCGTTCCGCAAGGGTGCCGGAATTCTCGATGCGCACATGCAGCGCGTCGCCCGCGCCGTGGATTAAGACCGTAAGGCGCAGGCCGTGGCGCCGCGTGCCGTGCTTGATGGCGTTTTCCACCAAGGGCTGGAGCAGGAAGCTGACAATGGGCCGCTGCCGCACGTCGGGCGCCACCACCAGATGGGCCGTGAGACGCTCGCCGAAGCGGGCTTCCTGGACTTTCAGATAGGCGGCGAGGGCATCCGCCTCGGCGGACACCGTGGTGACGGGTTCGCCGATGCTGTCCAGCGAGTGGCGCAGATACGTGCAGAGCTGACGCAGCATGGCCAGCGCCGCGTCGGGATGTTCGGGGATCTCTTCCGCCACTCCGTTCAGGGCATTGAAGAGAAAATGGGGATCGAGCTGGAGGCGCAGCTGCAGCAGTTCGGCGCGCAGGGCTTCGGCCTCCGCCTGCACCGCTCGCTGGTGCTCGGCCCGGCGTCGCCAGTCGGTGCGCACCCAGAAATAGGCAAAGCTGCCGCCACAGACCACCGTGAAGTAATAGATGAGCGGGGCGAAATATTCCTGCATGGGCCGCCAGGCGGGAATGTCCCAGCCCATGGCCTGCCGGATGGCATAGATGGCGGTGATGACCAGGAAGGCCGCCAGGAACGAAGCCCCGATCACCCGCAGGGCTGTCCCGGTGGACATGTCCTGCGTGAACACGCTCTGGTGATAGAAAGCGCGCAGAAGAAGGGCGGCACCCGCGAACAGCACCACGGAAATCAGGGTCAGCACCGCCGAGATGGTGGGATCGCCATAGGTGACGAGGCGAATGACGAGGTCGATGACGACGAAGGCGCTCCATCCCGCCACCTGCACCCGCTGAAAGGCGGTGGCGTTCCTCCAGCGGCGCCGGATCGTCTCGAGCCTCACATCTTCCCCCACGATGCCATCGACGCGGGTCGCGCCACGCCGCCGACGCAGAGGAATAAAGCAACGGCCCGTCCGGGCAAGCGGCTGAGCAGCGTCTGCCTGTTCCGTCGACTATTTCGCCCGGATCGTCGAATGGCCCCGCCCAGGCTGATGCGCCGCGCCCGCCGCCATGTCTAGAAGCGGTCGCAAGGGACGTGGAACACCCTGACGGAGACGGCACATGGCGAGCGAGACCAATCAGACCAACTCGACGGGGCGGGTCTTTGCGGTACACCCGGATGGTGCGGACATCGTCGGCTTCGATCCGACCAGGGACAAGCTCGATCTGGGGGACTATTCGGTCCACAATTTCATCATTGTGGACACGCCCCAGGGCGTCGGCTTCATGAATCCCTGGTCGGGCGAAGTGGCCATTGTCCAGGGCGTTTCCCTCGGCCAGCTGACCATTGATAACTTCAAGCCGATCATCAACGACCATCTGCGCCAGGACGTGAGCGGGGCGTTGGCCTGGGAGCATGGCATCGTCCAGGCACCGCACACCGTCTATGCCCGCTCGCACGAGATCGGCCAGGTGGACCGGGTGAGCTTCGACCCGGCGCACGACATCGTGGACTTCCGTTATTTCGGAACCCGCGAGCAGATCTATATGACCAACAGTTCCGAAGGCGTGGTGATTTCCAATTCGGGCACGGGACAGGCGTTGATCCTGTTGGGAGTGAAAGTCTCGGACCTCACCATCCAGAATTTCATCTTTCACTCGGCGCAGGTCTACGAGGATCGGGTCTCCCAGCAACTGGGCTTTTCCGGCACGGTGCCGGCGTCCCAGGTGATCGCGCGGGATATTCCGATCGCCGGCACCGACGCCTGGCCGACCCACGCCGGCACGGGCGCGCCGCCGACGGGGCAGGTGGGCACCACATTCGAGATCAAGTGGCTCTACGGCACCAACACGACGCTGGACTTCGACCCTGCCAAAGACAAGCTCGATTTTGGCTGGTTCAAGGCCAGTGAGTTCTCGGTGACGGAGAAGAATGGCGCCGTCATCATCACCATCGAAGGCAACAAGCAGACCTATACGCTTCCGGGCGTCTCCCTCTACGCGCTTGATTTCAGCAACATCGTGGCCCTGGACACCTCTGCACGCGCCGAGTGGCAGGGTCTCTTGGACGCCGCCACCCCGCCGGCGGGCCTGCCCACGCTTTCTGTGGACGATGCCACCATTGCGGAAGGCGCGTCCGGCACGACTGTGCTGGCTTTCACCGTTCGCCTCTCCGCCGCCTCGGCGAGCCCGGTTTCGGTCAGCTACTCCACTCTCAATGGCACCGCTACCGCCGGAACGGACTATGAGTCCGCCGTCGGCAGCGTCACCTTTGCCCCCGGTGAAACCACGAAGACCGTGCAGGTGGCCGTGCGTGGCGATGCGCAGGTGGAGGTGGACGAGACTCTCACCCTGCAATTGTCTTCACCCAGTGGCGCAACCCTGCTTGATGGCTCGGCGCTGGGCACCATCCGCAATGACGATGTGGACGCGGCCCCGAACACCCCGCCCAAGGTCTCCATCGCCGATCTCGCCGTGAGCGAGGGCAATGGGGAACACATGCACTTCATGTTCGCGGTGACGCTGGACAAGGCCTCCAGCGAGACGGTGACGGTGCAGTACGCCACCTCGGACGGCACCGCCAAGGCGGGCTCCGACTACAAGGCCACCACCGGCACCGTCACCTTTGCCCCTGGCGTAACCTCGCAGATGGTCCATGTGGACATCATGGGCGATACCGCCTTCGAGGCGAATGAGACCTTCACGGTCACCCTCAGCACGCCTTCCGGCGCCACCATCGGCGACGGCGTTGCGGTGGGCACCATCCTTAACGATGATGCCGCGCCCGCGCTGCCCACCTTGTCCATCGCCGATGCCTCCTTCGCGGAAGGCTCTGCCGCCACGCCCGGCAAGGGCACATTCGTGGTCACCTTGTCCGCCGCCTCGGCGACGCCGGTGACGGTGAAATATGCCACGTCCGACGGCACCGCTTTGGCCGGCGGTGACTACACGAAGAAGACGGGAACGCTGACCT
This sequence comes from Aquabacter sp. L1I39, assembly GCF_017742835.1. Classification (GTDB taxonomy): domain Bacteria; phylum Pseudomonadota; class Alphaproteobacteria; order Rhizobiales; family Xanthobacteraceae; genus L1I39. Next base: position 4,256,512 of record NZ_CP072392.1, read on the forward strand.
TTGCGGCGGGCGAGACGCAGAAAACCATCACGGTCGCCGCCATCGGCGACGGGACGGCGGAGGCGGACGAGACCTTTTCCGTCACCCTGTCCGCCGCCTCCGGCGCCACCATTGCGGATGGCACCGCGGTGGGCACCATCCGCAATGACGATGCGGCCCCCGTGGCGGCCGGCGATGTGGACTATGTGGTCCGCGACGATTGGGGCGCGGGCTTCGTGGCCGACATGAAGGTGGAGGCCGGCGCCGGCGGGCTGAAGGGATGGACGGTGGAATTCGATGCCGCCTTCACCATCACCAACATCTGGAACGCGGTCATCGTCAGCCATGTGGGCAATCATTATGTGATCAAGAATGCCTCCTGGAACGGCACCGTCGGCGCAGGCAAGCAAGCGGCCTTTGGCTTCCAGGCCAGTTCGGGCGCCGCAGGTCATGTGGCGAGCGGCTTCCTCCTGAACGGCACTGCCGTGGGCGGTGAGCCGGAGCCCGTGTTGCCCGCCCTCTCCGTAGCCGATGCTTCCGTGACCGAGGGCAATTCCGGCACCAAGGAACTGGCCTTCACCGTCTCCCTCTCAGCGGCCGCCACGGCTCCGGTGACGGTGGCCTATGCCACCGCGAACGGCACGGCGCTGGCCGGCTCGGACTATACCGCCAAGAGCGGCACATTGACCTTCGCGGCGGGCGAGACCTCCAAGGTGGTCAGGGTGCTGGTGTCCGGCGACACCGCGGTCGAGGCCAACGAAGCCCTCTCCCTCACCCTGTCCAATCCCGCCGGCGCCACCATCGCCGATGGCTCGGCCACCGGCACCATCGTCAATGACGACGTGGCCCCCCTGCCCGCCCTCTCCGTTGCCGATGCTTCCGTGACCGAGGGCAATTCCGGCACCAAGGAGCTGGCCTTCACCGTCTCCCTCTCAGCGGCCGCCACGGCTCCGGTGACGGTGGCCTATGCCACCGCGAACGGCACGGCGCTGGCCGGCTCGGACTATACCGCCAAGAGCGGCACATTGACCTTCGCGGCGGGCGAGACCTCCAAGGTGGTCAGGGTGCTGGTGTCCGGCGACACCGCGGTCGAGGCCAACGAAGCCCTCTCCCTCACCCTGTCCAATCCCGCCGGCGCCACCATCGCCGATGGCTCGGCCACCGGCACCATCGTCAATGACGACGTGGCCCCCCTGCCCACCCTCTCCATTGCCGGCGCGAGCTTTGCGGAGGGAAGCGCGGCAGATCCGGGCCATGGCTCTTTCGTGGTGAGCCTGTCACAGGCGGCCACCAGCGCCGTCACCGTCTCCTTCGCCACGGCCGACGGCACCGCGATCGCGGGCTCCGATTATGTGGCGAAGACGGGCACGCTCACCTTCGCGGCCGGCGAGACGCAGAAGGTCATTGAGGTGAAAGCCGTGGGAGACGGCACGGTGGAGCCGGACGAGACTTTCAAGGTCACCCTCTCGTCCGCCCAGGGCGCCACCATCGCCCAGCCGTCCGCCACCGGCACCCTCACCAATGACGACGTGGCGACGCCTCCGGGGAACAAGCCCGTTATCAGCATTGCCGACGTGCAGGTGACCGAGGGCGATCCTGCCACCGGTGCGGCCGCGTCCGGCTGGCTGAGCACCTCAGGCAACCAGATCGTCGATGCGGACGGGAATTCGGTCCAGATTGCCGGCGTGAACTGGTTCGGCTTCGAAAGTTCGACGCTGGCGCCCCACGGCCTGTGGACGCGCGGCTACAAGGACATGATGGACCAGATGGTGGACGAGGGGTTCAACACCATCCGCCTGCCGTTCTCGTCGGAGATGCTGCACACCTCGGCGGCGCCCAACGGCATCGACTTCAACAAGAACCCGGACCTGAAGGGCCTCACCGCCCTCCAGATCATGGACAAGATCGTCGACTATGCGGGGGAGATCGGGATCAAGATCATCCTCGACCATCACCGCTCCGATTCCGGCGCCGGCACCTCCGAGAATGGCCTGTGGTACAATAGCAAATATACCGAGGCCGCCTGGATCTCCGACTGGCAGATGCTGGCGCAGCGTTATGCCGATGACCCCACCGTGATCGGCGCCGACCTCCATAACGAGCCGTATAACGGCACCTGGGGCGGTGGCGGCGCCAAGGATTGGGCGGCGGCCGCCGAGCGGGCGGGCAATGCCATCGGAGCCGTCAATGACAATTGGCTGATCTTCGTGGAGGGCGTGGGCACTTACGAGGGCAACAATTATTGGTGGGGCGGCAACCTCATGGGGGTGCGTGACCGGCCCATCGACCTCGATGTGGACCATAAACTGGTCTATTCGGCCCATGACTACCCCAACTCGGTCTATGCCCAGCCCTGGTTCCAGTCCTCCGACTTCGCCGCGCACCTGCCGGAGAAGTTCGACCAGATGTGGGGCTATATTTACCGGGAGGGCATCGCGCCGGTTTATATCGGCGAGTTCGGCACCAGTCTGACCGACCCCAAGGACGCGCCCTGGCTGGAGGCCATCACCTCCTATCTGTCCGGCGACTTCGACAATGACGGCGTGTCCGATCTTGCGGCCGGCGAGACGGGGCCGAGCTGGACCTTCTGGTCCTGGAACCCCAATTCCGGCGATACCGGGGGCATTCTCAACAGCGACTGGACCTCGGTGAACACGGCCAAGCTCGCTTATCTCAAGCCCATCCAGTTCGACTTCGACACGGATGTATCCGACGGCGGGGATGAGACGCCCACCGTCTACGCCCAGTTCGAGGTGAGCCTGTCGGAGCCGGCGACCGGTGCCGTCACGGTGGACTACCACACCATGCCGGGCTCGGCCTCGGACACGGATTTCGGGGCCAAGAGCGGCACTCTCCTGTTTGCCGCCGGCGAGCAGACCAAGGTGATCTCCATTCCCATCATGTCCGACTTGAAGCACGAGGGGAACGAGACCTTCACCTTGATGCTCACCGATGCCCAGGGCGCGACCTTGGGGGTGGCCATGGGAACGGCCACCATCGTGGACGACGATGCCGAAACGCCCGCCCCGGTGGACCCGACTCCCACCGACCCCACGCCCTCGGCTGACCTCGAAGCGATGCTCAAGGTGGTGGATTCCTGGAGCAACGGCTTCAACGCCACCATCGTGATCGAGAATGAAGGGGCGGCGGTGAAGGGCTGGCAGGTCCATGTGGACATGCCCTACCAGATCGAAAACATCTGGAATGCCAAGATCATATCCCATGATGCCTCGGGCTATGTGATCGGCAATGCCGATTGGAATGGCGCCATCGGAGCGGGCGGCGAGGTGTCGTTCGGCTTCGTGGGCGTGGGCCATCTCGACCCTACGCAGGTGGACCTGATCGTCTGAGCGCCGGACGGGCGCTCATCCCGTTTCCCGCGCACCGGCCCCATGTTCCGAGGGGTACGATGCGGGACGAGGCTCCAGGTGGAATTCCCCGCGCACAACCTGGAGCCTCTTTCTTTCCTGCCCGCCGGCCGCTTTCGCCGTGCGGCATTCTTGATATGGGGCAAGGCCGAGGCCATCTCCTGCTGGCACTTAGGGCGCGCGCCGGTCGCCTGGAGCCGTGGGACGGCACCAGGGAACGGCAGGAGGGGTCACCGCGTCTTTCGGTGCGCACCGGCGCTCCGGGACCGGTGTTCCTGATCCGGGCCCGATGGTTATCCGCAGGATGGTTCCATGTCCGCACCCGTGCGCAATGTGCCTTACGTCGCTCCCGAAACCGCGCCCGGCTTCGAGCCGCCCCTGGGGGAGGAGGGCTTCCGCGCCTTCGATCGCATGGTCCAGGCGCTCGCGGCCCGCGGCACCGCCGGCCTGTCGCCCGTCTCCCTCGGCCTGGCCCTGATGGACTGGGGCGCGCATCTTTCGGCGGCGCCGGGCAAGCAGATGGAGCTGTGGTTCAAGCTCGCCCGCAAGGTGGCGCGCCTGCAGGGCTATGCCATGCGTGCCCGCCTCGACCCTTCCGAGCCGCCCTGCATCACGCCGCTGCCTGGCGACGATCGGTTCCGCGATCCGGCCTGGCATGCCTGGCCCTATTGCCTGATGGCGCAGAGCTTCCTCCTGACCCAGCAATGGTGGCACAACGCCACGCGGGAAGTGCCGGGTGTCTCGGAACACCACCAGGACGTGGTCTCATTCACCGCCCGTCAGATGCTGGACATGTTCTCTCCCTCCAACACACCCTTCACCAATCCCGAGGTGATGCGGCGGGCGAAGGAGACGCGCGGCGAGAACTTCATGCAGGGCTATCGCAACTTCCTGGAGGATCTGGCCCGTACCGGCAGCGGCCAGCCGCCCGTCGGCACCGAGAAATTCGTGCCAGGGCAGGAAGTGGCGGTCACGCCCGGACAGGTGGTCTATCGCAACCACCTGATCGAGTTGATCCAATATGCGCCGACGACCCCCACGGTGAAGGCGGAGCCGGTCTTGATCGTCCCGGCCTGGATCATGAAATACTACATCCTTGATCTGTCGCCCCAGAATTCGCTGGTGCGCTATCTGGTCTCGCAGGGCCACACAGTCTTCTGCGTTTCCTGGCGCAACGTGACCGCTGAGGACCGCGATCTCGCCCTCGACGATTATCGCCGCCTCGGCATCATGGCGGCGCTCGATGCCATCGGCGTCATCGTGCCCGGGGCCAAAGTGCACGCCACCGGCTATTGCCTGGGCGGCACCTTGCTCGCCATCGCCGCCGCCGCCATGGCGCGCGTCAAGGATGAGCGGCTCGCCAGCATTTCCCTTTTTGCCGCCCAGACCGATTTCACCGAGCCCGGCGAATTGCAGCTCTTCATCGATGAGAGCGAGCTGCATTTCCTGGAAAGCATGATGTGGGACCAGGGCTATCTGTCCGCCGACCAGATGGCTGGCGCGTTCCAGATGCTGCGCTCCAACGACCTCGTCTGGTCACGCATGGTGCGGGACTATCTCATGGGCGATCGGGCGCCCATGATCGACCTGATGGCCTGGAACGCGGATTCCACACGCATGCCCTATCGCATGCATGCCGAGTATCTGCGTGAGCTCTTCCTGCGCAACGATCTTGCCACCGGGCGCTATCTGGTGGACGGCCATCCGGTGGCGCTTCCCAATATCCGCGTGCCGATCTTCGCGGTGGGCACGGAGCGCGACCATGTGGCGCCCTGGCACTCGGTCTACAAGCTCCATTACCTCACCGACACGGACGTGACCTTCGTGTTGGCGAGCGGCGGGCACAATGCGGGCATTGTCAGCGAGCCCGGCCACCCTCATCGCCATTATCGCGTGCGCCACCATGTGGCGAGCGATGCTTATATCGGGCCGGAGGAATGGTTCTCCGTAACGCCGGCGACGGACGGCTCCTGGTGGGCCGCCTGGGAGAGCTTCCTGTCCGCCCATTCCACCGCCGAGGTGGCGCCCCCGTCCATGGGTGCGTCGGATGCGGGCTATCCGCCCCTCATGGCCGCGCCGGGCACCTATGTGATGCAGCGCTGAGAGCGGTTACGGCACCAGAACCGCGGCGCCCTGGAGGCGCCCCGCGCGCAGGTCGTCGAGGGCGGTGTTGGCCGCCTCGAGCGCATAAGGCGTGACCGTCGTCTTGATGCCCACCTCCGGGGCGATGGCCAGAAACGCGTGAGCATCCTCGCGGGTAAGATTGGCGACCGAGAGGATTTTCCGCTCTTCCCAAAGCCAGCGATAGGGGAAGCTCGGAATATCGCTCATATGGATGCCTCCGCACACCACCCGCCCACCCTTGCGCACCGCCTTGAGCGCCGCCGGCACCAGGGCGCCCACCGGCGCGAAGAGGAGGGCGGCATCCAGAGGCACGGGTGGTGCCTCGTCTGAGCTGCCGGCCCAAACCGCACCCAGGCGACGGGCAAAGTCCTGCGCCGCCTCGTCCCCCGGCCGGGTGAAGGCGTAGACCTCCCGCCCCTGCCACAGCGCCACCTGGGCGATGATGTGGGCGGCGGCACCGAAGCCATAGAGGCCGAGCCGCTTGCCCGAGCCTGCCATCCCCAGGGTGCGCCACCCGATGAGACCCGCACACAGGAGCGGCGCCAGTTCAGCGTCCGGTCCGGCCTCGCCGAGGGGATAGGCGAAGCGGGCATCGGCCACCGTGTGGGTGGCAAAGCCGCCATTGCGGGTATAGCCGGTGAAGAGGGGATGGTCGCAGAGGTTTTCCTCGTCCGACCGGCAATAGTCGCAGCATTGGCAGGAGCGGCCGAGCCAGCCCACCCCCACCCGCTGGCCCAGGGTGAGATGGCTCACCCCTTCGCCCAGCGCGGTGACCCGGCCGACGATCTCGTGGCCGGGAATGAGGGGCAGGGCCGGCTCCGTCAGGTCGCCATCCACCACATGCAGGTCGGTGCGGCACACCCCGCAGGCGCCGACCTTGATCAGCACCTCGCCCGGGCCGGGGACCGGATCGGGCAGGGTGCGCAGCACGAGAGGTTGGCCGGGCCGCTCCAGCACCATTGCGCGCATTGCCGCCTCCTTGGCCGCCGCCTTGTCGCGTCAGCGGCAGTGTGCCGGCTTGCAAGGGTCAAGGCCATGACCTGCCTCAAGCGGCAAAGGCGGATCAGCTTCCGCCGATCAGGATGCCGGCCGCCAGCACCAGGGCGCCGCCCACCACCACCTGGACGACGGCGCGCAGGAAGGGGGTCTCCATGTAGCGGTTCTGGATCCAGGCAATGGCCCACAATTCCACGAACACGATGATGCAGGCGAGGATGGTGGCGGTCCAGAATTCCGGGATCAGATAAGGCAGCGCGTGGCCGAGGCCGCCCACGGCGGTCATGATGCCGGAGGCAAGGCCCCGCTTCAGCGGCGAGCCGCGGCCGGAGATGACGCCGTCATCGTGCGCGGCCTCTGTGAAGCCCATGGAAATGCCGGCGCCCACCGCGGCCGCCAGGCCCACTAACAGTGTCGTCTGCGAATCCTGCGTGGCGAAGGCGGTGGCGAAGATGGGGGCGAGCGTCGAGACCGAGCCGTCCATGAGGCCGGCAAGGCCGGGCTGCACCCAGGTGAGGACGAACTGGCGGTGCGCCTTCTCGGTCTCCTCGTTTCGCACCTCTTCGGGCCGGTTCGCCGCGTCCAGCGCCTCGGCGGTGGCCTGATGCCCCTGCTCCTGGCCGGCGAGATCGCCAAGGAGCGCGCGGGTGCCGGTGTCGGACGCCCGCTGCGCCGCCTTCAGGTAGAAGTTCGCGGCATCCTCTTCCATCCGGCTGATTTCGCCGCGGATGCGCTCGATGCCGAGATTCTTGACCAGCCATTCCGGACGCCGGGCATAGTAGCCGGATATGTGTTCTCGGCGGATCAGCGGGATATGGGTGCCGAACCGGCGCTCAAACTCGGCGATCAGGGCGCGGCGGTGGCGGCCCTCCTCCTCGGCCATCCCGTCGAGCACGCGCGCCGTTGCCGGATATTCCGCCCGTACCGCCTCCGCATAGTCAGCATAGATGCGGGCATCGTCCTCTTCCGAGGAGATGGCGAGCGCGAGGATTTCCTTTTCGCTCAGATCGGAGAATTGCCGGCGGGCGGCGAAGCCAGGAAGCATGACGGGGATGCCTAGTTTATAATGATTCTAGCTTATTGCGGAACGTCGCGTCAGTGATATGACGAAGCCGCCGATCCCCACGCCCACACATGCATAGCCTGCAGGGGAATGACGAAACCAACGGAGCCGGAGGCGCGTTGCCGGGGTAAGACGCCATACCAGGGAGATCGTGATGCCAGCAAAGTCCAAAGCCCAACAGAAAGCCGCTGGCGCCGCCTTGTCGGCCAAGCGTGGAGACCAGAAGGTATCGCAGCTGAAGGGGGCCTCCAAATCCATGTATGAAAGCATGGACGCGAAGGAGTTGGAGAAGATGGCCTCGACCAAGCGCAAAGGAAAGCCCGAGCACGCCAGCAAGGACTAAGGGTGGCCTTCCGGTCTCCCCGCAGCCCCTCCGCATGTGCTATGGCGGGACAAACAGGACCTGCCCAAGCCCATGCCGCAGTCTCGCCCGACAGGCCCTCGTCGCCTCGATCCGAAGGCACGGGAGGCCGCCATTCTTCGCGCCGCCATCTCCTTCTTCGCTCAGCACGGATTTGATGGCACCACGCGGGATCTCGCTGCGGAGGCGGGGGTCACCCAGTCCCTTCTCTACCGCTACTTCCCCAGCAAGGAGGCGCTGCTGGACCGGGTCTATGAGGAAGTGTTCCTCATGCCGTGGCGGCGGGAATGGGAAGCGCAGCTGGAGGACCGCAGCCTATCGCTCCAGGATCGGCTGGTGCGCTTCTATCGCGATTACTCGCGGTTGTTGCTCACGCATGAATGGGTGCGCCTTTTCATGTTCGCGGGTTTGAAGGGCCTGGACTTCAATGCCCGCTACCTCGCCTTCCTGCGCGGCGCCGCCTTCGATCGGGTGGCGCGGGAAATTCGACACGAGCGCGGCCTGCCTTTGGATCCGCCGGTGCGGGACGAGGAGGTGGAACTCATCTGGGGGCTCCACGCGGCCATCTTCTATCTGGGCGTCCGAGAATTCATTTATGGCATTCCTCGTCCCGCTGATCTCGACGCGGACATTGCCCTGCGTGTGCGGGCCTTCCTTGACGGCGCGCCGGCAGTGTTTGCGGCATTGGCGGCGGCAGATAAATAATCATTTGATCATTATGTCTTGACGATTCCTCCTTTCCGGGCGATGGTTGATCAAATGATCAATATCTCCGCTCCGACTGTATGAGAGCGGGCTTGCCAGGGAGAGGACCATGGGCGGGAACCTCGCGGCCGCACGCCGCGCCATCATCATCGGCGGCTCCATGGCGGGCCTGTTTGCCGCGCTGCTGCTGCGCCGGGCTGGGTGGCAGGTGCAGGTCTATGAGCGGACGGGCAGCGAATTGTCGGGTCGTGGCGCCGGCATCGTCACCCATGCGGAGCTGCTCGACCTCATGCATGCGTGCGGTGTCGATGCGGCGGATGCCCGTGTGGGCGTGCATGTGGCGGGGCGCCGGGTGTTTGCCCGCGACGGCCATCTCAGCCACGAACTGCCGCTTGAGCAACTCGTGACCTCCTGGGGCCACCTCTACGGCCTGCTGCGGGCAGTGCTGCCCGACGAGACCTATCATCACGGCTTTGATCTCGCGCGGGTGGAAGACGGACCGAACGGCGTCCGCGCCCATTTCACCGACGGCCGCGTGGCGGAAGGCGACCTTCTGGTGGGTGCGGATGGCATCTATTCCACCGTGCGGGCGCAGTTCCTGCCACAGGCCGAGCCCGCTTATGCCGGCTATATCGCCTGGCGGGGGATGGTGGGCGAAAGCGAGCTGAGCGAGGCCACCCGCGCCGATCTGTGCGACCATTTCGCCTTCACCTTGCCCGCCACCGAGCAGATGCTGGGCTATCCGGTGGCCGGTCCTGACGAATCCATGGCGCGGGGGCAACGCCGCTTCAATTTTGTCTGGTACCGGCCGGCGCCGCCGGACGTGCTGAAGGACCTGCTGACGGACAGCGACGGCGTCTCCCACCCCGTCTCCATTCCGCCGAACCGCATCCGGCCCGAGGTCGTCGCCGCCGCCCGGAAGGCGGCGCGGGAGACTCTGTCACCACAATTCGCCGAGGTGGTGGAGCGCACGGTCCAGCCTTTCATTCAGGTGATCCGGGATCTGGAGACTCCTCGGCTGGACCTTGCCCCACACACCGTCATTCTCGGCGATGCCGCCTTCGTGGCACGGCCTCACGTTGGCATGGGGGTCACCAAGGCGGCGAGCGATGCGGCCGAACTGGTGGCGGCGCTGGAGCGGCACGGCCGCGACATTCCCGCCGCACTGGCGGATTTCTCCCGCACGCGGGTCGCCTATGGCGAGGCGGTGGTGCGCCGCGCCCGGCGCCTCGGCGCCTACATGCAGACCGAGCCGCTGAGCGCCGAAGACAGGGCTGCGGCCGAGCATCACCGCCAGCCGGAATGCGTCATGGCGGAAACGGCCGTGGCCGTGGGCATCGCCGCCTGAACACCAAAGGGAGAGACGCCATGGGACATCATGTGATCGAAACCTGGCCGGAGGCGCCGGCGGCATGGGACGCAGGCCTTCGGGCCGAATTCGCGGCGCGGGTCGGCATGGGCCAGGTGGGCTCGCGTCTCGTTTCACAGACCGATCGGGTGCGGGTATGGCATCTGGCTCTGCAGCCGGGCCAGCGCATCGCCTTCCATACCCATGTGCTCGACTATTTCTGGACCGCCGTCACGGATGGCTCCGCCCGCTCTCACTATGGGGATGGCCGCATCGCGGACGTGACCTACCAAGCGGGCGATACCCGCCATTTCAACTTTCCCGCCGGCGGATTCATGATTCATGACCTGGAAAACACCGGCGACACCGAGCTTGTCTTCACCACGGTGGAGTTTCTCGACAGCGCCAACGCCCCGCTTCCTCTCCCGCAGGAGGTGACCGACCATCTGCGGAATGCCGCCTGAGGCGGCAACAACGGGCGTCCGCGGGGACCTGAATGCCGGGCTAGCCATTAGCCTGATTTATGGTCTCGATCATAAATGATCATTTGGCCATCTGGCCGGGCGGCCCTTAGAAATGAGCATCCGGTGCAAAGATGCGCTGCTCGGCCCATTCAGGGGTGGGCCGGATGCCGTGATTTTCCAGAGCCGCTCGACCGCGCGCTCCCTCGCTTTATCGATCAGGCGAAAAGGCTGCCGAAAATCGTGCGGCCAGAATCAAGAAAATGGTCCGGGAGGAAAACAAGACATGCGAAATCTGCTTCGAATCTCCGCCCTTTCCGCTGCGCTCATGGCGGGCATGGCGGGATTTGCGCACGCTGACACGTTTAGGCTTCGGATTGCATCCGGTCACCCTGCGGTGAATACGTATGTGAATCTGATGCAGACCTTCTTCGTGCCGGAGGTCACCAAGCGTGTCGCCGAGCGTACCAGCCACAAGATCGAATTCGTGGAGGGCTATGGCGGCTCCATGGTGAAGGTGGCGGACACGCTGGAGGGCGTGCAGTCCGGTATCATCGACATTGGCGGCTATTGCTTCTGCTTCGAGCCCTCGAACCTGCCGCTGCAGGCCTTCCAGGTGATGTTGCCCTTCTCTTCCATGAGCTCGGAAGTCTCAGTGAAGGTGGCGCGCGAGGTGTACGACAAGGTGCCGTACATGCGCGAAGTGTTCGAGAAGAAGTTCAATCAGAAGCTCATCGCCCTGATCTCGGACAATGGCTACAACCTGACCACCACGTTCGACTGGAACACGGTCTCCGATCTCAAGGGGCGCAAGCTCGCGGGCGCTGGCCTGAACCTGAAATGGCTGGAATATGCCGGCGCCATCCCGGTGCAGTCCTCGCTGCCGGAGGCCTACACCTCCATGCAGACAGGCGTCTATAACGGCTGGATCATGTTCCCCTCGGGCGTCGTCAACTTCAAGCTGTTCGAGGTCTCGCCCTATTATACCGAGACCGGCTTCGGAGCCATCACCTGGCACGGCATGACCATCAACAAGGCCCGCTTCGACAAGCTGCCGAAGGACGTGCAGGATATCATCCTGGAGGTCGCGCGCGAGTTCGAGGCCAAGACCGGCACGGTCAATGACGCCAATTATCCCAAGCAGATCGCGCAGCTGAAGGAACTGGGCGCAAAGGTGAAGACGGCCGTGCCCGATTCCGTCCGCATCGAATGGGCCACCTCGCTGAAGGATTGGCCGAAGGAGAAGGCGCAGGAACTGGACAAGGCCGGGCTGCCCGCCACCGAAGTCCTCTCCATGGCCATGGAGCTCTACGAGAAGCACGGCCACAAATGGCCGGTCCGCTACCAGGTCAAGTGATGTCTTGATCCCGCGCGCCCCGGATGCCTCAGGCATCCGGGGCGGTGCCCGCTTCATGTTCCTCTTCTCGACAGGTGCGCCCATGTCTTCGCCACTGTCCGCCGCGCCGGGCCGGTCGCGCGACGCGCATTCCCTGATCGGCACCGTCCTGGATTGGGTGTCGAAGGGTCTGCTTGCCCTCGCCGCGATGCTCGCCTTCCTGCTCTGCTTCGTCGTCTGCGCCGATGTGATCGGCCGCGTCCTGTTCAGCGCGCCCCTGAAGGGGACGCCGGAGCTGGTTTCCAGCTCCATCGTCATCATCTGCTACCTGCAGGCGAGCTACGCCATCCTGTCGGGCGGCATGATGCAGGTGGATGCCTTCACCGTGCACTTCCCGGTGCCGGTTCAGGCCGCGCTCGGCATCATCGGCTCGCTCCTCGGCGCACTCCTGTTCGGCATGATCTTCTGGGGGTCCATCGACGGCTTCCTGCATGCCTGGACCAGCGGCGAATATGAGGGAGAGGGCGCCCTGCATGTTCCCATGTGGCCTGTGCGCCTGTCCGTGCTGGTGGGAACGCTGCTCGCCTGCCTCGGCTACATCCTGCTCGCCTGCCGCCAGATCGTGGCCGCGCGCCGCGCCGAAGTCATCATCACCGGCGTATCGCACTGAGGAGGCGCCCATGTTCGACGGAACCCAAATGGCGCTGGTGCTCGGCGTCCTGCTTCTCCTCGTCTTCCTCGGCACCCATATCGCGGTCGCCCTGGGGCTGGCCTCAGCCCTTGGCATCTACCTGATGATGAACGGGGACATGGAGGTGGTGGTCACCTTCATCTCCAATACCGCCTATGAGGCGATCCGCGACTATATCTTCGCGGTGATCCCGCTCTTCATCCTGATGGGCGAATTCCTGGCCCGTTGCGGCGCCGCGCGGGACCTGTTCGCCCTGGTCAACCGGGTGACCAAATGGCTGCCCGGACGGCTCGGCATCGCCACCGTCTTCGCCAATGCCATCTTCGCCTTCGTGTCGGGCGTCTCCATCGCTGCGGCGGCCGCCTTCTCGCGCATCGCCTATCCGGAGATGAAGCGCTACGGCTACAGCCGCCAGTTCTCGCTCGCCTGCATCGCCGGCTCGGCGTGCCTTGGCATGCTGATCCCGCCCTCCGTGCTGATGATCGTGTGGGGCGTCATCACCGAGCAGTCCATCGGCAGCCTGTTCCTGGCGGGTGTGGTGCCGGGCTTCCTGGTGGTGGCTGTCTACAGCCTCTACATCGTTGTCTTCGCCTTGCGCTATCCAGCCCTGGTGGGCGAGGCGGCCCGTGGCCCCGAAGTGGTGGGTGTCACCGCCTCCGGCGCGGCTGTGGCCGGCATGGGGGGAGGGCGGGCGACGGTTCCCGCGCGCCAGCCTGTGGAGGATGAGGCGTTCGGCAAGTCGCTCGTCGGCACGCTGCTGGTGCTTGGCCTGATCCTGAGCGTACTCGGCGGCATCTGGTTCGGCGTCTTCACCCCCACCGAAGGCGCGGGCGTAGGCGCGACGCTCTCCCTCTTCATCGCCATCGGCCGAGGGATGCGAGCCCGGCAGATCTTCGACGTGGTGCTCAGCGTCGGCCGTACGTCCGCGCCGCTGCTTCTGCTCCTCGTGATGGCGCAGCTTTATTCCCGCGTCCTGTCGATGACGGGCATTACAGGAGCAGTGCAGGCCTTCTTCCTCGACACCGGCCTGCCGCCGCTCGCCATCCTCGGCATCATGATCTTCATCTGGTTCCTGCTGGGCTGCGTGATCGATTCCATCTCGATCATCCTCCTGACGGTGCCGGTCTTCGCCCCCATCGCGGCGGCGCTCGGCTATGACCCGCTCGCCTTCGCGCTGATCGGCATCATCGCCATCGAGACTGGTCTGCTGACGCCGCCGTTCGGTATCCTGGTCTTTACGGTGAAGGCCGCCTTGCCTGACGAGAAAATATCGGTGGGCGAGATCTTCCGGGGGGCCATTCCCTTCTGGATCTGCCTGTTGGTGGTGATCGGCCTTCTGATCGCCTTCCCGCAGATCGCCACCTGGCTGCCGAACCTCGGCAAGGTGGGCGGATGAGGCATTCCGTCCGGCGGCCCTGACGGCCGGGCGGTGGGCAAAAGCGGCCGCAAGAGCCGTGCCCTCACTTCGACGAGCGACCGGTATTCGGCCCGTGGGACTGCATGTGTTCCGCGAAAGGAGACCTGCGCTCGTCTCTTCTTTTTCTTCAGACCGATCGGGAGGACTTCATGAGCCAAGTTGAGAAAGTGAAGGTGAACGGCGCCGAGCTTGCGGCGCGCGTCGACGGCGATGCCGGCAAGCCCTGGATCGTCCTGTCCAATTCCCTCGCCTGCACCCATGAGAGCTGGCGCCTGCAGATGCCGCTTCTCACCAAGACCCACCGGGTGCTGCGCTACGACACCCGCGGCCACGGCCAGAGCTCCGCACCGCCCGCGCCCTATTCCATGGACCTGTTTGCCTCCGACCTCGTCGGCCTGATGGACCATTACGGGATCGAGAAGGCGGACATTCTCGGCCTCTCCATGGGCGGCATGACCGCGCTGGGCGTTGCCATCAACCATCCCGGCCGCGTCAACCGGCTGATCTGCTCGGCCGCGCGTTCGGACTCGATCCCGCCCTTCGTGGACAGCTGGAACACCCGCATCGCCGCCATCCGTGCGGCGGGCGGCATGCAGGGGGTGGTCGACTTCACCATCGAGCGCTGGTTCACCCCGGGCTTCCGCGACGCCAATCCCGACATCGTGGAAGAGGCCAAGCGCATGATCCTCGCCACCGACATGGAGGGCTACATCGCCTGCGCCGAGGCCCTGAAGGGGCTCGACTATAAGCGCAGCCTCGGCTCCATCTCGGCGCCGGCTCTCTTCATTGCGGGCGCGCAGGATGGCGGCGCTCCGCCGGCGGCCATGCGCGAGATGGCAGCCCTGACCCCCGGTGCCGGTTTCGTCGAGATCGCGCCCGCCTCGCACATCATCATCCTGGAGAATCCGGACGCCTTCAACGCGACCGTGGGCTCCTGGCTGGCGGGCGAGAACGTCGCGCAGCGCGCCTCCGCCTGAGGCCTCGCCGGCGCGGCCACCCCGCGCCGGCCTCGCCCAGGGGATTAGCCGGACTGATCCGGCGCATCAGAAACAATCATTTCAGTGAATGGCCGGGCCAGATTATCCTGGCTGAAAGCAGTCTGGAGTTGAGCGATGAAGCTCGGTTTCTTCACCATGCCGATCCACCCCATCGACAAGGATTGGCGCCAGTCTCTCAAAGAAGATCGTGACGCCTTCATCTTGGCGGATGAGCTTGGTTTCACGGAAGCCTATTGCGGCGAGCACGTGACCGACCAGGCTGAAAACATCACCTCCTGCGCGATGTTCATGGCCTGGATCGCATCCCACACCAAGCAGATCCGGCTGGGCACGGGCACCATCAACATGCCCAACAGCCACCCCGCCAATGTGGCCGGGCAGATCGCCATGCTCGACCATATGCTGGATGGCCGCTTCAATTTCGGCATCAGCCCGGGCGGGCTGCTCTCCGATGCGGAGGTGTTCGGCAATCTGGACGCCAACCGCAACGAGATGTTCGTGGAGGGCATCAATTCGGTTTTGGCCATCTGGGCCGGCCAGGCGCCCTACAATATCGAGGGCAAGTATTGGAAGATCACCACGGAGCGGACGATGATGCCGGCCATCGGCCAGGGCATCATGTCAAAGCCGCTCCAGCAGCCCCATCCGCCCATCGTGGTGACCGTGGTGGCGCCCTATTCCAAGGGCGTGACGGAAGCCGCGTCGCGGGGCTGGCTGCCCATCTCCGCCAACTTCCTGTTGCCCAAATGGGTGGCCACTCACTGGCCGAAATATGTGGAGGGCTGCGAGCGGGTGGGCCGCGTGGCCGATCCCGCGGACTGGCGCGTGGCCAAGAGCGTGTTTGTCGCCGATGACCTCGCCACCGCCCGCGAATATGCGCTCGGACCCAAGAGCCCGTATCGCTTCTACTACAATCAGCTTTTGACGAAGATGAAGGCCAACAAGCGCGCCGACCTCTTCAAGCCCGATCCCAACATGTCAGACGACGACCTGACCATCGAGCGCGTGCTCGACGAACTGGTCATCTGGGGCACGCCGGACAAGGTGGCCGACGACCTGCTCCGTTTCCAGGAGATCACCGGCCCGTTTGGCACCCTGCTTTATGCGGGCAAGGACTGGGTCGACCGCGACCTTGGCCGCAAGTCCATGATCCTCCTGGCCGAAAAAGTGGTCCCTCTGGTGGAGGGCCGCGAGGCCCGCGCCCCCAAGGCCGCCGAGTGACATATCCTTCCATGTGACGGTGCAACCGGAAGCCCGGCCGGGATTCTGGTTGCGCCTTATTTTCTTCTGAGCGACACGCGGGCGGGCCGGTGCCGACATGTGTCGGGTGCCGAGACGGGATAATCGGGCATGGATCTCGCACCGCAGGTGATCGTCGCGGGGCTGGCGGCGGTCTTCATCATCTCCTTTTCCAAGGGCGCCTTTGGCGGCGGCCTCGCCGTGGTTGGCATTCCCATCCTCACCTTCGTGATGGACCCGGTGGATGCGGCCGTGGTGCTGGCGCCCCTGCTGCCCCTCATGGACCTCGCAACGCTCAAGGCCTTTCCGCCCCGCACCTGGTCCATGCCCGATGTGATCTGGATCGCCAGCGGGGTTTTTGCGGGAATGGTGGTGGGCGCATTTCTGCTCGGCGGCTTGCCGCGCCACTTGAGTGCCGCCTTGATCGGCCTTGCGGTCCTTGCCTTCGCAGCCCGTCAGGTCTTCCTTCGGCCGAAGCCGGGGACGCCGCTGGAGGTCTCGCCGCCGCGGGCCTTCGGGTGGGGCGCGCTTGGCGGGCTGACCACTTTCCTCGCCAATGCCGGCCAGCCGCCGGTGGCGGTCTATCTCACCCGCCGCACCCTCACCAAGACCATGTATGCGGGCACCATGTCGGCGGTCTTCACCATCGCCAATGTCACCCGCCTGCCGCTGATGGCCGCCATCGGCCTCGACCGGCTGCACCTCTTGGCCTATTCGGCGGCCATGATCCCGGCCATTCCGCTCGGCACCTATTGCGGCCGCAAGCTGCATGACCGGCTCGACCGCGAGCGCCTGTTCTTCTGCGTCTACGTGATGCTGCTTCTGGTGGGCGCAAAGCTCATCTATGACGGCGTCAGGATGTGGCCATGACGGCCGCGCCCCGAGAGGGCGAACAGGCGGTCGGGCAGGTTCCTCCCATGCTCGGCTTCTGGCTCACCTTGCTGCTGGCGGTGGGCGGCGGCATCGTGGTGGCGAACCTCTATTATGCCCAGCCGCTGCTGGCCCCCATCAGCGAGGCGCTCGGCATTGCCCCTTGGGCGGCTGGCATCGCCATGACCGTGACGCAGGTGGGCTACGGGATCGGCCTGCTCCTGGTGGTGCCGCTGGGCGACCGTTTCGAGAACCGGCGCCTCATCGTCGCGACGCTGCTGGTGGTGGCGGGGTCGCTGCTGGCGGCGGGGCTCGCGGCCAATGCGCCGCTCTTCCTCGCCGCCTGCTTCTCCATCGGCGTCTCGGCTTCGGTGGCGCAGATCCTGGTGCCTTATGCCTCCCATCTCGCCGCGCCGGCCGACCGGGGGCGTGTGGTGGGCAATGTCATGTCCGGAGTACTCCTGGGCATGATGCTGGCGCGGCCCGTCGCCAGCCTGATGGCGGATGCCCATGGCTGGCGTGCGGTGTTTCTGGGCTCTTGCGCCGTGGTGACGGTGCTCGCGCTGGTGATGGCGCTGGTGGTGCCCCGGCGCACGCCCTCCGATGGCTTTCGCTATCGCACGCTGTTCCGATCTCTGCGCGCGCTGCTAGTGGATCACCCCGCCCTCCGTCGCCGCGCTGCCATTCAATTCTGCCTGTTCGGTGCTTTCACACTGTTCTGGACGGTGATCCCCCTCCTCCTGGCAAGTTCCGCCTTCGGAATGACGCAGAAGGGCATCGCCATCTTCGCCCTGCTGGGCGTGACGGGCGCGGGGGCCGCACCCCTTGTGGGCTGGGCATCTGACCGAGGCTGGGGACGCCTCGGAGCGCTTGCCGGCATCCTCGCTTCCGTCGTGGCGTTCGCACTGTGCCTGATGGCGGGAGCCGGGCACAGCGGGCTGGTGCTGCTGGTCGTCGCCGGCATTCTTCTCGATTGCGGCGTCGCCTGCTCGCTGGTGGTGGGGCAGCGCACGATCCTCACCTTGGGCTCAGAAGGGCGCAGCCGGGTCAATGGGTTGTTCTTCTCCATCTTCTATTCGGGCGGCGCGATCGGCTCCGCGGTGGGCGCCTGGGCCATGGTCGTGGGTGGCTGGACCCTGGCCATGGGGATCGGCCTTGCCGTGGTTCTGGTGGCCTTTGCGCTCCATGTCACGGAGCGGACGAGCGGCGCATCGGCCCATTAGAAAAACGACTGGCAAACAGAAGACTTCATAATTTGTGCCGCAGGCGCGACGCCAGCAAAGTGCAGCGGACCGGGGCGCGGCGCCCCGCAACACGCTGAAAACAGGGAAAGACGCATGCTCAAGGTTGGACTCATCGGAATGGGGTGGTGGGGCGGCACCATGCTGCGCGTGCTGGCCGGCAGCCCGGACATCCGCATCGTGGCAGCCACCGACGTCGACCCCGCCAAGGCGGCGCTGGCGGCAGAGCGTGATGCTCGCTTTCTCCCGAGTTTTGAGGCGGTTATCGCGGACCCTGAGGTGCAGGGCGTCATCCTGTGCACCCCGCAGCAATTCCATGCGGAGCAGATCGTCGCCGCCGCGACCGCCGGCAAGCACGTCTTCTGCGAGAAGCCTTTGTGCCTGACGCGGGCGGACGCGGAGCGCGCCGTGGCGGTATGCCGGGCGCACAACCGGGTGCTGGGCGTCGGCCATGAGCGCCGGTTCGAGCCGCCGATCATCGACCTGATGAACCGCATCAAGGCGGGCGAGCTGGGCACCATTCTCCAGGTGGAGGCCAATTTCAGCCAGGACAAGTTCTTAGCCCTGCCGCCCGGAAACTGGCGTATCAGCGCGTCCAACCCGGTGGGACCGGTCACCGCCACCGGCATCCATCTGCTGGACCTGTCCACCGCCATTCTAGGGCCGGCGGAGCGGGCTTTGACCTCGCTCTCGACGCTCGCCACCTCGTTCGAGAATGGCGACACGCTGGCCATGACGCTCAACTTCAAGTCCGGCGCCAATGCACTGCTCTCGGCCATCCTGACCACGCCCTTCGACGGCCGCATCGCGGTCTATGGCTCCACCGGATGGGCCGAGGTGCGCGACAAGGCGCATCCGGAAAATTCGGAAGGCTGGACCGCCACTTACGTCGTTCGCGGCAAGCCGCGGGAAGACCTGGAATACCCGCCTGCCCCCGCGGTGCGCGCCAATCTGGAGGCGTTCGCCCGGGCCGCCGAGGGCAAGGAGACCTATCCCATCTCCATGGACCAGATGATCGAGAATGTGGCTGCCCTGGAAGCGGTCTTCGCATCCGCCAAGTCCGGCGGCATCGCCATGGTCCCCTGAGGTGTCACGGCGGGCGCGCTCGCGCGTCCGCCCTTTGCCAGCGGCGGCCGGGCGTGCGAGCCTGACCGAAAGGGAGGGTCGCGCGGCACGCGCCGCGCGCGCAAAGAACGGACGTCCAAGTGGCTGAAAGCCTGAGAGAAATCCGCCTGTTCGTGGCCGCCTATGAGGAGCGGTCGTTCACGGCGGCCGCCAATCGCGAACACGGCACCCAGTCCGGCGTCTCGCAGCATATTCGCAAGCTGGAAGAGCGGTTTGGCGTTCGCCTGTTCTCCCGCGACAAGGGGCGCGTCACGCCCACTCCGGCGGGGGATGCCTATTACAGCCGCTGTGTGGAAATGCTGCGGCTCCACGAGGCGACGCACCAGACCATGCTGATGTTCGGCTCGGGCGTCTCCGGCGACATTGCGGTGGGGCTGATGCCCACCATGACGCGGGTGACGCTGGCGCCCGCCATGCGGCGCTTCATCGCCGCCTATCCCAATGTGTCGGTGCGGGTGGTGGAGGCGTTCAGCCCGATCCTGACCCAGTCGGTGTTGAATGGCGAGCTGGACTTTGCGATCGTGCCGTCCATTCCGGGCCGTCCGGGCCTGAAATCACAGCACTTTCTGACCACCCACGAGACGCTGGTGAGCCGCTTGGAGCCCGCTCGCCACCTCAAGCCCGTGCGGCTGCGGACGCTCGGGCCGTTGAAGCTGGTCCTGCCCTCCGTCGCCAACACCCGCCGCACCCTGATCGAGACCTATATTGCCTCGAACAGCGTGCAGGTGGAGCGGATGCTGGAGATGGATTCCATGATGGGCACGCTGGATTTCGTCGCCACCTCCGACTGGCGGACCGTGGTGCCGGCCATCATGCTGGCGGCGGACATCGACCGGCTGCCTTTGTCGGTGCAGCCGATTGTCGATCCGGTTCAACCGCTTGACCTTGTCTTGATCGAGCCTTCGAGCCGGGTGATCGTGCCCCCGGCGGCGGCCTTCCTGGAGCTTCTGCGGGAAGAGGCGGTGCGGCTCAACCGGTTTTGGACCGGCTATTTCGAGGACGAGGCCCCCGCCGCCTGAGGGGGCCGAGCCTCAGCCGCCGTGCAGCCGGCGGAAGCCGCCGCGGTGATAGACGAGGGGGGCATGCCCACGATCTTGTAGGGCGGTGACTTCGCCCACATAGATCTCGTGGTCCCCGCCCGGATAGCGGGCATAGACCCGGCATTCCATATGGGCGGCGGTGTCGGCCAAAACGGGCGCGCCATTGAGGCCGGGAGCATGGTCCACATCGGCGAACTTGTTCTCGGCGGGGGTGGCGAAGCGGCGGCCGAGCGCTTCCTGGTGCTCGGCCAAGATGTTGATATTGAAGACGTTGCTCGCCTGGAATGCCGGCAGGCTCGGCGCCTTCAGGGCCAAGCTCCACAGGATGAGCGGCGGGTCCAGCGACACCGAGTTGAAGGAATTGATGGTCAGCCCCACCGGGCGCCCGCCGCTCCCATTGGTGGTCACCACCACCACGCCGGTCGCGAAAGCCCCGAGGACGTCGCGGAAATGGCGCGGAAGAATGGGGTTCAAGGTTTCCAGGTCGGACATTTCGGCTGTTGTTCCTCAGCGGCTCCAATTGGGGGCCACCTTGGGGGCATCGGGCCATGATTTCAAATTATGATCTTTAATTTCGTCCATCATGGGGACTGATCCGCCGGGGCAGGTCGCCCCGGCGGGTGGAAGGTCAGGCGGCCAGCCCGCAATCCTTCGGGGTGGGAGCCCTGCGGGCGAGGCCGTCGAACGCGTCCAGCAGGCGCTCGCGCCAGGCATGGACGGGATCGGCCTCTTCCAGCACCTCCAAATCGGAGACGCAGCGGATCCACATGAAGACGCCGAAGGCCGCATAGTCGCCATAGGCGTGGGTGTCGCCGCACACAAAGGGCTGGTGCTGGAGCATGGCGCGCAGGGGCGTGAGCGTCTGGCGGAAGGCGGCGACGCGCGCGTCCACATCGCCGGCCACCTCTTCCAGGGCCTTGCCGAACCGCTTCTCGCGGGAGGTGCGGAAATAGTCCCGGTCCTCCTGAGCAATGCGGCCATAGATGGTCAGCATCATGGCCGGCGCGATGGTGGCCATGGGGCCGGTATCGGCCCAGCTGTTGACGAAGCGGGCAAGGCCACGCCCCGCCGCGCCGCCGAACAAGGAGGGGCGGTCGGGATAGCGCTCTTCCAGGTGGCAGGCGATGCGGAAGGAATCGCTGATCGCCTCGCCCTGGTCCACCAGCACCGGCACGGCGCCCTGGCCGGAAAAGGCGATCTCCTCCTTCTGGGTGAAGCGCCACGGCACGCCGTCCACGTCGAGCCCCTTATGGGCCAGCGCCAGGCGCACCTTCCAGCAATGGGGGCTGAAGCGCAGGCGGGGGTCGGCGCCGGCCAGTTCGTAGAGGGTGATGGGAGCGGATGCGGTCATGCGGTGCCTCCGGCGGGGAGTTGGGCGCTCTGGTTGAAAAGGAGGCTGCGGGACGCCTCGCTCACGGTGGGCACGGTATTGATGGACGCGGCGATTTCATAGGTCTTCACCACCGACGGGCGGGCGGAAATGGCCTCGAACCAGCGCTTCACATGGGGGAAGTCGTCCAGGTTCTGCCCGTGCCGGGAATGGGAGCGCACCCAGGGATAGGCGGCGATGTCGGCGATGGAGAAGTCCCCGCCCATATAGTCCGCCACCGCCAGCCGGCGGTCGAGCACCCCATAAAGGCGATTGGATTCCTTCACATAGCGCTGGGCGGCATAAGGCACGTGCTCGGGGGCATAATGCAGGAAGTGGTGGGCCTGCCCGGCCATGGGGCCAAGGCCCGCCATCTGCCAATAGAGCCACTCCAGCGTCTGGAAGCGGGCGCGGGGCGCCTTGGGCAGGAGCTTGCCCGTCTTGTCCGCCAGATATTCCAGAATCGCGCCGGATTCGAACACCGAAAGGGGGCCTTCACCGTCCTGCGGCGCGTGGTCGATGATGGCGGGGATGCGGTTGTTGGGGCTCACAGCCAGGAAGTCCGGCTTGAACTGGTCGCCGGTGGAGATGTTGACCGGGGTGATCTTGTAGTCGAGCCCCAATTCTTCCAGCGCGATGACGATCTTATGGCCGTTGGGCGTGGTCCAGTAGAGCAGTTCGATCATGCCGTCCTCCCAGAGCGGGCGCCGGGCCTTCGGGGCGGCGGATGTGCCCCTTGGAAGGTCCCTTGCCCCGTGGCATGCTTGACATGAGTGTCAAGTTTGACGCTTGTGTCAAGAATGAACTGCCAGCCGGAAGGGCGGGCGTGCGAGGGGTGACGATGGCGGGTGTGCGGCGGTTCGAGGAGGACGAGGTGCTGGCGCGGGCCGAGGCGGTGTTCCGCCGCAAGGGCTTCGAGGCCACCTCCATGTGCGACCTTGCCGAGGCCACCGGTGTGCAGCGGGGCAGCCTCTACAACGCTTATGGCGACAAGGAAGCCCTGTTCCTGCGCGCCTTCGATGCTTACGAGGCGCGCATCGTCGGTGCGGTGGAATCTGCGCTCGCGGGCGCGCCGGGCGCTGCCGGCCTGGAGCGCCTGTTCGAGACGCTGATCGCCAACATGACCTTCAACGACGCCGCGCGCGGCTGCCTCACCACCCGGCTGGCCGCCGAGGGGGATCTGGCCAGCCCCAAGGTCGCCGTGCGCGTGCGTGCACTTCTCTCCCGCCTTGAGACCGCGATCGGCACCGCCCTGGACCGGCCAGAGGCCCGCGCCGGCCTCGCCTTGCCGCCCCCGGACGCGGCGCGCCTCATCGTGACCTTCACGCGCGGCCTTGCGGTGATGGAGCGCGTCCACGGTGATCCCACCCGCCTGCGGGCGACGGCGCGGGACCTGGCGCGGCTGCTTTATCCGGTGGGGTGAGGGGGCGGAGCGTTCGGCCACCGGACGGACGAGATCCAGGCCGCAGCGCCCTTTACGGTCATGCCCGGGCTCGTCCCGGGCATCCACGGCCATCCGCTCGTGCGACGCCGGAAAGGGGGCGCCCGGTCATTCTCCGTGGATGGCCGGGACGAGCCCGGCCATGACCGATGGAGAGGGTGCGTCGGGGCGTGTGGACGGCTGCAAGCGGTTGGCAGGGAAGAAAAGCGTGGCGCGCTTTCCGTTCCAAATCAATCGCCGGACCTCGGCCGTTTGAAACCCGGCCTGCTCCTCACCGCATCTACCCCTCACCGCACCTGCACCAGCGCCCGCGCGAAAAAGTCCGGGCCGCCGAAATTGCCGGACTTCAAGGCGAGGCGCAGGGGCTTGGGCGTGCCGAGGGCGGCCAGAACGGGCACGCCGGCGGCGATTTCCGGGCCCACTTGGAAAGCGGGGATCATCAGGCGATCCACCACCGCGCCGGAAGTTTCGCCCCCCGCCACGATGAGGCGATGGACGCCCGAGGCCACAAGGCGCTCGGCCAAGGTGGCGCAGGCCTGCTCGATGGCATGGCCGGCGGCCTCCCGCCCGAACCGGGCCTGGAGCGCACGCACCCCTTCCGGCGTGTCGCTGGCTGCGATCACCACCGGGCCTGGCGCCATTCGCGCCCTGGCCCAGTCCAGGGCGTCTTCCAGCGCGGCGTCCGCATCGGTGACGAGGCGGGTGCCGTCGAGCCTTAGGACGGGCATGGTGCGCTCCGCCACCCGCAACTGCTCCAGCGTGGCGGCGGAGCAACTGCCCGCCAGAATGGCTGCCGGCCCGCCCACCGGAGCGAAGGGGGCGGCGCCCGCACGAGGCGCCACCGCCCCCGAAGCCACCAAAGCGCGGGCCAAGCCCAGGCCCAGGCCCGAGGCGCCGGTGGAGACCTTGTGGCCGAGGGCGGCGCGGCCCAGTGTCTCCAGGTGCCGCTCGAACACCGCATCGGCGATCACCGCGCCCATGCCGGCGGCGGCGAGGGATGCGAACCGCTCGGCCACCGCCCCGTCGCCCGCTTCCACCACCGAAAGGGGCAGGTGCCCCACCGGATGGGCGGACTGGCGGGCGAGCACCCGCCGCAGGTCGGAATCCCGCATGGGATTCAACGGATGGTCCTTCAGCGGGCTTTCATTCAGGGGCAGGTCACCCACGAAAAGATGGCCCTGATAGACCGTGCGCAAGGTCTCGGGAAAAGCGGGGGTGACGAGGGCCAGCGGAGCGCCCGCATCGGTGCGCAAGGCATCGGTGACGGGGCCGATATTGCCGGCATCGGTGGAATCGAAGGTGGAGCAGATCTTGAACAGGATGTGACCGACGCCCCGCGCCTCCAGCCAGTCCCGGGCGGTGCGCGCCATCGCCACCGCCTCGGGCGCGGGAATGGAGCGGCTTTTCAGGGCCACCACCACCGCATCCACCTCGGGCAAGGCGAAGTCGCCGGGCGGCAGGCCGATGGTCTGCACGGTGCGCAGGCCCGCGCGGGTGAAGGTGTTGGCGAGATCCGAGGCGCCGGTATAGTCGTCGGCGATGGCGGCGAGCGGCAGGGCCATGGCTCAGGCCTCCTCGGTCTGGGAGGCCGGCAGGGTGGTGCCGGAGAGCTGGGCATAGAGCCGGGCGAGGGAGGAATCATCGTCCCGCCCCATGCCGGCGCCGGCGGCGGCCAGATACATCTGCAAGGCGGCGGCGGCGAGCGGCACGGGATAGCGGGCGGAGCGCGCCATGTCCTGGATGATGCCGAGATCCTTCACGAAGATTTCCACTGCGCTCAGGGGCTTGTAATCCCCCGCCAGGACGTGGGGCATACGGTTCTCGAACATCCAGGAATTGCCGGCCGAGGCGGTGATGACCTCATAGACCTTGGCGAGGTCGAGATTCTGTTTGGCCGCGAAGGTCATGGCCTCGCACGCGGCGGCGATGTGCACGCCCGCCAGCAACTGGTTGATCATCTTGAAGGCGGCGCCCGTGCCGGCCGCGTCTCCCAGCGCATAGACCTTGGCGGCCATGGCTTCCAGCGCCGGGCGGGCCTTGGCGAAGGCCTCGGGCCGGCCGGAGGCGAGCACGGTCAGTTCGCCCTTCGCGGCGCGGGCGGCGCCGCCGGAAATGGGGGCATCCAGATAGAGCCGGCCGCGCGCCTCCAGCGTTGAGGCCAGGCGGCGGGCCACGTCCGGATCCATGGTGGCGCTGGAGATGAAGACGGCGCCCTCGGGCATGGCATCGGCCACGCCGGAGGGCCCGAACAGCACCGCCTCGGTCTGGGCGGCGTTCACCACCACGCTCACCACCACATCCGCGCCGCGCACGGCCTCCGCCGGGCTGGCGGCGGCGGAACCACCTTCCGCCTGAAGCCGCGCCATGGGCTCGGCCGCCACGTCGAAGCCGGTGACGGCAAAGCCCGCGCGCAGGAGCGAGGCGGCCATGCCGTAGCCCATGGAGCCGAGGCCGATGACAGCGGCGCGCGGGGCGCCGGGAGAAGCGGGGTGGGGCGAGGGGGACATGAAAGGCTCCGGGCGCAATCCTCCCGGCGGCCGCCTGCGCCGGGGCGCGCCGCCCTTTTGCCGGTGCGCTCCCGCTGCGGCGGGCGTCGCGGCCGCCGGCATTGGAGCGTCGGGAGGACAGCTATAGAAGGCGTTGGCAGCGCTGCCAATGGGTTTTTGGCAGCGCTGCCAATTTGCTTGCGGCGGTGCCCTGCGGCGTGGAAAATGGCGCGGTTGGGAGGATCAGGCGGTGGCGGAACAGGGGTCGGGCCGGATGCGGGAAACGGTGACCCTCGCCCATGTGGCCGAAAGGGCCGGGGTGGGGGAGAGCACCGTCTCGCGCGTGCTGCGCGGGGAGGGGGCGGTCTCCGAGAAGACCCGCGCCCGGGTGCGCGCCGCCGTGCGGGAGCTGGGCTATGTGCCCAACCGCATCGCCGGGACGCTGGCCTCGGCCGGCTCCAAGCTGGTGGGCATCGTGGTGCCCTCGCTGGCCAATGTGGTGTTCGCCGATCTCCTGCGGGGCGCCAGCGGGGCGCTGGAAGAGGAAGGCTTCCAGCCGGTGATCGCGGTCAGCGAATATGATGCCGACCGGGAAGCCGCCCATGTGGCAGGGATGCTCGCCTGGCGGCCGGCTGCCCTCATGCTGGCGGGCCTCGAACATGCGGACGAGACGCGGGTTCTGCTGGCGGGCGGCGCCGCGCGGGTTGTGGAGGTGCTCGACACCGACGGCGAAGGCATGGACATCGTGGTGGGCTTTTCCAACGCCGCCGCCGGCCATGCCAGCGCCCGCCATTTGCTGGCGCGCGGCTACCGGCGGTTCGGCTATGTGGGCCACGACCTGGTGCGCGACACCCGCGCCGCCAAGCGCCTGAAGGGCTTCGAGGCGGCGCTCGCCGAGGCCGGCCTGCCGCCGCCGGAGCGCGAAGTCTTTTCCGCCCCCTCCTCGGTGGAACTGGGGCGCGACGGGCTGGAGCGCCTGCTGGCGCGGGCGCGGGGCCTGGAGGCGGTCTACTTCTCCAATGACGACATGGCGCTGGGCGGCTATTTCATGTGCCTTTCCAGGGGAGTGGCGGTGCCCGAGCGGCTCGCTTTGTTCGGCTATAACGGCCTCGACGTGGCGCGGCTGACCCCGCAGCCGCTCGCCACCTTGCGCACCCCGCGCGTGGCGGTGGGGGCTATCGCCGCCCGCCTCATCGGCGCCGGGGCGCCGGCGCAAAAGGTGGATGTGGGATTTGAACTGGTGCCCGGCGCCACCGCCTGAGGCCCACATAAGGGAGACACGCATGAGCGAGGCGCGGCTGCGGGAGGAAATCTGCCGGTTCGCCCGGTCGCTGTTCGAGCGCGGGCTGACCCCGGGCTCGTCCGGCAACATTTCGCTGCGGCTGGAGGATGGCGGCTGGCTGGTGACGCCCACCAATGCCTCGCTGGGCTTCCTCGATCCCGCCCGTCTCTCGCGGCTCGATGCCAATGGCCGCCTGCTGGAGGGCGATGCGCCCACCAAGGAGATCCCGCTCCACACCGCGCTCTATGACACCCGCTCCGGCGCGCGGGCGGTGGTGCATCTGCATTCCACCCATGCGGTGGCGCTCTCTCTGCTGCCGGAGATCAACCCCAAGGCCGCTCTGCCGCCGCTCACCCCCTATTATCTCATGCGCGCCGGCCGCACGGCGCTGCTGCCCTATTACCGGCCCGGCGATCCGGCGGTCGCGGGCGCCATCCGGGGGCTGGCGGGGCGCTATTCCTCGGTGCTGCTGGCCAATCACGGGCCAGTGGTGGCGGGCGACACGCTGGAGGCGGCGGTGTTTGCCATGGAGGAGCTGGAGGAGACGGCCAAGCTCTATCTCCTGCTGCGCGGCCTCAACCCGCGCCATCTCTCGCCCGAGCAGGTGGCGGACCTGGTGAAGACCTTCGGCCTGACCTTGCCGGAGGTGGACGACCATCACGGGCACGATCATTCGCAGGAGTAAGGGGGCGGTGCGCCCGCCCCCTTGTGCCTCACGCCGGCGGGGTGGCGCCCGTCTGGCCGATGCAGCCGATGGCGGCGATGGCGGCCAGCGCGCAGATCTCGTCATTGTCCGACGTATCGCCGGAAATGCCCACCGCGCCCATCAGCTTGCCGTCCTTCCAGATCAGCACGCCGCCGGGCACCGGCACCACGCGCCCGCCGCTGGCGGCCATGAGGGCATTGGCGAAGTGCGGCACCTTGGCGGCGCGCTCGCCCATCTCCCGCGAGCCGAGGCCCATGCCGAGCGCGCCCCACGCCTTACCCGTGGCGATCTCGGGACGCATGATCCCCGAGCCGTCCTCGCGCTTCAGCGCCACCGGATGGCCGCCGGGGTCCAGCACCACCACGGTGAGCGGGGCGAAATTCAGCTCGCGCCCGCGGGCGAGGGCGGCGTCCACCAAGGCAACGGCCTCAGTCAGCGAAATGGTCATGCAAAGATCCTCACGGAAGGGGAAACGGGGGGTGAGAGGGGAGGGGCAGCAGCGGCGCTGATGGCTCCCATTAGGGCTGCAGATGCGGCGCCGTCGCGCATTTGTTATCGCTCGATAAGTGTTGTCAGGCCCTTATGTGTCACTTATTTCGGAAGAGCGCGACCGGCTGGCGCGCCAGCACTTATGACCGGGCCGGCCTCAGGCCGGAGCCTGGTGCTCCGCCGGCTCATATCCCTTTCTTTCGCCCTCATTCTAGCTCGAAAACAAACCGGAGGAACGCCATGTCGGATGCGGCGCCAAAGCCCGTTGTGGGTATCGTGGGCCTGGGGATCATGGGCATGGCCTATGCCCGCAACCTGCTTCAGTCCGGCTTCCCGGTGGTGGGCTTCGACGTGGCCCCCGCCGCGCTTGTGGCACTCACCGAGGCCGGCGGCACCGTGGCGGCGACGCCGCGCGGGGTGGCGGAAGCCGCCGACACCATCCTGGTGGCGCTGGCGTCCGTGGAGGCGCTCCAGAGCGTGTGCGCGGGTCCGGACGGCATGATCCATTCCATCCGCCCCGATGCGGTGGTGGTGGAGATGAGCACCTTCCCGCTGAAGGCCAAGGACTATTGCCGCGACGTGTTCGCGCCCAAAGGCGTGCATGTGCTGGACTGCCCGGTGAGCGGCACGGGCGCCCAGGCGGCGGTGCGCGATCTCGTGCTCTATGCCTCCGGCGACGAGGCGGCGGTCACCCGCCTTCGCCCCGTGTTCGACGGCTTTGCCCGCAACACCCGCTATGTGGGCCCGTTCGGCGCCGGCACCAAGCTGAAGTTCGTGGCCAACCACCTGGTGACCATCCACAACCTCGCCACCGCCGAGGCGCTGCTTCTGGCCCAGTCCTCCGGCCTCGACCTGCACATGGTGTTCGATGCCATCCGCGACGGGGCCGGCAATTCGCGCATGTTCGAGGTGCGCGGCCCGCTGATGATCGAGGAGCGCTACGAGCCGGCCACCATGAAGATGGAGGTCTATATGAAGGACCTCGCCCTCATTTCAGACTTCGCCAAGGACGTGAAGGCGCCCATCCCGCTCATGGCGGCGGCGGTGCCCTTCTATGTGGCGGCGCTCGCCGCCGGGCGGAACCAGGAGGACACGGCGGCCCTCTTCGGCGTGCTGAAGGACATGTGCCGGAAGGACTGAGGATTGGCAGTCTGGGGTCCCGGCGCGCGGTCTAAAGTCCGTTGCGCCGGGAAAGGACCGCCTTGTAGCCGGCGAAGAACACGTCCAGCGCCTGGGCGATCATGGCCGGCTTCTCCACATGCACGGGCGAGCGGTACACATATTTGCGCACGCCATAATAGAAGATGCCGCCCTGGAGGTCCCAGGCGATCTCCAGGTCTTCGGGCGAGACCGTGGCGGGCACCGGTAGGCCGCATTCGCGGTGAAACTCACGGATGATGCGGGTGAGGATGCGCTCCTCCACCAGAGCCAGATAGCGCTCATTGATGGGTACGCCCTTCAGGCCGGCGAAGAAATAGATCCGCATCCAGTGGGGGGTGAGGATGACATCCGTATACTCCTCATAGAAGACCTGGAGCCGCTCGCGCAGCGGCCGGGTGCGGTCCTCCAGCAGGACGTCCCAGGCGGGGCGCCACTGGTCGAGATAGACCACCTTGTAGATTTCCTGGATCAGCGCGTCCTTGTTGGGGAAGTAGCGGTAGAGCAGGGGCTGGGTGGTGCCCAGGTGTCGGGCCAGCTCCCGGGTGCCGCCGTCAAAGCCCACCTGCGCGAAATAGGCGATGGACTTTTCCAGGATGTCGCGGCGGCGGTCCTCGGCGGAGAGCCGGTGCTTGCGCCCGGCACCGGCCGCTGCAGGCGCGTCGCTGGAACCGGCCTCGCCCTGCGTCGCCTGCTTGCCCTTCGCTTTCGCCGGCTGCGCCGTCTTGTCCTTCTTTTCCGCCGGCTGCGCCGTCTTGCCTGCCACGCTCGCCCCTCCCGCCTCGTCCCCCCGCCCGCCATGCGGAGGGCTCATCCATAGAGCCGCTCTTTCCGCCGGTTTCAACCTGCGCGGGTCCGAGCCTCCGGTGACCGAACCGCACAGATGCCCCGGTGAGGGCCTTGCGCTCATCCTAGCATCATGTATTTATCGATCGATAACAAAATTCGGAGGATGCCGTGAAGGTCAATCGCGCCGCCATTTATGAAGCCGCCGAGAAGCTCTCCAACTGGGGCCGCTGGGGCGCGGACGACCAGATCGGCACGCTGAACAACGTGTCGCCCGAGGATGTGGTCAATGCCGGCAAGCTCATCCGCAAGGGCCGGACGTTCGCCCTCGGCCTGTCGCTGAAGGAGCCCATACAGTCCGGCCTGTTCGGCGGCCGGTGGAACCCCATTCACACCATGCTGGCCACCGGCACGGACGCTGCCGCCGGCAATCAGGACACGCCCGCGCCGTATCTTCGCTATGCGGACGACGCCATCAACATGCCCTGCCAGGCCTCCACCCAGTGGGACGCGCTCTGCCACATCTTCCTCGATGACAAGATGTACAACGGCTATGACGCCCGCCTCGTGGACGCGCGCGGCGCCAAGAAGCTTGGCATCGAGCATGTGCGCGACAAGATGGTGGGCCGGGGCGTGCTCTTGGACGTGGCCCGCTTCAAGGGCGTGGACAGCCTGGACGATGGCTATGCCATCACCATCGCCGACCTCAAGGACACCGCCGCCGACCAGAAGGTGGAGATTCGCAAGGGCGATTTCGTCATCGTGCGCACTGGCCACCAGGAGCGCTGCCTCGCCAAGGGCGACTGGTCGGGCTATGCGGGCGGCGCCGCGCCGGGCTTTGCGTTCGAGACCTGCTATTGGATCCGCGAGACCGACATCGCCGCCATCTGCTCGGACACCTGGGGCTGCGAGGTGCGCCCCAACGAGACGGACGAGGCCAACCAGCCCTGGCACTGGGTGGTCATTCCCGCCATCGGCATCTCCATGGGCGAGATTTTCTATGTGAAGGAACTGGCGGCCGATTGCGCCGCCGACGGCGTCTATGAGTTCTTCTTCTGCGCCCCGCCCATGCACTTGCCCGGCGGCGCCGGTTCGCCCATCAATCCCCAGGCCATCAAGTGAGGCCGGCGTTACACCCGGCACGAGGAGGACGCCAGCATGGCTGAATTTCTCAAGCGCGGCCGCGATGCCGCCGCGCGCGCGGACGATCAGGCGAAGGTGCGCGCGACGGTGGAGGGCATCCTCGCCGACATCGAGGCACGGGGCGATGCCGCCGTGCGCGAACTTTCGGTGAAGTTCGACGGCTGGGATCGGGAGGATTTCCGCCTCTCCGACGCCGAGATCGAGGCGTGCCTTGCTCAGCTCACCGCGCGCGATCTCGACGACATCCGCTTCGCCCAGACGCAGGTGCGCAATTTCGCCCAGCGCCAGCGCGAATCGATGGTGGACATCGAGGTGGAGACGCTGCCGGGCGTGGTGCTCGGGCACAAGAACATCCCGGTCAATTCGGTCGGCTGCTACGTGCCCGGCGGCAAGTATCCGCTGCTCGCCTCCGCCCATATGTCCGTCATCACCGCCAAGGTGGCGGGGGTGAAGCGCATCATCACCTGCGCGCCGCCCTATCAGGGCAAGCCGGCTCCCGCCATCGTCGCCGCCCAGCATCTGGCGGGCGCGGACGAAATCTATTGCCTCGGCGGCATCCAGGCGGTGGGCGCCATGGCGCTGGGCACCGCCTCCATCGCCCCGGTGGACATGCTGGTTGGCCCCGGCAACGCCTTCGTGGCCGAGGCCAAGCGCCAGCTTTATGGCCGCGTGGGCATCGACCTCTTCGCCGGCCCCACCGAGACGCTGGTGATCGCCGACGAGAGCGTGGACGCCGAGATGTGCGCCACCGACCTCTTGGGCCAGGCTGAGCACGGGGCCAATTCGCCGGCCATCCTGCTCACCAATTCGCTAAAGCTCGCGCAGGAGACCATGGCCGAGGTGGAACGCCTCCTCGCCATCCTTCCCACCGGCGAGACCGCCGCCAAGGCATGGGCGGATTATGGCGAGGTGATCGTCTGCGACAGCTATGAGGAGATGGTGGCGGAAGCCGACCGCATCGCCTCAGAGCATGTGCAGGTGATGACGGTGGACCCGGACTATTTCCTGCGCAACATGACCAATTACGGCGCCCTGTTCCTCGGCCCGCGCACCAATGTGGCCTATGGCGACAAGGTGATCGGCACCAACCACACGCTGCCGACCCTCAAGTCGGCCCGCTATACGGGCGGCCTGTGGGTGGGCAAGTTCCTGAAGACCTGCACCTATCAGCGCGTGCTCACCGACGAGGCCTCGGCCATGATCGGCGAATATTGCTCGCGCCTGTGCATGCTGGAGGGCTTTGCCGGCCATGCGGAGCAGGCCAATGTGCGCGTGCGCCGCTATGGCGGGCGCAATGTGCCCTACGCCTCGGCGGCCGAATAGGCCTGGCCCCGCGCGCTTTACCCGCGCGGGTTCCTTCTCGGATCGGCTTCAATCGCCCCGCCCGATCCCGTAAGGGGTTGGGCGCCTTCCGATTCCCGCGCCCGGCCGCCGCCCGGCGCGGTCCCCCCTTTTTCAGGAGACTGGCATGGACCTGCCCAGGAAGCCGACCTTCGACCTGTCCGGCAAGCGCGCGCTGGTGACCGGCGCGGGCCGCGGCATCGGCCTTGCCGCGTCCGCCGTGCTGGCCGATGCCGGCGCCGACGTGACCCTCGTCGCCCGCTCCGCCGGTGAGATCGAGGAGGCCGCCGCCGCCATCCGCGCCCGTGGCCAAAAGGCGACCGCGCTCGCCCTGGACGTGACCGACGTGGCGCGCGTGCGCGAAGTGATCGGCGCGGCCGGCCCGTTCGACGTGCTCTTCAACAATGCCGGCGCCAACCGGCCGGCCTCTTTTCTCGACGTGACCGAAGAGGATTACGACGCCGTCGTGGACCTCAATGTCCGCGCCGCTTTCTTCGTCGCCCAGGTGGTGGCGCGGGGCATGGTGGATGCGGGGCGGGGCGGCTCCATCATCCACACCTCCTCGCAGATGGGGCAGGTGGGTGGGGCGCGGCGCTCGGTCTATTGTTCCACCAAATGGGCCATCGAGGGGCTCACCAAGGCCATGGCGGTGGATCTGGCCCCCCATCAGGTGCGCGTGAACGCCATCGCCCCCACCTTCATCGAGACCCCCATGACCCGCCCCTTCCTGGAGCAGCCCGGCTTCAAGGAGAGCGTGCTCACCAAGATCAAGCTGGGGCGGCTCGGGCAGGTGGAGGATCTCATGGGGGCGGTGCTGTTCCTGGCGAGCGATGCCTCTTCGCTGATGACCGGCTCCTCCGTGCTCGTGGATGGCGGCTGGACCGCCGACTGAGGGCAGTGCGCCCCGGCGTACGCGCCCTTTCCTGGACGCTTTCTTCGGACGCTTTCTTCGGGGGCTTGCGCCCGGAGGCGTGTCAGGAAACACTGATCCCGGATGCGGCCCGCCAAGGCGGCATCCGTACAAGAACGGCACGCGGAACCCCGGCACAGACCGGCGGGCCGCTGGGAGGTGCCAAGGGAGACAAGGCCATGCAACAGGCCGAGCGAGAGGCGATGCGCATCGCCATCCTAGCGCCCGCGCGGACCGGCGCGGCGCTGGCCGGCCGCCTGTCTGCGGCGGGACACGAGGTGGTGCATTCCGACGATATTTGCGGCCGCGCCCGCGCCTCCGGCGCCTGCGAAATGGGCCTCTGCGCGCTGGCCAGCCGCTGCGATGCCGTCATCACGCGCCTGGAGGCCCATGCGGGCGTGCAGGCCTATGACGGGCCGTGCGGCCTGCTCTCCAGCCACCTCGACGGCAAGCTGGTGGTGGAAATGGGCGAGGTGCCCACCGGCCGTGCTTCCGACCGGGCGGCGCGGGTGAAGGCCGCCGGCGGCGCCTTCGTGGAATGCCAGGTCCTGGGCACGCTGGGCGAGATGAAGGCTGGCCGCATGCTGGGCTTTGCCGCCGGCAGCCGGGAGGATGTGGAAAAGGCCCGCCCCATCCTCGACCAGATCTGCGCCCGCATCGACTATCTGGGGGAAGCCGGCACCGCCACCGCCGCCCGCGCGCGCCTGTGCGCCCCGCTGATGTGCGTGTGAGGGGAGTTCAGCGCCCGTTGCGCCGCTCGGCTTCCACCAGGCGCTGGAAATCGGCCATGCGCACCAGCTTGAAGGGCCGGTAGGGGGTGAGCCACGCATCCACCGGGCCAAGCGCCGCCGGTGTGAGGCTGAGGCGCGCGGCGCCGGCGGCATCCTCCTTGCGAGAGACCAGACCCGCCTGCGCCAGATGGGCCGCGTGCTCGGCCAGCTCCGCCCGGCTCAGGCGGAGCGCACGGGCCAGTTCCGCCTCGGCCTTGTCCCCCGCCCGCAACAGATCCAGAAGCGCTCGGCGCGCCGGGTGGGCGAGGGCATGGAAGACATCGTCCGTGGGCCCTTGCCCGTACCCTGCCATGGCGCGTGCCTTCGCTGCTCCGTGATGCATTTCATTATATCCAATTGGATATAACGTTCGCAAGCCATCTACCGCACGACACCCAGGTGGCTGAACCCCGCGCGGCGCGCAAATGATGCGCCCTGTTCAATGAAAACCAACATCTTGCGGTAGGCTGGGCGCGGGGCGGGCCTCCGGTCCGCCTGTGCTTCGTTATTCACACGCTTCGCATTGCCGCGCCGCCGCCGGGTGCTTTAGACTGCCGTTCCGAACCGAAGCCCCGCGCGGGGCGCATTCCTTTCAGGCGGACCCATGGCGGCCTTGAGCGTACGCATCGACCTCGCGCCCGGCCAGCGCGTCGGCCCCGGCAAGATCGAGCTTCTGGAGAAGATCGCCGCCTTCGGTTCCATCTCCGCCGCCGGGCGCTCCATGGACATGTCCTATCGCCGCGCCTGGGAATTGGTGGAGGAGTTGAACGGCATGTTCGGCACGCCGGTGGTGACGGCGCAGACCGGCGGCCGGCGCGGCGGGGGCGCGCTGCTCACCCCCTTCGGCCTCACGCTCGTCGCGCGCTACCGGGCCATCGAAGAGGCGGCCACCGAGGCCGCCGCCACCCATCTGGCGGCCCTGTCCCGCGAACTGGCCGCGCCCGCCCCGGCCGGGGCGTGAGCGCTTCCCCAGCGGCCGAGCGCCGCCAGCGCCGGCCGAAACCTTCAGCAACAAAGCGCGGAATTAACTTACAAATCTCCCTTTGCGCCGGAGCGCTTCGGGCGGCACACAGGTCCGGTCGCCGGGCCGATGTCAGCCCGATGACGCCCTGACGCCGGGTTGCGGCCGGCGGCCATGATCTCCTTTGGATGGTTCCTTGCCGAGACCCGTGGTGCCGAGACGACTGGCTGCTTCCCTCGACCTTTTGGCCCGATCGCGCCCAGTCCTGGCCTTGGCTTTGGCCTCGGCCCTGGCCCTTAAGCGTGCCATGGCTGCGCGCGCCGGTGCGCTGCGCGGGCTCCTTCTGCTTGCCTGCGCGGCGTCCGTCTCCGCCTGCGCGGTGGGTCCCGATTACGAGACACCAGCACAGACCGTCCCCGCCCAATGGGGCGCGGCGCCCGCCCGCGCACCGTATCAGGCGCCGGAGCTTGCCCAATGGTGGCGGCGGCTGAAGGACCCCACCCTCTCCGCGCTGATCGACGAGGCGGTTGCCGGCAATCTGGACGTGGCCACCGCCAAGGCGCGAGTGCGGGAGGCGCGGGCCTCCTATCGCCAGTTCCTCGGCGCGCTCCTGCCCAGCCTGACCGGCAATGCCACCGCCACGCGCGGCGATGACGGCTCCAATGTGGGCGGGGGCGGGGATGTCACAGTCTCCGGCCCCTATACCCAGTATCAGGCGGGCTTTGATGCCAGCTGGGAGCTGGATGTGTTCGGCGCCAATCGGCGGGGCGCCGAGGCCGCGCTCTATTCGGAGCAGGCGGCGCAGGACGAATTGCGCGCCACCCTGCTGACCCTTATCGGCGACATCGCCTCCAATTATGTGTCGGCGCGGGGCTATCAGGCGCGCATCGCGCTCGCCCGCCGCACGGCGGCCACCCAGCGCGAGACCGCGGCGCTCACCCGGCGCAAGTTTGATGCGGGCGGGGCCTCGGCCGTGGACGTGTCCAATGCGGATGGCCTCGCCGCCGGCACGGAAGCCGATATTCCCAGCCTTGAAACCTCCTATGCCCAGGCGGTGCATCGGCTGAGCGTGCTCACTGGCCAGCCGCCCACCGCCTTGTCCGCGCGGCTCGCGGCCGCCGCCCCCATTCCCGCCCCGCCGGGGCGACAGCCGCTCGGCGTGCCCGCCAACATCCTCACCGCCCGCCCCGACATACGGCAGGCGGAGCGGCAACTGGCCCAGTCCACGGCGCTCATCGGCCAGGCGGAGGCGGCGCGCTATCCCAGTGTCAGCCTCACCGGCGCCATCAACACCACAGGCACCAAGCTCGGCGATCTCGCCAAGGGCTCCACCATCAGCTGGTCCTTCGGGCCGAGCCTGACGGTTCCCCTCTTCAATGGCGGCCAGCTCCAGGCGGCGGTGGAGGGGACGCAGGCCCAGCGCGACCAGTCCTTCATCGCCTATCGGTCCGCCGTGCTGACCGCGCTCGAGGACGTGGAGAATGCCGCCGTGGCGCTGCGCCAGGAGCGGGCGCGCGTGGAAAAGCTCAGCCAGAGCGCCGCCTCCTATGGCGAGGCGGCCCGCCTTGCCCGTGCGCTCTATGAGAGCGGCTCCACCAGCTTCCTCGACGTGCTGGATGCGGAGCGTTCGCTCTATTCGGCGCAGGATTCCCTGCTGCAGAGCAAGGTGGCCATCGCCACCGATTATGTGGCCCTCAACAAGGCGCTGGGCGGCGGCTGGGACGGCTTCGTCGACACCTCCCGTCCGGAGGTGGTGGACAAGATGGCCCCCCATTTCGCCAAGCCCGATTTCCTGCCTCCAAAGGACACCGCCACCCATGGCCAGTGACCTGCCCGTGCGTCCGTCCCGGCGGCGGTTTCTTTTGATCCTGCTGGTGCTGGCGGCGCTGGCGGCCGGCGGTCTGATGCTGCGCAGCCGCCTTTCCGCCGATCCCGCCGCCGGCTTCATGACGGCGCAGGTGGTCAATGGCAGCGTCGAGGAGACGGTGCTCGCCACCGGCCTCCTGAAACCTTCCCGCCTCGTGGCGGTGGGGTCCCAGGCGTCGGGGCGCGTGACCTCCGTCAAGGTGCGCCTCGGCGACAAGGTGCGCAAAGGTGATCTGGTGGCGGAGATCGATTCCATCACCCAGGAAAATGCCCTGCGCACCGCCAAGGCGTCTCTCGCCAATGTGCGGGCCCAGCGGGAGGAAAAGCTCGCCACCCAGGTGCTGAACGCCCAGACATTGGCCCGCCAGCGCACCATGGTGGCCCAGCGGGCGGTTTCGCAGGCGGACTTCGAGAGTGCCGAAGCCAGCGTGAAGACCATCGCCGCCCAGATCGCGGCGCTGGAGGCCCAGATCATCGAGGCGGAAGTGGCGGTCTCCACCGCCGAGGCCAATCTGAGCTACACCCGCATCACCGCGCCCATGGACGGCACGGTGCTCGCCATCGTCAGCCAGCAGGGCCAGACGGTGAATGCCGCCCAGACCACCCCCACCATCGTCATTCTCGGCCAATTGGATGTGATGACCGTGCGGGCTGAAATCTCGGAGGCGGACATCGTCAAGGTGTCGCCCGGCCAGCCGCTCTTCTTCACCATCGTGGGCGAGCCCGACCGCCGCTTCGAGGCGAAGCTCGGCTTTATCGAGCCGGCGCCGGAGAGCATCGTGTCGGACAGCTCCTTCAGCACGTCCACCACCTCGTCCTCCAGTTCCTCCTCCAGCTCCAGCACCTCCTCCGCCGTCTATTATATCGGCGTGTTCGACGTGCCGAACCCAGAGGGGCGGCTGCGCACCTATATGACGGCGGAAGTGCATATCGTGCTCGGCACCGCTGCCGACGTGCCGGTCATCCCAGCGGCCGCCCTCGGCGCCCGCGCGGGCGATGGCAGCTATGAGGTGCGGGTGCTGGCGGCGGATGGCACGCTCACCGCCCGGCGGGTGGAGATCGGGCTCAACGACAAGGTGATGGCGCAGGTGCGCTCCGGCCTCGCGCTCGGCGAGCGGGTGGTGACCGGCGAGCGCACGGGCGCCACGACCACCCGCTCCGGTCCGCCCGGGCCCATGGGGTTCTGAGCCATGGATGCGCCGCTCATCGCGCTTGCCGGGCTGCGCCGGGAATTTCCGGCGGGCGAGGGCATGCTGTGCGTGCTCAAAGACGTGGACCTGACCATCGCCGCTGGCGAGATGGTGGCCATTGTCGGCGCCTCGGGCTCTGGCAAGTCCACCCTCATGAACATCCTTGGCTGTCTCGACCGGCCCTCGTCCGGCAGCTACCGGATCGCCGGACGGGAGACCGCCAGCCTTGATCCGGACGAGCTGGCGGCCCTGCGCCGGGAGCATTTCGGCTTCATCTTCCAGCGCTATCACCTGTTGTCCGAGCTGACCGCGCTCGGCAATGTGGAGATGCCGGCGGTCTATGCGGGCACGCCGAGCGGCCAGCGCCTTGCCCGCGCGCAACGGCTTCTCGAACGGCTCGGCATGGGCGCGCGCCTGTTCCACCGGCCGAGCCAGCTTTCGGGCGGCCAGCAGCAGCGGGTCTCCATCGCCCGCGCGCTGATGAACGATGCGCAGGTCATCCTCGCCGACGAGCCCACCGGCGCCCTCGACAAGGCCAGCGGCGAGGAGGTGCTCAAGATCCTGGAGGACCTCAACCGCGACGGGCGCACCATCATCATCGTCACCCACGACATGCAGGTGGCGGCGCGGGCGCGGCGCATCATCGAGATTTCCGACGGCGTCATCATCGCCGACCGTGCGAACCGGCCGGCGGAGCCGGCTCCCGCGCCGATCGAGGCACCGGCCACGCCGCGCGCGCTCAATTTGTGGCGGGCGCGGCTCGACCGGGTGGGGGAGGCGCTGCGCATGGCGCTGCTCTCCATGAACGCCCATCGCCTGCGCACCTTCCTGACCATGCTGGGCATTATCATCGGCATAGCCTCTGTGGTGAGCGTGGTGGCGCTGGGCGAGGGCTCGCGCCAGCGTGTGCTCGCCAACATCTCGGCGCTGGGCACCAACACGCTGGAAATCTTCGCGGGCAAGGATTTCGGCGACATGCGCTCGGGCAAGATCACCACCCTCGTGGTGGCCGATGCCAACGAGTTGGCCAAGCAGCCCTTCGTGGCGGCGGTGACGCCAACCGTCTCCACCTCCAGCACGCTGCGCTACGGCGCCAAGGAAGCGAGCGCGCTGGTGAACGGGGTGAGCGAGAGCTATTTCGCCGCCAAGGGCCTGAAGCTCGCCTCCGGCCGCTTCTTTGATGGCAGCGCGGTCCGCGACCGGGCGCTGGAAGCGGTGATCGACGAGAATACCCGCAAGACTCTGTTTTCCGCCGCCGGCACCGATCCGCTGGGCAAGGTGATCCTGGCGGGCGACGTGCCGGTGCGGGTGGTGGGGGTGACACAGGCCCAGCAGACCGGCTTCGGCGGCAGCCAGAACCTGTCCATCTATCTGCCTTATACGGCGGTGCAGACCCGCTTCCTGGGCAGCCCCACCTTGCGTTCCATCACCGTGCGGGTCCGCGACGAGGTGGCCATGGACCTCGCCGAGCAGGCGCTCACCCACTTCCTGCTGAAGCGCCATGGCACCAAGGACTTCTTCATCCTCAACACCGACGACATCCGCCGCACCATCACCGCCACCACCCAGACCCTCACCCTCCTGATCGCCGCCATCGCCGTCATCTCGCTTCTGGTGGGCGGCATCGGGGTGATGAACATCATGCTGGTGTCGGTGTCCGAGCGGGTGGGGGAGATCGGGGTGCGCATGGCGGTGGGGGCGCGGCGGTCGGACATCCTCCAGCAATTCCTCATCGAGGCGGTGCTGGTGTGCATGACGGGGGGCATTTCGGGGGTGCTGCTGGCGCTCTCCGTGGGCGTTGTCTTTGCCATCATGGGCTCGCCCTTCGCGCCGGTCTATTCGATGGCCTCCATCGTGGCGGCGGTGCTGTGCTCCAGCCTCATCGGCATCGCCTTCGGCTTCCTGCCGGCGCGCAGCGCCGCGCGGCTCGATCCGGTGGAGGCGCTGTCGCGGGTGTGATTCAGGCGGGTCTCGCTCAGGCTGGTCTGGCTCAGGCTGGTCTAGCTCAGGCGGGTTTGGCTTCTTCGGCGGGCAGGGCGATGACCACGAGCACCTGCGCCTTCTGGCGGCCGAGGCTGCGCACCTCGTGCTTGATCTCGCCGGAGAAATAAAGGCAGTCGCCCTTCTCCATCACCAGTTCCTCGGCGCCCAGATTGACCGAGACGCGGCCGGAGACCACGAACAGCATCTCCTCGCCCCCATGGGCCCAGCGCGGCCCCGTCCTGGCGGCCGGGCCGGTGGAGGGGGTCATGAGGAAGGGCTCCATCATCTTGCGCGTGCGCCCCGCCGCCAGCGGCGTGAGGCCGAACGTGCCGTCGATTGAGGAGAGTTCCGGGTCCGACGCGCGGTGGAGCGTATAGCGGGGGGCGGGGGCTGCGTTCATGTCGAACAATTGGGCGATGTTCACCTGGAGCGCATCGGCCACCCGCAGGAGGGCGGTGATGGACGGCGTCTTCAGGCCGCGTTCCACCAAGGAAAGATAGCCGCGGGTCAGGCTGCTCATGCCGGCCAGCTTGTCGAGGGTGAGCCCGCGCTCCAGCCGCAATTCCTTCAGATTGGGGCCGAGCCGGTCGGCCCGGGACATGTCGAGCACCTGATCCGTCCTTCCTTGGCCCCGGGAGCCGGGGCCGGTCCACCGCGCGGTGAGCGCCCGCGCTTGGCCCGTCTTATAGCTTCAACCGCCGCCCAAGTCGCGCGCTTCTGTTTACTGGAGGCGTGACGCACGGGCGCGGGAGGAGGCCGCAACGCCCGGTGCCGAGGAGCGCGCGCCTTGGCGCCTTCCAGTAAACCTGTTTACTCGCAGAAATTTTTTGCACAGCCAGACCCAAGATTGGGCAAGGGATGTGTTTGCAGCCAGAATACAAGGGAAATCCGGGCGCGGAAGCCCATAAAGCGGGCAGGGGGCGCTTTGGCTGGAATTTGGGCTGTTGATTTCTGTTGGTAAACTTGGTTCGATGCGTCCACGCCGCTTCGCCCGGCTCCCGCCCAGCCCCCCGACGGCCCGAAAGGAGCCGCTTCCGCCATGAAAGTCGCGAGCATGCAGGTCGCGCGCATGACAGTCGCGTGCTTCTCCGTCGCGGGCATGCCCAAGCGGGCCTTTGCCCATCCTGACACCGCGAGAGGTCCGGTTCCAGCATGATTACCCGCATCAATCCCGGTTCCCGCCTCTCGGCCGCCACCGTCTTCGGTGGCTTTGTCTTCGTCTCCGGCCAGGTGCCCGACGACCTGACCGCGCCCATCGGCGCCCAGGCGGCTGAAGTGCTGGCCAAGATCGACGCCATCCTCGCGCAGGCCGGCACCGACAAGAGCCGCATCCTCTCCGCCAATGTCTGGCTGCCGGATATTGGCGACTTCGCCGCCTTCAACGGGGTCTGGGACCCCTGGCTGCCGGCCGGCGCAGCGCCCGCGCGGGCCTGCGTGGAAGCCCGCCTCGCCAATCCCGCCATCAAGGTGGAGGTGGCCGTGATCGCCGCCTTGCCGGGCTGACCGCCCGGCCCGTTCCCCTGTTCCCGCGTCAGCCTGACGCCGTCCGGACGCAGAAGCCGGACGGCGGCCGGGAGTTTGCGTCCCACACACAAACACCTTTCCAGATGGGGTCTTTCAATGGCTATCACCGAACATATGGCGGTCACCGCGCCCTCTGCGGGGTCCGCGAGCATGCGCCGCATCGTCTGGTCCTCGGTCATCGGCACGGCGGTCGAGTGGTACGACTTCCTGATCTATGCGGTGGCCACGGCGCTCGTTTTCAACAAGCTGTTCTTCCCGGTGGGCGACCCGGCGCTCGCCACCATCGCCGCCTTCGGCACCTATGCGGTGGGCTTCCTCGCCCGGCCCTTGGGTGCGGCGATTTTCGGCCATCTGGGGGACAAGCACGGCCGCAAGGCCATGCTCGCCTCCACCATCATCATCATGGGGCTCGGCACCTTCTGCATCGGCCTCCTGCCCACCTATGAGCAGATCGGCATCGCCGCCCCCATCCTGCTGATTCTGCTGCGCTTCCTCCAGGGCAT
The DNA here is from genome assembly GCF_017742835.1 of Aquabacter sp. L1I39. Classification (GTDB taxonomy): domain Bacteria; phylum Pseudomonadota; class Alphaproteobacteria; order Rhizobiales; family Xanthobacteraceae; genus L1I39. The sequence continues at coordinate 4,298,782 of NZ_CP072392.1, forward strand.
CGGCATTGGCGGCGAATGGGGCGGCGCGGTCCTGATGGTGGTGGAGAACGCACCGCCCAAGAAGCGCGGCCTGTTCGGCTCGCTGGTGCAGGTGGGCAATCCCATCGGCAACCTCGCCGCGCTCGGCATTTTTGCGGTGGCCTCCCAGATGCCCGAGAGCGAGTTCATCACTTGGGGCTGGCGCATTCCCTTCCTGCTGTCGATCCTGCTGATCGGCGTCGGCCTCTTCATCCGCCTGCGCCTGGAGGAGACGCCCGCCTTCCGCCAGTTGAAGGCCAAGCAGGAAGTGGCGCGCATGCCGGTGCTGGAAATCTTCGCCCATCACCGCCGGCCCTTCTTCACCGCCGTGGGCCTGAAGATCGCCGAGATTTCCTACGCCTCCATCGCCGGCGTCTTCGTCATCTCCTATGCCACCCAGAAATTGGGCATGCCGCGCGCCACCATTCTGAACGGCGTCATGGCCTCGTCCTTCATCGCCTTGTTCTCGATCCCCTTCTTCGGCTGGCTGTCGGACAAGTGGGGCCGCAAGACCATGTTCTACCTGAGCTGCCTGTTCTGCATGGGCTTTGCCTTCCCCATGTTCACGCTGCTCGACACCAAGGACCCCTGGATCGTGACCGCCACGGTGGTGGTGGCCATTTCCTTCGGCCAGATGGTGATGTTCGGCATCGGCGCGCCCTTCTATTCGGAGCTGTTCACGGCGCGGCTGCGCTATTCGGGGGCCTCGCTGGGCTTCCAGATCGGCGCGGCCATTTCCGGCGGCCTTACCCCCTTCATCGCCGCCTCCCTCATGACCTGGAGCGGCGGCGCCACCTGGCCCATCTCGCTCTATCTGATCGTGTGCGCCCTCATCACCGCCTACGCCACCTTCAAGGCCCCCGAGACGGCCGGCACCGACATCAGCTGAGGCATCCCGCCGGGCCGTTCCTCGGCCCGGCGGACCCGTGTTCAAGGAGGAACCATGCTCACCCAGACCCTGTCCCGCGCGCCCGAAGAGGCGGTCCTGGCGTTTACCGGCATCGTGCGCCACCTGCACATCACCGCCCGCGCCTTCCTGCCCATGCGGGCGGTGGACGAGATCACCCTCATCGCCGGCAAGGGCATCGAGGGCGATCGCTACATGATCGGCCGGGAGGAGGGCTTCTATTCCGAGCGGCCCGAGGAAGGCCGGCAGGTGACCCTGTTCGAGATCGAGACGCTGGAGGCGCTGAAGCGCGACCACGGCATTGAGCTGGGTCCGCAGGACCACCGGCGCAACGTGACGGTGGAGGGGGTGCCGCTCAACCATCTGGTGGGCCGGCGCTTCCTGCTCGGCGAGACGCTGCTGGAGGCGACCCGCCTCTCGGTGCCGTGCCGGCATATCGAGGAGATCACCGGCAAGGCCATCTTCGATCCGCTCATCAACCGCTCCGGGCTCAATTGCAAGATCCTGAAGGGCGGCGTGGTGCGCGTGGGCGACCTGGTGCGCAATTCCTGATGGCCCGGCTTCTCAGACTGGTGGTCCGCGCGGCCGAGCCCGCAGGGCCCGACATCACCCGCCTGGTGCTCACCGACCCGGACGGCTGGGACCTGCCCCCCTTCCGGCCCGGCGCCCATATCGACCTGACCTTGCCGAGCGGGGACAAGCGCACCTATTCCCTGCTCAACCCGCCCTCGGACAAGGCCCGCTACGTGATCGGCGTGAAGCGGGAGGCGCAGGGGCGGGGCGGCTCGCTCTATCTGTGCGACGCCGCGCGGCCGGGCACGGAGATCGGAGCCGGGCTGCCGCGCGGCGGGCTGGACCTGGAGGGCGGACCCGGGTCCGCTCCCCTTGTGTTCGTGGCCGGCGGCATCGGCGTCACGCCCTTCCTGTCGGCGGGGGCGGCCCTGCTGGAGGCGGGTCGCACGGATTTCGTGCTTCACATCCTTTCACGGGGGACGGCGCCTCTGGCTGAAGACCTGGCGCGGCTGGGCGCGGCGGGGCGCGTGGTTCATCACGACACCGCGCTTACCGGCCGGCCGGACCTCGCCGCCTTGATCGGCGCGCCGGCGGATGGCCGCCGCGTCTATTGTTGCGGCCCGCAGGGCCTCACCGATGCCTTCGAGGCCCTCACGGAAGGCTGGCCGGAAGGGCAGGTGCATGTGGAGCGCTTTGTTCCCCCGCCTTTGATGGTGGATCCGGATGCACGCCCTTACACGCTGGTGCTCGCCCGTTCGGGGCGGTCCATCGACGTGCCGGCGGGCCTGTCCATGCTGGATGCACTGGAGGCGGACGGCATCAAGCTGGACTGCGTCTGCCGGGGTGGCATTTGCGGGGCCTGCAAGGTGGATTACCTGGAAGGCACGCCCATCCATCGCGACCGCATCCTGAGCCCGGCGGACCGGGCGCGGAAGCTGGTGGCCTGCGTCGCCCTTTCCGCCTCGGACCGGCTGGTGGTGGATCTCTAAAGCATTTCCGAGCGAAGTGGGAACCGGTTCGAGTTAAGAAAATACGTCAAAACAAAGAGATAGAGCGCTTCAGTGTTTCCATGAAACTCTGAAGCGCTCAAGAGCATGCGCCGATCAGTCTGCACCGCAGGCTGATGGGATCACGCCTTCTCTCTCAATGAGTGAGAGGGCTCACCCCACCTGGATCTGGTCCAGGATCGTGTCCAGCCAGTCGAACATCTCGCGGTTGAAGGCGGTGCGGGCGCCGGCCTCGCAATGGGCGCCTGCGCCGTCCGCCGTCCTGAACACTGCGTACCGCTTCACGCAGGTCAGCGCATCGAACAGGCGCTTGGCGGTCACCCCGATTCCGTCACCCTCCGCCGAGCACACCATGGTGGGGCAGGCGATCTCCGGGGCGAGGCCCTCCAGGGTGTAGGCGGCGGTGGATTTTAGGAAGGCGAGCGGGCTGTCCGCCCCGTTCACGAACATGCCCCGCCGCAGCGCCCAGCCTTCGGTGGGGTGGGCGACCAGGCGCTTCATGCGCCAGTTGAGGAAGGACAGGACGAGGCCGTTGCCGTCGGGAACCTGCCGGCCGATAAAGCCGGGCAGGCGGGAGCGCGCCTCTTCCAGGATCGAATACTGCCCCGGGTCCAGCACCAGGGCGGCGAGGCGCGGCTCCTTGCTCGCCCCCCGCGCGGCAAGATAGCCGCCGAGGCTGAGGCCCATGAGCACCACTTGGTCCTTGTCCACCAGGTCATGGGCGAGCACGAAGTCCATGACCGGTGTGATGACGGCCTCCCAGTCCGGCCGCAGCGTCATGCCATGGCGGATCAGCGCCTCGCCCTGGCCCGGCCCGTCGAAGACCAGCACATTATAGCCCCGCTGGAGCGCCGCCGCCCCGCTATAGAAGAAGCATTCCTCCGCCGTGCCGTCATAGCCGCCGGTGATGATGAGGGTGCGGCGCGGCTTGTCGGTGACCGAGGGGCGCAGGAAAATGCCGTGCAAGGTGGTGTCGCCGAAGGGGATGCGCACGCTGTCCGCCGGCGTGCGCATGAGGGCGCAGGCCCGCGCGAAGGCTTCCCGCTGGCGCTCATAGGCCTCCTTCAGGCGCGGGTCCGGCGGCGCCTGGAGCAGGAAGATGGCGGCGGTGCGGAAATAGTTGGAGGCGCGCAGGAAGGCGTCGCGGGCGCTGGCGCCCCGCCCGGCCAAGAGGCTCGCCTGCCCGGCATCATAGAGGCGCTGGGCGAGCGCGGTCCATTCGCCGTACCAGCGCTCCGTATGGCCATTGGGGATGCGCCCGGCCACCGCAAAGCATTCGCCGATATCGGCGCCGCCATAGAAGGTGTGGCCGAGGGTGCGCAGGAATTGCGCCTCGAACAGGTCGTCCTTGAACTGGAGCGGCATGGCGTCGTCCTTGAAGGGCGGCGCCATTCAATCAGAGGACCGGCGATAAATCACGGGGTTAGCGTAGAGGACGGCGCAGGCCCCCGCGGCTTCAAGGCGGGCATGCACGGCCTTGGCTCAGCGTGTGGCCGTGGCGCCGGGCATGACCTTCTCGAACTCGAACGCCTCGTCCACGCCTGGAAAGTCCTGCGTGCCGGGGCGGTTCGGGTCCGCATGATGCGCATTGTAGAAGGCGGTGATCTTGAACCCGCATTTGTTGACGTAGAAGTGGATGTTACGCTTCTCGAAATAGGGCGTGTGCGTGTGCCAGACCCGTGTGTCGGGATATCGTTGCTCGATGGCGGTCCAGGCCCGATGTCCCAGGCCCTGGCCATGAGCGGCCGGCGAGATGAAAAAAAGATCGAGGGCGTTTTGTTTCGTGGTGGTGTTGATGGTCACCACAGCACCCCCGACCTTCTCTCCGTCGCGCAAGATATGAAGCACCTCGGCGCCCGGCGCGGCGAACGCGCTGTCCAGGTCTTCATCGGGCGGGATCGGGCCGTCGGTCAGCGGTCCGAATTCCTTGATGACGGCCAGCGCGAAGGCCTCCTGCAGGTTTTTCTTGAAGGCCGGCAGATCGGCGGGATGGGCTTCGGCGAGTGTGATCGGTTCAGGCATGATGGTCTGCTCCTGTCACGCTTTGGCGTCCAAACTGTGGTCGCCGGAGGGGCGGGAGGCGGCTGTGGAGCGTGTCCGCCGAGGGACAGGAGCAGCCCGGAAAGCGGCCGCATGACTGGCTTGCATCACACGGGCTTGCTGCAATGCAGCAAGAGGTGCACCCTGGCCTCCTCCTCATCTGCCCCGGTTGCCCATGCCGCTCTCGCTGCTCGCCCTCGCCGTCGCCGCCTTCGGCATTGGCACGACCGAATTCGTGGTCATGGGCCTTCTGCCCGACGTGGCCCGTGACCTCGGCGTGACCATTCCCGCCGCCGGCCTGCTGGTGACGGGCTATGCGCTGGGCGTGGTGATCGGCGCGCCGGTCATGGCCATCCTCACTGCCGCCTTGCCCCGCAAGGCGACGCTGGTGGGGCTGATGGCGCTGTTCATCGGCGGCAATGTGCTGTGCGCCCTGGCGCCGAGCTATGGGCTGCTCATGGGCGCGCGCATCGTCACCGCCTTCTGCCATGCGGCCTTTTTCGGCATCGGCTCGGTGGTGGCGGCGGACCTTGTGCCGCGCCAGAAACGGGCGCAGGCCATCGCGCTGGTGTTCGCGGGGCTGACCATCGCCAATGTGCTGGGCGTGCCGGCGGGCACCGCCTTCGGCCAGTGGATGGGCTGGCGGGCCACCTTCTGGGCGGTGGCGGTCATCGGCATCGCGGCGCTCTGCGCCCTCATCGTGCTGGTGCCCGGCCGCCTGCCCATGGCGCATGGCGGCATCCTCAAGGAATTCCGGGTGCTGGGGAACGGGCAGGTGATGCTGGCCATGCTCATTTCCGTGCTGTGCTCGGCGAGCCTGTTCTGCGTCTTCACCTATATCTCGCCCTTGCTGTCGGAGGTGACGGGCCTCTCCGCCCCCGCCATCACCGGCGCGCTGCTGCTGTTCGGCGTGGGGCTCACAGCCGGCAACATGCTGGGCGGGCGGCTGGCGGACTGGAAGCTGATGCCGTCCCTCATCGGCACCATCCTGGCGCTGCTGGTGGTGCTGCTGGCCTTCGTGCCCGGCGCCCGCGCCCCGGTGCCGGCTTTGGCGCTGCTGCTCATCTGGGGGGTGCTCGCCTTCGCGCTGGTGCCGCTCCTTCAATTGCGGGTGGTGGACACGGCGGCTTCGGCGCCGAACCTGGCCTCCACCCTCAACCAAGGCGCCTTCAACCTGGGCAATGCCATGGGCGCCTGGATCGGCGCGGTGGCCATCACCCATGGCATCGCCTATGGCCATTTGCCCTTCGTCTCGGTGGGATTGTCGCTCCTGGCGCTGCTGGCGAGCCTCTTGTCCGCCGCCCTAGACCGCCCGGCGGTGCGCCGCCCAAGCCCGGTGGAATGCGGGGAATAGGGGCACCGCCTCGTCTTAGCCTTGTCTGCGCCCGGCCGCGTTAACGAATTGGGCACGCTGAATAGCATCCTTTTTCCCAGGTTGGCGGATCTTTACCAGCCCGCAAGGGGCGCCCCCTAGCGTCCTCCCATGGAGCGGCCTCGGCCGCGGGGAGACATGTGCCGCCACGGCGGCCGAGGTGCGCGATGAAGGTTCTCTTGTCCCGCTTCGTGAGGGAAGAACGCGGATCCACCGCGCTCGAATATGGTTTGATCGCCGCCGGACTGTCGGTGGCCATTGTCACCGTGGTCACGCAAATCGGCGTCACCCTGGTGCGCCTGAAGGCGTCTGCCGCGGCGGCGGGGAACTGACGCGCCCATGCCCGCTCCAAGCCTCATCGGCGATGTCCTGGTGATCGGGCTGTTCCCGACGGCCCTGTGCACCACCATCGCCACGGATCTCGCCCGCCGGGTGATTCCCAATTTGGTGGTGCTGGCCCTTTTGGCGGGCTTCGCCCTTCTGGCGGCCATCCATGGCGTGCCCGACCTGAAGCTGCGCCTTTATCTGGCGGCGGGCGTGCTGGGCGTGGGGTTCCTGCTGTTTTCCGCCGACGTGATCGGGGCGGGCGATGCCAAGCTCGCCGCCGCCGTGGTGCCCTGGCTGGATCCGGGGCAGGTGCCGGCCTTTCTCCTCCTGTGCGGCCTTTTGGGCGCGGGGCTGGTGGCGGCGACCCTGTGGCGCCACCGTTTGCAGCGCCTGCGCCTGTCGGCCTTACCGGCATTGCCCTATGGCGTGGCGCTGGCGGGCGCGGCGCTTCTGCTCTTTCCCTTCTCCACCTTGATGGGCGCGGCCTGAACCGCTCGCGTCTGCGGCGCTCTGGTTTAAACTCCGGTGCCTGATTCACAGGCCCGGTTCCCGGAGTGCCCCATGTCCGACGCGTCCCGCCCCGCATTCCTTGCCCCCGCCGATGCCGAGAGCCTGCCCGTCTGGTGCGTGAGCGCCGCCGGCTTTCCGCCCGAGGGCCTGCCCGCCGCTGCCCGTGCCTTTGCATCGGCCGCCGGCTTTGCGGGGGAGAGCGGCAAGCTCCTGCCGGTGCCGGGCGAAGGGGGAGCGGTGGTGGGCTTCCTGTTCGGCGTGCCGGGGGAGGGGGGCGATGCCTTCGCGCTCGGCGCCCTGCCGGGCCTCCTGCCCGCCGGCACCTATCGGCTGGAAGGGGAGGTCCCCGCCCAGGGCGCGCTCGCCTTTGCGCTCGGCACCTACAAGTTCGACCGCTACCGCGCCGCCTCCAAAACCAAGGCCGTGCGCCTGAAGCCTGGCGCGACCCTCGACGTGGCCGCGCTCACCCGCACCTTCGAGGCGGTGAGCCTGGTGCGCGATCTCGTCAACACGCCCTCCAATGACCTCGGCCCCGCCGACATCGAGGCCGCCGCCCGGGCGCTCGCCGCCCGCCATGGCGGGGAGGCGCGGGTGATCGTGGGCGATGCCCTGCTGTCCGAGAATTTTCCGCTCATCCATGCGGTGGGCCGCGCCGCCGCCCGCGCCCCGCGCCTCATCGACCTGACGTTTGGCCCCGTGGACGCGCCCAAGGTGACGCTGGTGGGCAAGGGCGTCGCCTTCGACACCGGCGGCCTCGACATCAAGACCTCCGCCGGCATGCTGCTCATGAAGAAGGACATGGGCGGCGCCGCCTCCGCGCTGGGGCTGGCCCATCTCATTCTCTCGCGCGGGCTGAAGGTGCGGCTGCGGGTGCTCATTCCGGCGGTGGAAAATGCCATTTCGGCGGACGCCTTCCGCCCCGGCGACGTACTGCGCTCCCGCAAGGGCCTCACGGTGGAGATCGGTAATACCGACGCCGAGGGCCGGCTGATCCTCGCCGATGCGCTCGATCTGGCGGATGCGGAAAGCCCCGACCTGCTGATCGACTTCGCCACGCTGACGGGCGCGGCCCGCGTGGCCCTCGGCCCGCAATTGCCGCCGGCCTATACGGACGATGATGCCCTGGCGGAGGATCTTGCCCGGCATGCGACGGCGGTGGCCGATCCGCTCTGGCGCCTACCCTTGTGGCGGCCGTACATGTCCATGCTCGAGTCCAAGGTGGCGGATATCAACAATGCGGGGTCGGGCGGCTTTGCCGGCTCCATCACCGCCGCTCTGTTCCTGTCGCGCTTCGTGGAGCACGCCAAGAGCTGGCTGCACCTGGACATCTATGCCTGGAACCCCTCCTCCAAGCCCGGCCGTCCCGAAGGCGGGGAGGCGCAGACCATCCGCGCCCTCGATGCGCTGCTCGCGGAGCGGTATGGCGCATGAGCGGAGCGGGTGGAGAAATGAGTGAGCAAAGACGCGATCCGCGCCTCACCCCCGCGCGGGCGGACCTGGCGGCGGAAAGCCTGCGGGGCATCGTCGACGCGCCCCGCTATGTGGCGGGGGAAGAGCGCCGGGTGGTGGTGCCCGTCGCCCCGCTGCGGCGCGAGCCCTATGCCGGGGCCTCCCTCGACACCGAGGCGCTCTATGGCGAGGCGGTCACCGTCTTCGAGGATGATGCGGAAGGCTGGTCCTGGGTGCAATTGGCGGCGGATGGCTATGTGGGCTACATGCCCACCGCCGCGCTCTGGACCTCCGGCCCCGCGCCCACCCACCGGGTGAAGGTGGGCCGCACCTTTCTCTTCCCCGGTCCCGACATCAAGCTGCCGCCCATGGATGGCCTGTGCTTCGGCAGCCTGGTGGCGGTGCGGCGCATGGACGGACGCTTCGCTTTCACGGAGCGGGGGGCGATCTTCGCCGCCCATCTGGAGCCGCTCGGCGCGCGGGAGGCTGACTTCGTGGAGGTGGCCACTCGATTCCTGGGCGTGCCCTATCTGTGGGGCGGACGGTCGGCGCTGGGGCTCGACTGCTCGGGCCTGGTGCAGACGGCGCTCAATGCCTGTGGCCTCCCATGCCCCCGTGACAGCCACCAGCAGGAGGCCGCGCTCGGCGCGTCCCTTCCCTTGGACGGGCCTTTCCAGCGGGGCGACCTGCTGTTCTGGCCGGGCCATGTGGCCATCGTCGCGGCGCCGGATGTGCTCCTGCACGCCAATGCCCACCACATGATGGTGGCCCGCGAGCCGCTCGGCCCCGCGCTGCAACGCATCGCGGACGCGGGCCTGCCCCTGCGCACGGCAAAGCGGCTGGCGCTCTCCGCCTGAAACGACCCCGTGCCAGCGGGAAAGTGTCGCCAAACGTGAAGGCCGGGCGGGCTGCGTTCGGCCCGCATGGCGGATAGGGTCTGCGCGCCCGCCCCGGTGGCGGACACTTGTCCTCCGCCATCAAAGGTCATGACCGTGCTGCCCAAGGGTGTCTCCGCCTTCCCCATCACCCCCGCTGATGCCGATGGCACGGTGGATGCCGGCGCCCTCCACGGCCTCGTCGCCCGCCTCGCGGCGGCCGGCGTGGACAGCATCGGGCTTCTGGGCAGCACCGGCACCTATCCCTTCCTCAGCCGCGCCGAACGCCTGCGCGCTTTGGAGACCGGGCTTGCGGCGGCGGAAGGCGTGCCGGTCCTGGTGGGCATCGGCGCCCTGCGCACCGACGAGACGGTCCGCCTCGCCCAGGATGCCAAGGCGGCCGGCGCGACGGCGGGGCTGCTGGCGGCGGTGTCCTATACGCCGCTCACCGACGACGAGGTGTTCGCGCATTTCGCCACCGTGGCCCGGGAGGCGGGGCTGCCGCTCTGCATCTATGACAATCCCGCCACCACCCATTTCCGCTTCACCCCCGCTTTGGTGGCGCGCCTTGCCCAACTGCCGGAGGTGGTGGCCATCAAGAGCACGGCGCCGGAGCCGGCGGCGATCGGCGCGCATCTGGCCGAGTTGCGGGCGGCCGTGCCCTCGGGATGCGTGGTGGGCTATAGTGGCGACTGGCATTGCGCGGAAGCGCTGATCGCCGGGGCGGATGCCTGGTTCAGCGTGCTGGCGGGCCTCTTCCCCATGCAGGCCATGGAGATCGCGCAGGCGGTGTCGGCCGGCGATCTGGCCCGGGCGCGGGCGCTCGATCTTCGGCTGAAACCGCTCTGGGACCAGTTCCGCCGCCATTCCAGCTTGCGGGTCATGTATGCGGCGGCGACCGGGATGGGCCTCGTCTCCAGTTTGCCGCCGCGTCCCCTCCTGCCGCTGGCGCCGGCCGTGCAGGCCGAGGTGGCGGCTACCTTGGCAGCGCTGGGTCTGGCGTGACCATCCCGGCTCAAGGGGGCAGGCGGAACGCCTCCTCGGCGGTCTCCACCACGCCGGAGCTGAGGTCGGCCTCAATGCGGCGCAGGTCATCCAGAGTGAACCAGGCCACTTCCAGCGCATCATCGGCGGCCACCGCGCGGGGGTCCGCCCCTACGGGATGACAGAGCACCGCGACCATCAGGTAATGGTGCCGCAGCACGCCCTCGCCGTCGCGGTCGAGGCAGTCCAGCACCTTGAAAGCGGGGCCGGCGGCGGCGGTGATGCCGGTTTCCTCCTCAAGCTCACGCACTGCCGCCTCGGCGATGGTCTCGCCCCATTCCATGCGCCCGCCGGGAAAACCCCACCGGCCGGCATCGGGCGGATTGGCGCGGCGCACCAGCAGCAGGTGCGCGCCCCGCCGCAGCACGGCCAGCGCCGCGCAGCCGGGGCGAGGGGGCGGGCCGCTCACAGGTCCACGTCGTCTGTCCGGGCGATCGACACCCGGTTGCGGCCGAGGCGCTTGGCCTCATAGAGCGCCTGATCGGCGGCCGAGATGAGGCTGTCCGGCGAACTGCCCGCGTCCGGGATTTCCATGGCCACGCCGAAGCTGGCGGTCAGGCGGCGCGAGGGGACGCTGGGATGCTCGATGGCCAGCGCCGCCACCAGGCGTCGAGCCGTCTCGGCAAATTCCGCGGCGCCGGACAGGTCCGTGTCGGGCATCAGCACCACGAATTCCTCGCCGCCATAGCGCGCCGGCAGGTGGGGTGTCCCGGCGCAGGCGGCCGCCAGCATGCGGGCCACCGCTTTCAGGGCCTCGTCACCGGCCAGGTGCCCCTGATTGTCGTTGAACAGCTTGAAATGGTCCACATCCACCATGATGAGGCCGAGCGGCAGGCCCCGGTCGCCGGAGCGCACCCACTCGGCGGACATCTGCACGTCGAAGGTGCGGCGATTGGCGAGTCCGGTCAGGCCATCGGTGCGGGCGAGGGCGGCGAGGCGGCCATTATGGTTGCGCAATTCCGCCGTGCGCTCGGCGAGGCGCTGGCCCAGTTCGTTGATGGCGCTCACCAGCGGGCGGAACTCCCTCACCTCAGGGTCATTCACCGCGACACCGCCATCGAGGCCGGCATCCCGCACATCCTGTGCCAGGTGGTGGATGGGCGCCACCACCATCCGCTCCGACAGCCACCAGGCCAGCAGCACCATGATGATGGAGGCGCAAATGACGAGCGTGACGGTCAGCAGGATCTGCTCGTCCACCGCGACGGTCACGTCCAGGGCCGGCACGCCCACCAGCACCCGCATGGTGGTGCCGGGCACCCGCAGGAAGGCATAGAAGCGCTCGACGCCGTCAAACCCCACGGCGCGGGTCTGCCCCTCGGCCGTGCGGGACAGCACCTGGAACAGGGGATGGTCGGCGAAACTGGCCCCGAGGGCCGATTCCAGATAGGGCGTGCGGGTCACCACCGCTCCGGTGGCATCCAGCACTTCCACCACCGCACCCTTGGGAAGGCGGGTGAGGGCGCTGATGCGCGAGAGCCATTGCAGATCCACGGCCACCGCGGCGAGAGCGACGGGGATGCCCTTGTCGTCGCGCTCGGCCTCGGCGATGGCAATGGTGGGGGTGCCTGTGCCCCGCACCCGGATCAGGTCGCTGAAGGCGGGGCGATGGGAGGCGAAGGCCTGGCGCGCATAGGGACGATCCGAAAGGTCGACCCCCATGAGCGCGCGGCTGGTGGCGCAGCGGACAATGCCGTCGGCATCGGTGATGATGGCGCCCTGTATGCCCACCAGATCAGCCGTAAGGCGATGAAGAAAGGTGGTGCAGGAAACCGGCTCGGCCATCAGGCGCGAGGCCTCGCGCGCCAGAACCTGCGTCACCGCCACGGCGGAGGCGAGGCTTTCCCGCTGCACCAGCGTCACCTGCTCGCCGAACTCGCGCAGGTCCTCCAGGTTTTCAGCGATCAGATGATCGCGGTCCTGGATCAGGGTCCAGATCCGTTCTCCTGCCAGCGGCAGCACCGCCAGCATGAACAGGGCGGCGAGCCGGACGCGCAAGCTCGCTCCCCGCCGGCGGGCCTGGTACGCACCTGTCTCGCTCGTTCCCGCCATGGGGCGTCACTGTCTCCCTGAGGGCCGCCGGTTCACACCCGCCGACGCGCGCATCCGTCCTGCCTCTTTCCTCTCGCGCCCGTCGGGGGCAAAAGGGGCGGCGGAAGATGCGGGCGCAGGATGCCACAGGTTACCGGCATGCCTCCAGTCGGGGCGACCGGAACACGTGCTTCTTGTGCGCCATGATGAATGGGGACTTGAATGGCCGAGACGAACGGGCCGGCGGAACGGCTGGCGCAGGTGCATGCGCAGATCAATGACGCCTGCCGCAGGGCCGGGCGGGACCCGTCACGCGTCCATTTGGTGTGCGTCTCCAAGACCTTCTTCGCCCCCGACATCCGGCCCGTCATTGCCGCCGGCCAGCGCCTGTTCGGCGAGAACCGGGTGCAGGAGGCGCAGGCCAAGTGGCCGGAGCTGCGGGAGGAGGCGGAGGGCATCGCCGTGCACCTCATCGGACCGCTGCAATCCAACAAGGCGCGCGAGGCGGTGGCGCTGTTCGATGCCATCCATTCGGTGGACCGGCGGAAGATCGCGGAAGTGCTGGCGCAGGAGATGGACAGGCAGGGCCGGCGCCTGCCGGTCTTCCTTCAGGTCAATACCGGGGCGGAGCCGCAGAAGGCCGGTGTGCTGCCGCAGGAGGCCGACGCCTTCATCGCGCAGTGCGTCCGTGACCTCGGGCTCGACGTGGCCGGCCTCATGTGCATCCCGCCGGTGGAGGATGTGCCGGCCCCCCATTTCGCGCTCCTGGCCGAGATTGCCGCGCGCAATGGCCTTAAGGGCCTGTCCATGGGCATGAGCTCGGATTTCGCCGCCGCCATCAACCAGGGCGCCACCCATGTGCGGGTGGGCAGCGCCATCTTCGGTTCCCGCGCGCCGGTGCCGGCGGCGGGATGAGGGCCCATCGCCCGGCCGCGGGAACAGCGGGCGGGCTTTTCAGCTTGAACGGGACGGGGGGTGGTCCCGCCATCGGGAGGTGAGCGCATGGAGCATATGGCGGGACTTGTCTTCGCCGCGCTCGTTTCGGTGCTGCTCGCTCTGTTCGCGCTGGCCTTCGTCCTCCATGTTCGGGGCAAGCTCGCGGTGGCGGCCCGCAGCCGGATTGTGTGGGAGGGCAAGAGCGCCCGCGTGCCCCTGGTGGCGGCCTTTTCGGGCTGGAAAGGCGTGCCCTGGCTCGGCTTTTCCTCCAGCAACCTCAAGCCGACGCTGGTGCTGCATCCCGACCATGTGGAATGCCGGGTCATCCGCACCCGGCGTAAGCCCTATGCGGCGGTGTCGCGCGTGGATTATCGCGCGACCCTCGGCACGCGAAACGTGGTGTTGGAATTCCGCGATTGCCTCACCAGCTTCGCCGGCAACACGGCCAATGCGGACGTGGCGCGCGCCGCCATCCGCCTGCTCGGTGAGAAGGGGTGCCCGCTGTCGGAGCGGGCATGCCGGTTGCTGGACGGGTGACCCGCGATCAGGCCAGCACCTTGCCCGGATTGAGCCGCCCGTCGGGATCGAGCGCCGCCTTGATGCGGCGCATGAGGGCCAGTTCCGCCGCCGGCTTGTAGTGGGCCAGCTCGCCGGCCCGGTACTGGCCTATGCCGTGCTCGGCGGAGATGGAGCCGTCGAAGCGGGCCACCGCGTCATGCACGGTGCGGTTCAGCGCCGCCTTGTCGGTGCCGGGCGGGATCAGCACGTTGAAATGAATGTTGCCGTCGCCCGCATGGCCGAACATGTTGGCCCGCGCGCCGGGATGGGCGGCCGCGACAGCCGCCTCGGCATCGGCCAGGAAAGCGGGAATGTCGGCGATGGGCACGGAGACGTCGTGCTTGACGCTGGGGCCTTCCCGCTGCTCGGCCTCGGTGATGTGCTCGCGCAGCGCCCAGAGCTGGCGCGCCTGGGCCTCGGAGGAGGCGACCACGCCGTCGGTGGCTTCCTCCGCTTCCAATGCTCCGGCCAGCACCTCCTCTACCTTGTCGGCGATGCCGGCGAGGCTGGAATCCGCCTGCATCAGCACCAGCCAGGGGGCCGGTGCCAAGGGCAGGTCCAGTCCGCAATTGCGCTTCAAGAGGTCGAAGGAGAGGCCGCAGATCAGCTCGAAGGCGCTCACCTGGTCTCCCACCTCGTCCTGCACCCGGTTGAGCAAGGCCAGCGCCGCCTCGGGGCTCGGGACGGCGAGCAGGGCGGTCACTTTGTGCTGGGGGGCGGGTACGAGGCGCAGCACGGCGGCGGTGACGAGGCCGAGCGTGCCTTCCGAGCCGATGAAGAGCTGCTTCCAGTCATAGCCCGCATTGTCCTTACGCAGCGGGCGCAAGGCATTGACCAAAGTCCCGTCGGCGAGCACCACTTCCAGGCCCAGCACCAATTGCCGCGTCATGCCATAGCGCAGCACATTGATGCCGCCCGCATTGGTGGAGATGACGCCGCCCACTTGGGCCGTGCCTTCGGCGGCAAGGCTCACCGGCAGCAGGCGGCCGGCCGCGCGGGCCGCTTCCTGGGCGGTCTGGAGGATGCAGCCGGCCTCCACCTCCATGAGCATGCCCACCCGGTCGACCTTGCGGATGGCATTCAGGCGGGAGAGGGAGAGCAGGATCTGCGGCGCGGGCCCCACGGGCACGGCGCCACCGGCAAGGCCCGTATTGCCGCCCTGGGGTACCACGGCGACACCCGCTTCGGCGCAGGCGGCCACCACGGCGGCCACCTCTTGCGCGGTGCGCGGGCGCACCACCGCCAGCGCCTCACCCCGGAACAGGCCGCGCCAGTCCACGAGGTGAGGCGCCATGTCGTCAGGCGCGGTGACGAGGCCACGGGAATCCAGGAGTGTTTCGAGGCGGGACAGGAAGGAAGAGGCGTCCATGATGTGCGATCAGCGGCCCGGTTGGAGCATGAGAGCGAAGGACGGAATGTAGGTCGTCAGGAACAGGACGACCAGCATGACGAGAATCTGCGGCCAGATGGCGCGCGCGATGCGCGACAGGCTCAGCCCGGATATGGCCATGCCCACGAACAGGCAATAGCCGATGGGCGGGGCCGCCATGCCGATGGCCACATTGGTGACGATGATCGAGCCGAAATGGATGGGGTCCACCCCGAACCGGTTGGCGATGGCGATCAGCATGGGGCCGAGGATCACCATGATGGCGATCTCGTCCATCACCGCCGCCAGCAGGAAGAAGGCGATGTTCAAACCCGCCAGCGCCATCCAGCGCTCGGAGACGTGGTCCGCCAGCCAGGCGGCGAAGTCGGTGGCGATGTGCTCCTGCGCGATCAGCACCCCGAAGCCGGCCGACACCGCGATGATGGTGGTGACGATGGCGCTGGTGCGCATGGCCTGGAGCACGATGCGCGGCAGGTCCTTCACCTTCATCTTGCGTTCGATGAAGACGCCCACCAGCAGCGCGTAGACGCAGCTGATGCCGGCCGCTTCCGTGGGCGTGAAGACGCCGCCATAGATGCCGCCCAGCACCACCACGGGCGACAGCAGCGCCCATTTGCCATGGTTGAAGGCGGCGACCATTTCCGGCCAGGTGGCGCGGGTCTGCTTGGGCACCTTGTTGCGCTTGGCATGGACCCAGCACACCACCAGAAGGCCGATGGCGATGGACAGCCCCGGCACCACGCCCGACAAAAACAGCTTGCCGATGGACTGCTCCGCCACGATGCCCCAGATGACGAAGGCGATGGAGGGCGGAATGAGCGGGCCAAGCACGCCGGCGCTCACCGCGATGGAAGTGGCGAAGGCCTTGTCATAGCCGGCCTTGGCCATGGCCGGGATGAGAATGCCGCCGATGGCCGCGGTGGTGGCCGGGGCCGAGCCGGAAATGGCGGAGAAGACGATGGCCGCCAGCACCGCCACCATGGCAAGCCCGCCGGTGCGGTGGCGCACCAGGACCGAGGCGGCGTCGATGAGGCGCTGGGAAAGCCCGCCCGCGCTCATGAGCTCGCCGGCCAGCATGAAGAGGGGGATGGCCAATAGGCTGAAGGACTGGGAGCCGGCAATGAGCTGCTGGGCGAGGAAAGCCGGCTCGATGTCGGCCACCGTGAGCACCAGCATCACCACCACGCCGATGGCGATGGCAAAGGGCACACCGATCATCACCAGGCTGGCAAAGCCGCCGGTGAGAAGGAGGAGAACCGCGTTCATGCCGCAGTCTCCCCGCTGGCGGCCGCCCGCGCGGGTGCGCCTGTCACCACCCGCCAGGCGGCAAACAGGAAGATGAGGGCGCCCGCCGTGGGCGCGAAGGCATTGAGGATCTCGATGGGATAGCCGATGGCGGCCGAGATGGAGCCACCGGCCATGTCGTAGAAGCGCAGGCCCGACCAGAACAGATAGGCGCCGAAGGCGGCGGCGATGGCGTCAAGCCCCCGCTCCGCCAGCGGGCGCAGGTCAGCCGGCACGCGGTCCACCAGCAGGTCGAGGCGCACATGGAAGCCCTCGCGCACGCCAAGGGCCAAGCCCCCCAAAGTGGCCCATGAGAACATGAGCACCGCCATTTCCTCCGACCAGGAGGGGGTGCGGCCGAACACGTAGCGCATCACCACCTGGATGGTGATGCAGGCCACCATGACGGCGCCTGCCACCACGAGGCTCGCGCGCAGGAGGGTGGTGACAAGCGCCAGGAGGCGCTCGCCCGCGGTGCGGATCGCATGGACCATGGCCGTGCCCCTGACCTTTATTGCCTCACTGGACGGCGGTGAGCGTCTCCTGGAGCAGGTCCGGGCCGATGGTGGGCTTGAACTGCTCGTAGACGCCCTGCACGGACTCGCGGAACGGCTTGATGTCCTTGACCGCGTTCACCTTCATGCCGGAGGCTTCCAGCTTGGCGAGCACCGCCTTGGCGTCGGCGGCGGCGGTGGCGCGCTGCGCCTTGGTGGCGCTGGCGGCGGCGCTGAGCACCGCCTTGCGGAGGTCTTCCGGCAGGCGGTCGAACACGCGCTTGGAGATGACGAGGTCGATGGCCGAATAGGTGTGGTTGGTCAGCGAGAGATACTTGGTGACCTCGAAATACTTGTTCTGCTCGATCACCGCGAGCGGGATCTCCAGGCCATCAATGGCGCCCTGCTGCACGGCCGTGAAGGTTTCGCCCCAGGCCATGGGCACGGCGTTTCCACCCAGCGAGGAGAACATGCCGATGAAGACCGGGTTCTGCATCACCCGGTACTTCACGCCCTTCACGTCGGCGGGCGTTTCCACCGGGCGCACATTGTTGATCATGTCGCGGAAGCCGCCTTCCATGAAGGCGAGCAGCTTGATGCCCTTGGTCTCCAGCTTGGCGGCCAGCTTCTGGCCCACCGGGCCGTCCAGCACCTTCTGGGCCTGGGCTTCGTTGGCGAACAGGAAGGGCAGGTCCACCACCTGGAAGGAGGGCTCGATCTGCGCCACCACCGCATTGGTGATGATGCCCGCATCCACGGTGCCGAGGCGCATGCCGTCGAGCATGGCCTTCTCGTCACCGAGCTGGCGGTTGGGGAACAGCTGCACCTCGATCCGGCCGCCGGAGGCCTCTTCCACGGCCTTCTTGAAGTCGCGGGCGCCCACCGCATAGGGGTCCTGGGCGCCGTCGGAGGTGGTCCAGCCCAGCTTCAGCACGGTCTTCTGCTGGGCAAGCGCCGGCACGGCCGTGAAGAGGGTTGCCGCCGAAAGGGCGAGCGCAAGGGCACGGCGCGAGAACAGACGGGTCATGAGCACATTCCTCCAGGTGATGGGCCGCTGCCGGTTCAGCCGGCGGTCGGGGTGGGAAAGCCGTAAAGTCGTGCGGGGTTGTCCACCAGGATCCGCGTCCGCTGGGCCTCGTCGGGCACCCAGAGCGGCAGCAGGTCCAGAAGGTCGGTGGTGTTGAACATGGGGCCGGAGACCGCCACGTGCGGCCAGTCGGACCCCCACACGCACCGGTCCGGGGCGGCTTCCACCACCGCCTGGGCAAAGGCCAGTGTGTCGTGGAAGGGCGCGCCGGTGCCGGAAATGCGATAGGCGCCGGAAAGCTTGGTCCAGGCCCTGCCGTCGCGCATCAGGCGCAGCAGCATCTGGAAGCCGGGATGGTTGATGCCCTCCGTCACCGGCATGTGGCCGATATGGTCCACCACCACCTCCACCGGCAAGGCGGCAATGCGTGGTCCAAGCTCGGGCAGCGCGCGGGCGTCCAGCAGCAGCTGGATGTGCCACCCCAGCGGGGCGACGCGCGCGGCGAGTCGCTCCAGCTCGTCCATGGCGACGCCGCCGCCGAACAGGACATTGATGCGGATGCCCCTCACGCCGGCGGCGGCAAGCTCCTCCAGCTCCCGGTCGGACACGTCCGGGGACACCACCGCCACGCCGCGCAGGCGGTCGGGATGGGCGCGCAAGGTCTCCACCATGCAACGATTGTCAGTGCCGTAGACCGAGATCTGCACCAGCACGCCCCGGCTCATATGCAGGCCGTCGAGCATGGCGAGATAGGCCGCTTCCGGCGCAGGGGGCGGGGTGTAGCTGCGGTTGGCCATCATGGGATAGGCGTCGTGCGCGCCAATCACATGGGCATGGGTGTCCACCGCCCCGGCGGGAATGGGGAAGGCGGGGGCGCGGATGACGGGATCAGGCCCCTGGCAGGCAGGCGCGCCGGCTGTGGCTGCGACGGTCATGGGGTGGTCTCCGAAGCGAACGGCCCGAAGCCGAGGCGCTCCATGGCGTTGGACAGGTGGGTGCGCATGGCGGCCTCGGCGCCGGCCGCATCGGCGGCCGTGATGGCGGCCAGCACCGCCTCGTGCTCCGCCTGCACCGCCATGATCCGGCCGGGATGCCGGGCGCGCGTATTGACCCGCGCATGGGCGATCACCTCGCGCAGGCTGGCGCCGAGGAAGGAAAGAAAGCGCTCGAAATAGGGGTTGCCCGAGGCCCGGGCGATGGCCTCGTGGAAGCTGTTGTCGGCCTCGATGCCGTCCCGGCCGGCGGCGATGTCCGCGCGCAGGTCGTCCAGGGCGCGGGCGACGGCCGCGCGATGGGCGTCCGAGGCCTGCACGGCGGCGAGGCCCGCCGCGGCGCCCTCCACCGCCACGCGCAGCTGGAAGACGTGCCGCAGCGAGGCGCGGGTGGAAGCGTCCGCCTCCAGCCGGAACAGGCCCTTGCCGGGCTCTGCGGCGACGAACGCCCCAAGCCCCTGCCGGGATTCCACCAGCGCATCGGATTTCAGCCGCGACAGCGCCTCACGCACCACCATGCGCGAGACGGCGTAGCGCTCCGCCAATTCCTTCTCGGAGGGCAGGCGGTCACCCGGCGCGAGCGCGCCGCTGCGGATGGCGTCGGAGAGGCTGCGGGCCACCTCCGCCGACAATGCGGGAGCCCGGCGGATGGAGAAGGTCATGTTGTCCAGTTATCATACAAGCTGTCCGTACGGCAAGATGATGTGACGTATCGCAATTCCCTTGCGTCATCGCCGGAAGATCTCTGTCCGCCGCGCTCCCCGTCCAGGGACCGCTCTCAGAAGGGCTGGCCGTGCCGCAGCAGGGTGAGAGCAACCGCCTGGGCGCGGGGCACCAGGGTGTCGAGGTCGCAGAACTCGTCCAGCGAATGGGCCCCGCCCCCTACCGGCCCGGTGGCGCAGAGGGTCGGGGCGCCCACGGCGGCGGTGAAGCCGCTGTCGGCCGAACCGCCGGTGGCTTCGCCGCCCACCTTCATCCCCAGGTCCCGCGCGCAGGCCACATAAGCGTGGAACAGCGCCTCGCTGGCGGGCGACTGGGCGAAGGGCAGGAAATTGCGCTTGCGGGTGATGCGCGCGGCGGTGCCCGGCAGCTCTTCCCGATCCACGATGGCGAGAATCTGCCGCCACACCTCTTCCATGGCCTCGATGGTGGCAAAGCGCACATCCACCTCCGCCTTGGCGCAGGCCGGCACCATGTTGACGGATTCCCCGCCCTTGATGAGGCCGACGGACACGGTGGTCTCGGAACCCGGCCGGCTCAGCGCCTGGAGGCTCAGCACCTTGCGGGCGAGGGCCTCGATGGCGCTGGCGCCCTTGGCCGGCTCCACGCCCGCATGGGCGGCGCGGCCGGAGACTTCCAGGGTGAAGAAGATCGCCCCCTTGCGCGCGATCACCACATTGCCATTGGGCCGGCCGGGCTCGGCGTTCAGCACCATGGCCGCGCCCTCGGCGCAGGCCTGGATGACCGAGCGCGAGGAGGGGGAGGCGATCTCCTCGTCGCTGGAATAGAGCACCTTCAGCGGCATGGGCGCGCCGCCCAAAGCGTGGAAGGCCTCGATGAGGAAGGTGTTCATGACGAGCCCGGCCTTCATGTCCGCCACCCCCGGCCCGAAGGCGCGATCGCCTTCGCGGCGGAAGGGGCGGGCGGCCACCGTGCCTTCGGGGAAGACCGTGTCCATGTGCCCGAGCAGCAGGGCATGGGGGCCGACCGTGCGGCCCGGGATCTCGGCGATAAGATTGTCCCCCTGCTCGGCGACGGGCACCGTCTGCGTGGGCACGCCTGCTGCCGCAAGATGCGCGCGGAACACGGCGCCCACACGGTCCACCCCCGCCTTGTGGTAGCTCCCGCTGTCGATGTTCACCACCTCAACCAGCAAGGCTTCCATGGCGTCGCGGCGCGCCGCGAGCCACTGGAGGACAGCGTCCTCCTCGGGGGTCAGGTCTGGCATGGCGGACTGGTCTTTCTGCCGGGCGGCGCGCACGCCTCAGCCCCGGCTCGGGAAGGTCAGGAGGGTGTCGGGATAAAGGCCGAGGCGCATCCGGCTGCCGGGCGGTACGGCGGCGCGGGAGGCTTCTCCCGCATTGGGGGCCATGGCGATGAGGATCGCGCCCTGGCCGATATCCACATGGTAATAGGTGACGGCGCCGGAATAGACCGGGTGGGCCAGTTCTCCCTCCAGCACCACGCAGCGGGCATGGGCGGGCGGGTCGATGACCACTTTTTCCGGCCGCACCACCAGATCCACCGCGGCGCCCGCGCCGATGCCTTCGGTGGCTGGCACCTCCAGCGTGTGGCCGGAGACGGTGCGGATGCGGGCCGTGCCGGCGGTCACGTCTTCCACCTTGCCAGCCACCGCATTGGTGAAGCCGATGAAGTCGGAGACGAAGCGGCTGCGGGGATGCTCATAGACATCGGAGGGGGTGCCGATCTGCACGATGCGGCCTTCCTCCATCACCACGATCCGGTCGGCGAGGGTCAGCGCCTCTTCCTGGTCGTGGGTGACGAAAACGGTGGTGATGCCCACCGCCCGCTGGAGCTGCTTGATCTCCACCTGCATCTGCTCGCGCAATTTCTTGTCGAGGGCGGCGAGTGGCTCGTCCAGGAGTAGCACGTTGGGCTTGGTGACGATGGCGCGCGCCAGCGCCACGCGCTGGCGCTGGCCGCCGGAGAGCTGGGAGGGGCGGCGCGCGCCGAAGCCGGCGAGGCGCACCTGCGCCATGGCATCCTCCACCGCCGCACGGGTCTCGGCGGCGGGGCGGTTGCGCATGGCAAGGCCGAACGCGACATTCTCGAACACGCTCATGTGCGGGAACAGGGCATAGTTCTGGAAGACCATGCCGATGTTGCGCTTCCACGGCGCCACCTGGTTCACCAGCGTGTCGCCGATGCGGATCTCCCCCGCATCGGGCGTTTCGAGGCCGGCGATCATGCGCAACGTGGTGGTCTTGCCGCAGCCGGAGGGTCCCAGCAGGCAGACCATCTCGCCCGGCGCAATGGCGAGCGAGACGCCCCGCACCGCCAGCACCGGGCCATACCACTTCTTCACGTCGCGCAGGTCGACGCCGACGGCGTCGGTCGCGTTCAGCTTGGCCATGAAGACCCCGTCAGGACTTGAGCGTGCGGTCGATGAGGCCCTTGAGCTTCGGCATCTCGGCCGCCAGCTTCACGAAGTCGGGCCGGATCAGCTTCTTGATCGCCTCGTCGGCGGTGACGATGGCCGGGTTCGACTTCAGCGCCTCGGGGATCTGCACCTTGGTGCTGGCGGGCGAGTAGAAGCCGCGGGTGATCCAGGCCAGCTGGCATTCATCGGAGAGCCAGGTGTTCAGATAGATCTGGGTGAGCTTGCTCACCGCAGGCGAGAAGCCTGCGCAGACCTGCATGTGGCCGGTCCACTGGACGCCGCCTTCCTTGGGGATGGTGAAGGCGACATTCTTGCCCTGGGACTTGGCCATGGCGGTCCAGGAGCCCCAGTGCGGGGCGAGCCACATCTCGCCGCGGCTGACCAGATCCTCCTCGCCCGTGGGCGAGTTCACCCAGGCGCCGATATTCTCCTTGTAGGGCTCCCACGCCTTGATGCCGGCCACCACGTCCGGCCCCTTGCCGGCGACCACTCCGGCCATGATGTAGGCGTCGTAATAGGCGTCCCACATGGAGACGCGGCCCTTATATTTGGGGTTCCAGAGGTCGGTCCAGGACTTGGGTTCTTCCACCTTGTCCGGGTTGTACATGATGCCGAATGGGGACAGGTGGAAGGGAATGCCGAAGCCACCGGGGGTGGTGAGGTCCTTCGGCAGGTTGGCCGCGTTGGGCACCAGCGACATGTCGAAATGGGCCCACATCTTGTCGTTGATGCCGCGCTGGGCGAACAGGTCGTTCACCATGGCGCCGCTGATCACCGGGTTGGACCGCTGGGCCAGCATCTTCGGATAGGCCACTGCATTGGAGGCGGCCTCGAAGGTCACGGCCGTCTTCGGGTAGCTCTTATTGAACATGGGGACGGTGACGTCCTTCAGGATCTCCGGCACCACGCCCGGCTGGGACAGGATGGTGAGCTGGGCCACCTCCGCGTCGGTCGCCTGGGCGAGGGCCTCGGCGAGCTGAAGGAAGGCGGTGCCACCCGCGCCGAGCGCGGCCATGCCCTTCAGGATGGAGCGGCGGCTGGCCTGGCCTGCGAAGGAGCGCAGGATGTCCTTGGTGTCGTCGGAGCTCATCTGGTCTTCCCTTCTGGTGCGTGTTGCGGGGGACGCGTCACGAGAATTGCTTGCCCAGCCCCACCAGCTTCTCGATGACGAGGATCGCCACCGAGGTGATGATGAGGAGGATGGTGGAGATGGCGGCGATGGTGGGGTCGAGGCTGAACTCGGCGTAATTGTACATTTCGAGCGGCAGCGTCATCATGCCCGGCCCCACCAGGAACATGGACACGGTGAACTCGTCGAAGGAGACGATGAGGGCAAAGGTCGCCCCCGCCAGAAGCCCCGGCCGCATGAGCGGCAGCGTCACATGGCGGAAGGTCTTCCAGCGATTGGCGCCCAGCGTATAGGCGGCCTCCCCGAGCGCCCGGTCGATCTCAGACAAGGTGGCCACGGCCGTGCGCAGCACATAGGGGAAGGTCAGCACGGTGTGGGCGAGGGCAAGGCCCCAGAAGCTGCGGAGCAGGCCCATGGGGGCGAGCATCAGCGCCACCGCCGCGCCCAGCACGATGGCCGGGAAGATGAGCGGCGTCATGAAGAAGGTGACGAGGCTGTCGCGGCCGGGAAACTGGTGCCGCACCAGCCCCACCGCCGCCAGCGTGCCCGCCACCAGCGAGAGCGCCGTGGCGAAGACCGCGATGGCGGCGCTGAGCGCGAATGCGCTGGCAAATTCCGGCCGCGCCCAGATGTTGGCGAACCAGCGCAGCGAGAAGCCGTGGGGCGGGAAGCTCAGCGAGACATCGTCGCTGAAGGCCAGCGGCACCACGATGAAGATGGGCAGCGCCAGGAAGAGAAGCACCGCCACCACATAGGCGTTCAGCAGGCGCTCGCTCGCCGGTGCGCGGGCGGCGTGGGGCGGCGGGGGATCGAGGGAGATGTCCGACATGCGCGCCTCCTATCGCCGTGCGTGACGGCGCAGGAACAGGCCGTAGAGGGTCAGGACCACCAGCGTGCCGAAGGTCAGGACCATGGCCACCGCCGCGCCCGTGGGCCAATCCACCAGCACCACCATCTGTTCGTGAATGGTCATGGCCATCACTGTCACCTTGCCGCGCCCCAGCATGACCGGCGTCACATAGGCCCCCACCGTCAGGCAGAAGACGATGACCGAGCCGGACGCGATGCCCTGCACCGACAAAGGCAGCGTCACCTTCAGGAAGGTGCGCACGGGATTGGCGCCCATGACCTTGGCCGCCTCCGCATAGGCCGGGTCGATCTTGCCCAGCACCGAGGCCACCGAGAGCACCATGAACGGGATGAGGATGTGCACCATGCCCGCCACCACGCTCCAAAAGCTCTGCATGAGCCGCAGCGGGGTATCGATGATGCCGAGCGCGGTGAGCAAAGCGTTGATGAAGCCCTCATTGCCCAGGATGATGGTCCAGCCGATGGAGCGCACGATGATGGAGACCATCAGCGGCGAGATCACCCCGAGGAACACCAGGTGCTTCCAGCGCGAGCGGGACCGCGCGAGGAACCAGGCCACCGGATAGCCGATCACCGCGGTAATGGCGGTCACCACCACCGCAAGCGAGAAGGTCCGCCCGATGATGCGCAGGAAATAGGGGTCGGTGAGGACGGTCTGGAAAAATTCGAGCGTCAGGCCGGTGGGATCGGGGAAGCGATCCAGCACCGACATGCGCGCCATCATGAGGAAGGGCCACACCAGCCCCACGCCCAAGAGCAGCACTGCCGGCCCGAGCAAGGCGGCCAGCGAGACGATCCGACCGAAATCCACCCGCCGGGGCGGCGCTTCGTCGGGCCGTTCCGCGCGTGCCGCGTTAGCCGCCAGGGCGCCGGTGCCGCTCATGGCCGGCCTCCGGCCGATGCGGGGCGGGCAGGGAACTCAGGCCGCATGGTCGCGCGCCCATTCCACCACTTGCGCGTGGGTGCCGAACCACACATCGCCCCGCGCCTTGGCGTGCCGGATCAGCTCCTCCAGGATGAAGATGCGGGAGCGATAGCCGGTCATGTGGGGGTGCATGGTGATCTGGCAGATGCCGCCTTCCTCGTACGCGCCATCGAATTCGCGGCGGAAGATGTCCAGCACGTCGGTGGGCGGCGTATAGGGCCGCAGCGACTGGAAGCGATGCATCATGAAATAGACCGCGTCGTCGCGGATCCATTCCACCGGCAGCTCCAGCACGCCGCTCGGCTCGCCATCCAGCAGCAGCTCGTAGCAATCCACGTCCGCCATGAGGGAGGAATCGTAGAGGAGGCCCATTTCCTTCTCGATCTTCAGGGTGGAGGGGCTGAAGTCCCAGGAGGGGGTGCGCAGGCCCACCGGGCGCACGCCGGTGATCTGCTCCAGCGTGTCGGTGGAGCGCAGCATGAGGTCGCGCTCGTCCTCATAGGGCAGCACGGAATTCAGCTCGTGGATCCAGCCGTGAATGCCGATCTCATGCCCCTCGGCGACGATGCGGCGCTGCTCGTCCGGGTGCAGGAGGGCGACCACGGCGGGCACGTAGAAGGTGGCCTTCACATCATATTTGGCGAGCAGATTGAGGATGCGCGGCACCGCCACGCGCGCCCCATATTCGCCCCAGGACATGCGGCCGATGGACTTGCCGCCATCGCGCAGTTCCGAGGTCTCGTGGTCGCTGTCGAAGGAGAGCGCCACGGCGCAGCGCGCGCCGCCGGGCCAGGAGGTGGGACGCAGGGCACGGCCGGCGCGCACCTGGTTGACGATGCGGCGCCACTGCTCTTCCGGCCACTGCCAGGGTTCGAGCTTCGGGGTGTCGCTCATGGGCGCGCTCCTATCGGGCTTCGGCTCAGCTGGCGGCGGGATTGGGGGTGCCGGCGCGTTGCAGCGGGCGGCCGGCCAGGAAGCCGCCATCCACCACCACGCATTCCGCATTC
Organism: Aquabacter sp. L1I39; assembly: GCF_017742835.1. GTDB lineage: Bacteria > Pseudomonadota > Alphaproteobacteria > Rhizobiales > Xanthobacteraceae > L1I39. The sequence goes on from NZ_CP072392.1 coordinate 4,324,608, forward strand.
ATGAAGGCGGCGTCGGGGGAGAGCAGGAAGGCCACCACGCCGGAAATGTCCGCGGGCACGCCAATGCGACCGCTCGGGATCATGGTCAGAAATTGCTGGCGATAGGCGCCCGACACCTGGCCCTCCCGCACCTCGATGAGGCCGGGGGCCACCGCATTCACGCGGATGCCGAGGTCCCGCCATTCCAGGGCGAGGCCCTTGGTGAGCATGACCACGCCGCCCTTTGAGGCGGCATAGTGCACCGCCCCGGCGCGGGCGGAAAAGGCCGCCGTGGAGGCGAGGTTGACGATGGCGCCGCCCCCGCCCGCATCCCGCCGCAGCCGGGCGAAGGCCTGGCAGGCGAAGAAGGTGCCCTTCAGATTGACGTCCAGCACCACGTCCCAGTCCTCTTCCCGCATGTCGATGGCGGACACGTCGGGATAGATGCCGGCGCTGTTCACCAGCGCGTCGGGGGTGCCAAGGTCGCGGGCAAGCGCCGCGAAGGCGTCGCCGACGGCCGCAATTGCGCGCATGTCAGGGGCGTAGGCACGCGCAACAGGGCCGTCGGCAGACAGGGTGGCGGCGAGGCTTTCCACCTCGCCGGCTTCGCGGTCGAGGAGGGCGAGGCGATAACCCTCCTGGTGAAGGCGCTCGGCCACCGCACGGCCGATGCCGCGCGCCGCGCCGGTGACGACGGCGAGGGGAGCAAGAGGGGCGGTGGCGTCGGCGCTCATGGGATGATCCTCAAGGTCGCGGGAAAGAGGGCGGCATCAGTTGACCCACTGGCCGCCATCCACATCGATGATCTCGCCGGTGATGAAATTGGGCTCCACTGTCGCCAGGAAGGCCACCACCACGGCGATGTCCAAGGGCGTGCCGATGCGCGCCAGCGGGATGGTGCCGGTGATGGCCTCGCGCCTGGCGTCGATGAGCGCGCGGGTGAGGTTGGTCTCGATGGAGCCGGGGCAGATGGCGTTGACGGTCACATGGGGCGCCAGTTCCTTGGCGAGCGCCCGCGTCAGGCCCTGCACGCCGGCCTTGGAGGCGGCATAGGCGAACTTGCTCACCGCCGAGGGGGCGCCGCCCGTGCCGGCGCTCACCGACGACATGTTGATGATGCGCCCACCCTTCTGCTCCACCATGCCGGCGGCCACCGCCTTGCACCAGTTGAAATGGCCCTTCAGGTTCACGGCGATGGTGCGGTCGAATTCCGCCTCGGTGATCTCCAGAAGATTCTTGGGCTGGGAGATGCCGGCATTGTTGACCAGCACATCCACCCGCCCCCAGCGGGCGGCCACTGAGCCCGCCAGAACCTGCACCTGATCGAAATCCGCCACGTCACCGCGCAGCGCCAGCGCGCCGGGGCCAAAGCCACCCACCGCTTGCGTCGCCTCGTCCAGATCGTCGCTGTCCAGGTCCGCGAGAGCCACGCGAAAGCCCTTCTTGGCCAGTTCCTCGGCGCAGGCGCGGCCGATGCCGCGGGCGGCTCCGGTGACGATGGCGACGGGATCGTCGGGCAGAGGCATTGCAGGCCCTCTTATGTCAGCGGAAGGCCTCCATCGGCCCTGCAAAGGGGGCGCGGTGGAAGCTGATGAAACTAATGTTTCTCAATCTAAGTTTCGTGTAAAGAACATTTCATTCGCAGCCCTTGCGCAAAATGTGGACGTTGGCGAACGTGGCTTCACATGTGGCTCGGGCATGGGGTGAACGGGGTTGAGGCAGCATATGACGCTCATGGAGCGCCTGGAGGCCGCGCAGGCGAATTTCACCGCGCGGGAACAGGACATCGCCCATTATCTCGCCCGCAACTATCCCCAGGCGATCCTGCAATCGGCCTCCGCCATCGCCCGCACCACGGGCATCAGCGCCGCCACCGTGGTGCGTTTCTTCGCCAAGCTCGGCTATGACAGCTTCGCCCAGGCCCAGGACGAGATCCGACGCGAAGTGGCCACCAAGCTGAATTCGCCGGTGGACCGCATCGGCCTCGTGGACGACCCCTCCGCTTCTACCGCCGAGTTTCTCGCCCGGCATCTGGCGGCGGAGACCGACAATCTGAAGACCACCTTCGGCCAGGTGGACCCGGCCGCCTTCGACGCGGTGGTGGCCGCCCTGCTGGCCGCGCGGGGGCGCATCTATGTGCTCGGCGAGAAGGACAGCTACGCCATCGCCTATTTCATCTTTTCCCATCTCAATCTGTGCCGCCGCGACGTGGTGCTGCTGGAAACCGGGCAGGCCATGCTGGCGGACCGGCTGTTGTGGGTGCGGCCCGAGGACCTGCTCATCTGCGTGTCCATCCGCCGCTACAGCCCCAACGGGCTGAAGGCGGCGGGCCATTTCCAGGCACTGGGCGCGCCGGTGGTGGCGCTGACTGATTCCCCACTCTCGCCTTTGGTGCCGCTCGCCCGCCACCGTCTCATCGTTGAGACGGTGAGCGTGTCGGTGTTCGATTCCTTCACCGCCCTCATGAGTCTGGCCGGCGCCCTGGTGGGGGTCGCCGCCCGCCGCAGCCGCGACACCCTGCCGGCCACATTGAAGCGCGGCCAGGAGCTCTGGAACCGCTTCAACACATTCCTGGAGTGAAGGCTCACAGCCGGCTGTCGGGAGTGAGGCGCGTGCCGTCCACCAGGCGCGCATAGCGGAAGGGATGGGGGGCCACCACCGGCGCGCGGCCCTCGATGAGATCGGCCGCCAGCACACCCGCCGCCGGCCCGATGCCGAAGCCGTGGCCGCTGAAGCCGGTGGAGAGATAGAGCCCGTCCATCTTTGGCACGGAGGAGATGACCGGCACCGCATCGGGCAGGGAATCGATGGCGCCACCCCAGCTCTCGGCGATGGCGAGGTCCGCCAGTTCCGGATAGGCGGTCTTGAAGCCGTCCATGGCGAGCGCCAGAAGCTCGGGATCGGGCGCCGGGTCCCAGATGCGGGTCTTCTCGAACGGGGTCACGTCGCCCGGTCCCCAGGCGGCGGACTGGAACAATTCCTCGAAGAAGGACCGGCCGAACCGGATCTTCAACCCCTTCCGCCGCTGGAGGAAGGTGGGCAGGAAGGCGAGGCCGTATCTCAAAAGCGAGGGCGTGATGTGCACCGTACCGCGCCCGCTCATGGCCACCGTATAGCCGCCATCGGTGCGGGGGCGGGCGGAAAAGCCGGTGGTGGAGGTGGAGGCCACCATCACCTGCGGCCCCGGCGTGGTCCGCGCCACCGATCCGCACACCACCGCCTGCGGCAGGTCGATGCCGTGGCGGCGGCAGAAGAGCGAGGACCAGGCGCCCCCCGCCACCAGCACCGCATTGGTGCGGATGGTGCCGCGCTCGGTGACAACAGCGCTCACCTTGCCGCCGGTGGTCTCCAGGAGCCGGGCGGCACAGTTCTCGAACACCTGCGCTCCGAGGCGCCGGGCGCCGGCGGCAATGGCGGGGGCGGCCATGGCGGGTTCCGCGCGGCCATCGCTCGGTGTGGTCAGCCCGCCGATCCAGCGCTTGCGGCTGCCCGGCGTGCGGGCCTGCGCCTCTTCCGCCGACAGGAGGGTGGAATGGATCTGATGCTCCCGCGCCACCTTGGACCAGCGCTCCCAGGAGGCCAGTTCGGCGGGATTGTCGGTGACGAAGACCACGCCCGTCTGCTGGAAGCCCAGGTCCCGGCCGATTTCCTGCGGCAGGCTCTGCCACAGGCCGATGGCATGGCGCATGAGGTCCAGTTCGCCCACGTCCCGGCCCTGCTGGCGGCACCAGCCCCAATTGCGGCTGGACTGCTCGGCGCCCACAATGCCCTTTTCCAGCACCGCCACCTTGTGCCCGCGCTTGGCCAGCATGTAGGCGGCGGAGACGCCCGCTATGCCTCCCCCGATCACCACCACGTCGGCGGCGTCGGGAAGGGTGGTGTCGGTTTCGATGCGGTCGAGGGGCTGGCGCATGCGCGCACTCCGGGAAGGCGGGGCCGGAGTATCCGGCACACGAAAAATGGGAAAGCGTCAGTCCTCGACGCCGATCTTCTCGCGCAATTGCAACCACCAGCCATAAGAGGGTGGCCAGTGGCGCCAGAGCGGGTCGGCGTTCAGCGCCTGCGCCGCATGGAGGCCCCAATGGGGATCCACCAGCGCCTCTCGGCCGATGGCGATGAGGTCCGCCTGGCCGCGCTGGAGGATGGCCTCCGCCTGCGGCCCGTCCAGGATCACGCCCACCGCCATGGTGGGCACGCCGGTCTCGGCGCGGATGCGCTCGGCATAAGGCACCTGGTGGCCCTTCTTCAGCTTCTTGCGCTCGCGGGCATAGTCCATCATGGAGTTTTCCGCCCGGATGCCGCCCGACGAGCAGTCGATGAGATCGACGCCCCGCGCGGCCAGTTCCCGCGCCAGGATGCAGCTGTCCTCGATGGTCCAGCCGTCCGTGCGGCTGTCGAGGTCGGCGCGCCAGTCCACGCAGGAGAGGCGGAAGAAGAGCGGCTTGTGCGCGGGCAGATTGGCCCGCACCGCTTCGGCGATTTCCAGCGCGATCCGCATGCGGCCGGCGAGGTCGCCGCCATAGGCATCCTCGCGCTTATTGGCCACCGGCGAGAGGAAGGAATGGATGAGATAGCCGTGGGCGGCGTGGATGTCGAAGCAGTCGAAGCCGGCGGCATCGGCGCGGCGGGCGGCGGCGCCATAGGCGGCCACCAGCGTCTCGATCTCGGACACGGTCAAGGCGCGGGGCTGGTGCCAGTTGGAGACGCTCGCCACCGTGGTGGAGGAGACCGGCTGCCAGGGCGGCTCGCCCTTGGCCGCTTCCGCTTCGCCCAAGGGGCCGAGGCCCTCCCAGGGGCGCTGGCGGGCGGATTTGGGGCCGGCATGATGAAGCTGGGCGGCGGCGATCACGCCCTCGCCATGCAGGAGGTCCACGATGCGGGCGAGCGGCGCGATCTGGGCGTCATCCCAGAGGCCGAGATCCCCATAGGTGTTGCGGCCGATGGGGTCGACGATCAGCCCTTCCGTCATCACCGTGCCGGCGCCGCCGATGGCGTACTTGGCCAGATGCTGGAAATGCCAGTCCGTGGCCAGCCCATCCGGGCGCGCCTTGTACATCTGCATGGGCGCGATGACGATGCGGTTCGGGAAGGTGATCCCGCGCAAGGTGAAGGGCGAGAAGAGCAGCGTCTGCGCGCCCTCGGGGGCGGCTGCGGCAGTGGCGGCGGACATGGTGAGGCGCTCCCCGTTCAGGAGGTCGGACGGCTTGGGGCCTCCGGCCGATGATGATCCGCGTGAGGCCGCGCCCCGCTGTCATGCGCGGCGCGGATCTGGGTGGACGCGCCTTTAGTGCGCGGAGGCCTTGCCGCCGGCGCGGGCGGGCGGGTCGATGGTGTCGAGGGCCGGCAGATCGGCGAAGCGGGTGGCAAGCGCCGTATAGGCCGCCTCCAACTCCTTCACCCCACCGTCGGGACCGGCCACCTGGCCTTCCATGGCCTTGAAGAGCTGATGCTTCACAAAGAAGCGCCAGGTCACCTGCACCTTGGCGAGGATGCGGGTGAGGAGGTCGTAGCGGGCGTCCGTCCACACCGCCTCGAAAGCCACGCGGCCGGCGCCATGGGCGTAATGGCCAACCACCGGCTCGGCGGCGAGCGCGGCGCGCAGGCGGGCGGTGGTGACCTCGTCCACGACCCCATCGGCGGTGAGCGCCACGCCATAGTCGGAGCGGGCACGCGCGGCGGAGATGAAGCCGCACTGCACGTCATGCAGCACCTTCTCCACCGGCCGCTCATGAGGCGGGCCATAGCCGCCAGAGCCGGGGCCCTTCAAGAGCAGGATGTCGCCCGGCTGCATGTGCACGATGTCCGCATTGCCCAGTTCCTCGGGCGCGGGGCCTTCCGGGTTGCGGGTGAAGGAGGACACCGCGCCCGCCTTGCCGCCCAAGATGCCCCAGGCGCCGATGATGGAGCGGTCGCGGTTGCGGGCGGTGACCATGGACTGGGGCGTGAAGAGCTGGAACTCCATCATCAGCCCGGAGCCGCCGCGATAGAGGCCCGCGCCACCGGAATCCGGCACGAGGCCATATTTGCGCACGCGCACCGGGATCTCGCTCTCATTGATCTCCACGGGCGTGTTCTTGAGGAAGGACATGTTGGCGCCACTGCCTTCCGCGCCATCCGCGAACGGCCCGCCGCCGCCGCCGCCGCCGATCGGGCCGATGGAGGCCATGACGGTGCGCCCGTCGCGGGTGGAGGTTTTCACGTTCACGAGGCTGAGGCCGTTGCCCGGGGAGGCCGGCAGGCGGTCCGGCAAAGCCTGCGTGAACACGCCGATCACCGCCGTCTGGGTGACGTTGCACAGGAGCGAGCGCATGCCCACCGCCGCCGGATGCACGCAATTGACCACCGAGCCTTCCGGCAGAATGGTCTCCAGCATGCGCACCGTGCCCGAATTGAGGATGATGGTCGGGTCGAGCGTGTAGAGCACATAGACGAGGCCCACCGTCACCAGCGAGTGGTGCGGATTGCCGCCGGTGGGCATGTTGAGGGAGGAGGAGAGCTGCGGGTCGGTGCCGGTGAAGTCCAGCACCACCTTGTCGCCCCGGATGCGGGCGGTGACGCAGATGCGCACCGGATAGCCGCCGGCGGAATCCTCGTCCGCATAGTCCGAGAAGGTGTAGTCGCCGTCGGGGATGGAGCGGATGATGGTGCGCGCCTGCTCCTCGGCATAGTCGAGCAACTGGTCGAGGCCGGCCTTGAAGGCCTCCACGCCGAAGCGCTCGATGATGTCGTGCACCTTGCGCTCACCCACTTTCACGCAGGCGAGCTGGGCGTTGAGGTCGCCCCAATTCTGCTCGGGCACGCGTACATTGAGGGCGAGGATGCGCAGCAATTCCTCGTTCATCACCCCGTCGCGCATAAGGCGCATGGGCGGAATGCGGATGCCTTCCTGATGCACCTCGGTGAGCGTGCGCGACAGCGAGGCCGGCACCGCCCCGCCAATGTCCGTGTTGTGGATGTGGTTGCCCACGAAGCAGACCAATTCGCCCTTGTGGAACACCGGCATCCAGATGTGCATGTCCGGCGGGTGGGTGGCCACATAACCGCTATAGGGGTCGTTGGTGCAGTAGACGTCGCCTTCCTGGTAGTCATCGAACATGCGGATGACCGGGCCATAATCGAGGCCCGTGTACCAGGTGGCGCCCATGCTCTTGGGCGAGGCCACCGTGGCGCCGGTGCGCGTCATGAGCTGGCAGGAGAAGTCTTCCGTCTCCTTCACGAAGGTGGAATAGGCGGTGCGCATGAGCGTGTAGCCCATGCTCTCGGCCGCCGCCGCGCAGTGATTGGCCAGGACCTGGAGGACCGCCTTGTCGATGATCATGCGAGGTCTCCCTGGGCAATGCGCAGATTGGCATAGGCGTCGACGGTGACGACGAAGCCGCCCGGCACCACCGTTGTGCAGTCGTCCTGCATGACGACGCAGGGGCCGGCGAAGGTCTCGCCCGGCTTCAGGTCCGCGCGGCGATAAAGGTCCACGGTGCGCTTGGCCCCGTCCAGGAACACCTCTGCCGTGCCGGAGGCCTTGGCGATGCCCGGCACGAGCTCGTGGCGGGGCAGGTCCGGCTTTTCGGTCTCGCCGATGACCACCAGGCGCGCGGTGATGAGCTGCACGGCGGCCTTGCGGTCCGCATGGCCATACATGCGCTCATGGGCGAGGTGGAAAGCCTCGCGGATGGCGTCGAGGTCGCCCGCATCCACCATCTCCTGGGTGAGGGGGGCGTCCAGCTCGAAAGACTGGCCGCGATAGCGCATCTCGGCGGAGAGCACGAAGCGATAGGGGCCGTCATAGCCCTGCTCGTCCTTCAGCCAGGACAGCGCGCTCTTGGAAAGATCCTTGTAGGTCTCCTGGAGCACGCCGGGGGCCTCCGGCGACAGGTCCAGATAGAGCGTCTTGATGAAGTCGTTCTTCAGGTCGGCGATGAGGCCGCCGAGCGCGCTGAGCACGCCGGGGGTGAGGGGCACCACCACCTCGCGCATCTTCAACTCGCGGGCGAGGAAGCAGGCCATCATGGGACCGGCGCCACCAAAGGCCAGCATGGAGAAGTCGCGCGGATCGACGCCGAAGCGGGAGAGGAGGCCCGAGACTTCCGAATACATGCCCGAGACGGCGATCTGGATGATCGCCTCGGCGGTCTCCTCCACCGTGCGGCCGAGCTTGTCGGCCAGCTCGCCCACCACCGCGCGGGCCTTGTCCTTGTCCACCTGCACGGCGTTGTAGCCGAGGTCCGAATGGCCCACGAGGCCGGTGGAGACGAAGGCGTCCGTGATGGTCGCCCGCGTGCCGCCGCGCCCATAGCAGGCGGGACCGGGACGGGAGCCGGCGCTTTCCGGGCCGACCTTCAGCACGCCCAGCTTGTCCACCCAGGCGATGGAGCCGCCGCCCTCGCCGATGGAGCTCACCGAGACCGAGGGAATGAAGATCTGGAAGTCGCCAATGCGCTCGCCGACGCCATATTGCGGCTGGCCGTCCATGATGAGGGCCACGTCGGCGGTGGTGCCGCCAATGTCGAGGCTCATGCAGCGCTCAAGGCCGCAGAGCTTCGCCACATGGCTGGCGCCGATGACGCCGGAGGCGGTGCCCGACAGGATCATCTGCACGCATTGCTGCTTGCCCTGCTCGGCGGTCATGATGCCGCCATTGGACTTGGTCAGGCGCGGGTCGGCGGGCACGCCCACGTCCTTCAACGCCTGTTGCAGCGAGCCGAGATAATGGGAGACGCGGGGCTGCACATAGCCGCCGATGACGGCGGTGATGGTGCGCTCATATTCGCGGATGATGGGCCAGGTCTCGCAGGAGCAGAAGGCCGGGACGTCCGGCACCACCTTCTCGATGATGGCCTTTGCCTCAAGCTCCAGCGCGCCGTCGCGATAGGAATGCAGGAAGGAAATGACGATGCCTTCCGCGCCCGCTGCCTTGGCGGCCAGCGCCGCCGCTTCGACGGCTTGCGTGTCCAGCTTGGTTTCCACCGAGCCGTCGGGGAGCATGCGGCCGGGAATGCCGAACACCATGTCGCGGCTGATCAGGGGCTCGGGCCGCTTGGAGAGCAGCGAATACATGTCCGGGATCTTCAGCCGGGCCAGTTCCAGGACATCGCGGAAATGCTCGGTGGTGAACAAAGCGAGCTTCAGGCCCTTGCGCTGCACCACTGTGTTCACGCCCACCGTGGTGCCGTGGGTGAAATAGACGATGTCCTGCGGCGCGATACCGTAGCGTTCCTTCAGGGAGCGCACGCCCTCCAGCACCTCGGCGCCCGGCTGGTCCGGGCGGGAGAAGACTTTCAGCGACTGGAGGGTCTTGGTCTCTTCATCGAACAGGGCGAAGTCGGTGAAGGACCCACCGATATCGACCCCAACCCGGTACCCCATGGGACAATCTCCGAGCGGCCGGCCACGCGGGCCGGATCAAAAATCACGTAGAATCAGGAGTGGGATGCGCGCCAGCGCGCATGGCAACGGCGCGGCCTTGGGGCCGCGCCGCTTGGGGCCTCAGCGGCCGATGGTCTTGTTCCACTGCTCCAGCCAATTGGCCTGGCGGGGCGGCAGATCCTTGAAGGGTGGGATGATGATCTCGTCGATCTTGGTGATCTCGTGGGCGACCTTGGGGTCGTAGACCGCGTCCACATTGGGCGTGCCGTAGCGCACCTTGGAGCCGAAGCAGCCTTGCTGCTTGGCATCCAGATCGAAATTGATCAGCTCCCAGGCCAGATCCGACGAATTCTTGGGCTTCTGCACCCAAGTGATGCCGGCCATGCCGCCGGGGGCGGGGGTGGTGTAGCCGTAGCCGGAATTGTTGTCGTCGATGAAGGCCCAGGCGCGGCCGTCCCAATAGGCGGCCATGTCGATCTCGCCGCTCTTCAGGTCGTTGAGCACCTGGTTGGGATCGGTCCACAGGGTGAGATTGCCGCTGTCCAGCATGCGCTTGGCCTGGGCAAGGCCCGGCTGGATGTTGTCGAGGCCGCCGCCATAGAGGGTGGAGAGCTGGTAGACGATGAAGGGCGAGCCGCCGCCCGTATAATTGATGGAGGGCGCCGAGGCGCGCCACTTGCCGGAGGCGGTGCCCTCGACGAATTCCTTCCAATCCTTGGGCGGGGTCTTCACCGTCGCTTTATTATAAATGAGCCCCATGGAGCCGTAATTGTGGGCGACGCCATAGCCGTCGCCCACGTCCGTGAAGCGCTTGGCGAGCTTGGCCAGGTTGGGCACCTTCTCCAGGGTGAACTGGTCCACCAGACCGCGATTGATGGCGTCGAAGGCAACATCGCCGGTCACCATCATGACGTCGAGGGGGGGCTTGGAGGGGTTGGCGGCGATCTGGTTCAGCCACTGGGGCGGCGAGCCGAGGACGAGGTCCACCTTCTTGCCGGTCTTGGCCTCGAAGGGGGCGACGACGCATTCCCGGTAGGCCTTCTCCCAGATGCCGCCGAACACGCCGACCACCAGGTCGGCGGCGCTGGCCGGGCTGGCGAGGCCGGACCAGAGGCCGGCGATGGAAGCGGCGCCGATCGCCGCGTGGAGCCATTGACCCGTACGTCCGCTCATCATCGTCCCCTTTGTTTCAATGAGCCCGTCTGGAACCGGGAAAATTTCAATCACTATTCACTATCCTAAAAATAGGCGCAACCCGTTTGAAGCCGTTGGAGCTCGATCCTTTTGTTTTGCGATGCGGAAAAAATGTGCCGCAACCGCTCTGAAATTGAGCAAATGCAGAATTTTCAACCGTTCTTCCTTTGGCCATGTTGAGCGTGCGGGCCGCTGCATCGTAAGCTGGCCGTCCGTGTGTTGCGTCCCTCAATTTTTTAAAATACTGAATGTAGGGGATGAGGCTTGAGTGAAGGAAAGACCGTGAAGCTGGGGTCTGAGGACGAGAGCGCCCTCACGGCGGAAGCGCCGTCCGAGCCGGCCGCCGAGGGGTCCGCCCGCGAGCAAGTGGGCGCCATGATCCGGCGCATCCGCAAGGAAAAGGGCGTGTCGCTCCAGGAATTGGCGCAGATGTCCGGCGTGTCGGTCGGCATGCTGAGCCAGGTGGAGCGGGACCTCGCCAACCCTTCGCTGCGCGTCCTCACCTCCATCCGCAACGCGCTCGGTCTGCCCGCCAGCGCCTTCTTCTCCGAGACTGCCCCGCCGCCGGCGAAGGATCCCGCCTTCGTGCGCCGCGTGGACCAGCGCCCGCGCCTGGAGCTCGGCTATCTCAGCAAGGAGCTGCTCTCCGCCGGCACGCCGCACAATCTGCAAATGATGATCCTGCACATTCCGGTCGGCAGTTCCTCCGGCGACAAGCCTATGCGCTATCCGGCGGAAAAGGCCGGCTTCGTTCTGTCCGGCGAGTTCATCCTGCGGGTGGGCGAAGAAGAGGCGCACCTGATGGAGGGCGACAGCTTCGTCTTCGACAGCTCCATCCCCCATTCCTTCTCCAATCCCGGCACGGAACTTGCCAAAGTGCTGTGGATCATCGGCTCCATCTCCGTCGACCGACACCTTTAAGGACGCCCCATGGACCTGAGGCCGCCGCGCTCCCCGTCCCGCCGCACAATCGGCGCCCCGGCACGCGCGCCCTCCAAGGTCCGTTCCCTTCCCTCCCTTCGCGCCCGACCGGAGGCCTGACATGAGCAGCGTGCCCCTTTCCATCCGCGGCATCAGCAAGCGCTACGAGGCGGTGCAGGCGCTCAAGCCCCTCGACCTGGAGGTGAAGGCGGGCGAGATGCTGGCCCTGCTCGGCCCCTCCGGCTGCGGCAAGACCACCACGCTGCGTGCCATTGCAGGCTTCGAGATCCCCGATACCGGGTCGATCCATATCGGCGAGCGCGATGTCACCGACCTGCCGCCCAACAAGCGCGACCTCGGCATGGTCTTTCAGAACTATTCCCTGTTCCCGCACATGAGCGTGGGCGAGAACGTGGCGTTCGGGCTCAAGATGCGCGGCGTCTCCCGTCTCGATCGCGACACCAAGGCCCACGCCATGCTGGAACTGGTGGGCCTCGGCACCTATGCGGACCGCCAGGTGCATCAATTGTCCGGCGGCCAGCAGCAGCGCGTGGCGCTCGCCCGCTCGCTGGTCACCGACCCCAAGGTGCTGCTGCTGGACGAGCCCCTGGGCGCGCTGGACAAGAATCTGCGCGAGCGCATGCAGTTCGAATTGCGCGAGATCCAGCGGCGGCTCGGCATCACCTCCATCCTGGTCACCCACGACCAGGAGGAAGCGCTCACCATGTCTGACCGTATCGCCGTCATGTCGGCGGGCGAGATCGTGCAGATTGGCGGGCCGACCGAGGTCTATGAGCGGCCGAAGAACCGCTTCGTGTCGGAGTTTCTCGGCACCGCCAACATCTTCGAGGGCACGGTGCTGGCCGCCGACGATCCCCGCGCCATCCGCGTCGCGCTGGGGTCCGGCGCGGGCGAGGGGCTGATCAGCGCCGCCGCGCCGCTTGCCGCTGGACGCAAGGTGTCGTTCGTGGTGCGGCCCGAGCGCCTGTCGCTGGGTGCGCCGGAAGCGGGCCTCGTGCAGGCGCGGGTGCGCGACTGGGTCTTCCGCGGTCCCTATGTGGCCTATGAGCTGGATTGCGCCACCCATGACGTGCCGCTGGTGGCCTATAGCCAGACCCGCCACGCCCTTCCCAAGGGCACGGATGTGGGCCTCTCCTGGGATGCGGACAGCGCCGTCCTGATCGAGGAGCGGGCATGACCGACCAGGCCGCCCCCGCCACCTTGATGGCGCCTTCCAATCCGCCGCCCATGCGGCGGGGCAAGTTTCGCCTGGCGACGCCCTATTGGGCGCTGCCGGTGGTCGCCTATCTCATCTTGTTCCTTGTGGTGCCGCTCGCCTCCAATGCGGTGCGCTCGGTGACATTGGGCGCGGCGGCCACCGATACCTGGGTCTATTACGAAAAGCTGTTCTTCGACCCCTATTATTCCCGGATCTTCCTGGAGACGTTCAAGGTCGCGATCATCGTCACGGTGGTCACCCTCATCATGGGCTATCCGGTGGCCTATTTCATGGTGCGCTATGCCGGTCGCTGGAACACGCTGATCGTGTTCTGCATGATCGCCCCGCTGCTCACCTCCATCATCATGCGCACCTTCGGCTGGCGGGTCCTGTTTGCCCGGCGCGGCCTGATGAATGTGTGGCTGACCGATCTCGGCATCATCTCGCGCCCGCTTGCCATCCTGTCCGAGCCCATCTCGGTCTATATGGGCCTCGTCCATGTGATGGTGCCGTTCATGGTGCTGTCCATCACGGCGGTGCTCCAGGGGGTGGACCTCAGGTTGGAGGAATCCGCCCGCGTGCTTGGGGCGAGCCGCTGGCGGGCCTTCTGCAACGTGACTTTGCCCCTGACGCTGGACGGTATCGCCACCGGCTGCATCCTCGTCTTCGTCATCACCAATGGCAGCTTCCTGACCATGCTGCTCCTGGGAGACGGCAAGGTGCAGACACTCTCCCTGCTCATCTACCAGCAGTTCAACCTGACGCAGGATGTGGGCTTTGCGGCCACCATGGGCAATGTGCTCCTGGTCACGGCCATGATCTGCCTGTTCCTCCAGATGCGCTTCGTCCGCCGCAAGGGGGTCAAGTCATGAGCTCCGTTCCCGCCACCGGCGCCGTCCGCCGGCCCCGCCGCAGGGTGGATCTCCTCGCCTGGGCGCTCGGCATCTTCGTGCTGCTGTTCATGATCTTCCTGCTGCTGCCCATCGCGGCGGTGGTGGTGGTCTCCTTCTCCTCGGCCAGCTACATCGCCTTCCCCATGCCAGGCTATTCCCTGCAATGGTATTGGCGGATCCTGGAATACCAGCCCTTCGTGGACGCGCTGATCGTCTCCATCAAGCTGGCCTTGTCCTCGGCCGCCTGTGCCATCCTTCTGGGCGTGCCCGCCACCTTGTGGGTCGCGCGCTCGCGCAGCCGTGCTGCGGGCATGGTGGGCAATCTGCTGCTGGCGCCCATCTCCATCCCCGCCATCGTGCTGGGCTTCTCGCTGCTTTATCTCCTATCGGCCATGGGGTTCGGCATCTCCTTCACCGCCTTGCTCATCAGCCATACGGTGGTGTCCATCCCCTATATCTGCCGCACGGTGCTGGCCGTGTACCGTGCACTGCCGCCGGATTTCGAGGAAGCGGCGGCGGTGCTCGGCGCCACGCGCTGGCAGACGTTCCGCTACACGACCTTGCCGCTGATCCGCCCCGGCATCTTTGCCGGCAGCCTGTTTGCGGTGCTGATCTCTTTGGACAACCTGCCCTTGTCCTTCTTCTTCGGCACCGCCAGCACCAATACGCTGCCCGTGGTGATGCTGAGCTACATGCAGTCGCAGTTCGACCCCTCCATCGCGGCCATCAGCACCGTGCAGATGCTGATCGCGGTGGGCACATTGCTGGTGCTGAACGCCGTCTACGGCGTCGACAAGCTCACAGCCGCCTGAAAGACCCCCAAACACAAAGGCCCGGGCGAGGACCCGGGCCTTATCGATACCTCAGCCGTTGAACGTCAGGCGACGATCTTGGCCTTGTGCTCCTCGTCGATGGAGCGGGTGTCGCCGGTCTCGATGAGGGTGCGGGTGGCGTCCACCGAGGCGTAGGTCCACAGGATCTTCATGCCCTGCGTGTCCGAGCGGTTGATGAAGCGGTGGGGGATGTTGGCGGGGATGAACGTCACGTCGCCCGGCTGCACCTCGTGCTGCACGCCGTCAATCTCGGCGATGGCACTCCCCTCCAGCAGCAGCACGCTCTCGTCGCAATTGTGCGAGTGGAGCGGGATGGCTGCGTTGGGCTCGAAGATGGTGATGCCGTTGATGAAGTCCCGCGCCCCCACGGCGCGGGTCACCAGCGGAATGGTCTTGGCCCCGCCGCCCCGGGCGCGGGCGGGGATTTGCGAGGGGCGCAGGATGGCGGGGCTGCGCGGGGTGTCGGTCATGGTCGTCTCCTCCTGGCTGGTGCTCAGCCTTGCACCGGCCCGATCCACACGGTCTTGATGTTCACGAACTCGCGGATGCCATAGACGCCCAGTTCGCGCCCATAGCCCGACTTCTTGATGCCGCCGAAGGGCAGGCGGGGGTCGGAGGCGGTCATGCCATTGATAAAGACCGCGCCCGCCTCGATCTGCCGGGCCAGCACCTTGCCGCGCGCCACATCCTCGGTCCACAGCGCCGCGCCGAGGCCGAACTCGGTGTCATTGGCAAGGGCGATGGCGGCGTCCGCGTCCTTGACCCTCAGGACCGCGGCCACCGGGCCAAACGTCTCCTCGCAGGCCGCCGCCATGGGCGGGGCCACATGGTCGAGCACGGTGGGCGGATAGAAGGCGCCGGCACCGGGAACCGGCGTTCCGCCCGCCCGCAGCACCGCCCCCGCCTTCACCGAGCGCTCCACCTGGTCGTGCAGCGTGTCGCGCAGATTAATGCGGGCCATAGGACCAATATTGGTATCGCGCGCCAGCGGATCGCCCACCTTCAGCTGCGCCACGCCGGCGCAGAAGGCGTCGGCGAAACGATCCGCCACCGCCTCTTCCACGATGAAGCGCTTCGCATTGATGCAGCTCTGGCCCACATTGATGAAGCGCGCCTTCACCGCCATAGCGGCGGCGGCCTCGATGTCGGCGTCGGCGAGCACGATGAAGGGGTCGGAGCCGCCCAGCTCCAGCACCTGCTTCTTCAGCGCCTTGCCCGCCTGGGCGGCCACCAGCGCGCCCACTTCCGTGGACCCGGTGAGGGTGACGGCGGCGATGCGGTCATCGGCGATGAGGCCGGCCACTTCGGAGGCGTTGATGAGCAGCGTGCGGAACAGGCCCTCCGGGCAGCCCGCCTCCCGCATCACCTCTTCCACCGCCAGCGCGCACTGGGGCACGTTGTTGGCGTGCTTCAGAATGGCGCCGTTGCCGGCCGCGAAGGCTGGGGCGGCGAAGCGGAAGAACTGCCAGAAGGGATAGTTCCAGGGCATGATGGCCAGCACCACGCCCAAGGGATCGAACACCACCAAGCTCTCGCTGGCATTGGAGGCGGTCGGCTCGTCGGCGAGGAAGCGGGGCGCGGCCTCGGCATAGAAGTCGCAGTTCCAGGCGCACTTCTCGATCTCGGCCTCGGCCTCGACGAGGGGCTTGCCCATTTCCAGTGTTACGAGGCGCGCATAGCGCTCCTTGCCCGCTCGCAGCGCGCGTGCCATGGCCCGCAGCAATTCCACCCGCTCCGCGATCGGCACCCGCGCCCACGCCTTCTGCGCCGCCGCGGCACCCGACAGCGCCGCATCGATTTCGGCGGCGGTGTGCGGCGCGAACCGCGCCAGTTCCTCGCCCGTGGCGGGATTGATGGACAGGATCATGATTGGAAAGGCTCCCTGAGGTGGGGCGTCCGGCCGCCCCTTATGGGTCTTGTCGCCACGCGCCCGGCGCGCGGATCGGGCCACAAGTCTAGAAGAGGCTCCCCATACGGGAAAATGATTGTTGCTGATGGCGCGGATCATCGTGCCTAATGAAGTCCACGCGGCATTCGAGGTTCCCACTCGCTTCCCCTTGCGCCAGGGGGGCGCGGGCGGGCTAAACTGATGTCCTCGCCTTGGAAGCTGCCCGTGCTTCCCCGATTGACCCTCCGCTCCAAGTTTGATGGAGCCTCGCGCCGGCAGGGCCTCCTCGTGTTCAACTGGAACGACCTCGTCTATTTCCTGGAACTGGCCCGGCAGGCGCGGCTGATGACGGCGGCGCGCCGCCTGAAGGTGGATCACACCACGGTCAGCCGGCGCATTTCCGAATTGGAGAAGGACCTCTCCGTCAAGCTGTTCGACCGCAAGCCCGATGGCTTCGTGCTGACCGAACAGGGTCACCGCCTGTTCGTCATCGCCGAGCGCATGGAGCAGGAGGCGGGGCAGGTGGAGGAGGGCATCCGCGCCGCCCCGAGCGCGCCGGAAGGGCGGGTGCGGGTCGCCTCCATGGAGGGCATCGGCGCGTTCTTTCTGGCCGAGCGGTTCGCCGAGCTGGCGGTGAAGGAGCCGGGCATCGTGGTGGAACTGGTCACCGAGCGCCACCTCATCAACCTGACCAAGCGCGAGGCGGACATCTCCATTTCCTTCGTGCCGCTCTCCGGTCAGCGTCTGGTGGTGCGCAAGATGGGGGAGTTCCGCCTCGCCCTTTATGCCGCCCCCGATTATATCCGTCGGCGCGGCCTGCCCGCCTCCCGCGCCGAGCTCGCGAACCATGTGTTCGTGGACTATGTGGAGGATCTGGTTGCCATCCAGCCGGTGCACTGGCTGCTGGATGTGCTCGACCCGCCCAACGTCTCCTTCCGCTCCACCAGCATGCACGCCCAGCAGAATGCCATCGCGGCGGGCGCCGGCATCGGGCTGCTGCCGCTGTTTTCCGCCAAGTCCAATCCGCGCCTCATCCCGGTGCTGGCGGACGAGGTGGTGGTGAAGCGGGACGTGTTCGTCTCGGTGCACGAGGACCTGGAATTCATGGGCCGTGTGCGCGCGGTGCTGCGCCATTTGACCGAGGTGTTCCGGCGCGATGCCGCCTATCTGACCGAGGTGTGAGGCCCTTTTCCGCAGTGCATCGCGCAGGCCCCCCTTGCTCGGCGCGCGGGGCTGGCGCGGGCCGGCTTGGGCTAACCTTAAGGCAAGAGATGAAAGGGAGGCACCCATGAGCAAGGCTGTTCTCATCACCGGCGGAAGCCGGGGCATCGGCCGGGCGACGGCGCTGGCGGCGGCACGGCGGGGCTGGTCTGTCGCCATCAACTATGTGCGGGATGCACAGGCGGCCGAGGCGACCGCAAGTGAGGCACGGGCGCTCGGTGTGCAGGCCGTGGTGCTCCAGGCGGACGTGGCGCTTGAAAGCGATGTCCTGGCCTTGTTCGACGCCAGCGAGGCGGCGCTCGGCCCGCTTTCGGGCGTCGTCATCAATTCCGGCATCGTCGCGCCATCCTCCCGCCTCGCCGATATGAGCTTCGACCGGCTGAAGCGCATGTTCGATCTGAACGTGATGGGGGCTTTCCTGTGCGCCCGTGAAGCGGCGCGGCGCCTCACGGCGGGCGGGTCCGTGGTGATCGTGTCCTCGGTCGCCGCACGGCTCGGCTCGCCCGACGAATATGTGGACTATGCCGCCTCCAAGGGCGCCCTCGATACGCTGACCATCGGCCTTGCCAAGGAATTGGGGCCGCAGGGCGTGCGGGTGAATGCGGTGCGGCCCGGCCTCATCGAAACGGATATCCACGCTTCCGGTGGCCGGCCGGACCGGGCGCAGGTGCTGGGCGCCGGCGTTCCGCTGCGCCGGCCCGGCCGTGCGGAAGAGGTGGCAGACGCCATCGTCTGGCTGCTGGGGGATGAGGCGAGCTATGTCACCGGCAGCCTGATGGACATTGCCGGCGGGCGTTGAGGCGCGTTGGCACCCCCTTGCCTCCATGCGGGCGCGTGGCACCATGCGCCCGCCGCCCGGTTTCGGGCCGGTCCATGCGGGGACACTCATGACGACACCCTCCCGCGGCATCAGCCGCCGGCGCCTCCCGGCCTGCCTTGCCGCCCTTCTCGCCGGGATGCTGCTCGCCTTCACCGTCCTGCCGGCGCTGGCGCAGACGGATCCGCTGCCCTCCTGGAACGAGGGGCCGCGCAAGGCCGCCATCATCGACTTCGTCAGCCGCGTCACCCGCGAGGGCGGGCTGGACTTCGTGCCCGTTCCGGAGCGCATCGCCACCTTCGACAGCGACGGCACGCTGATCGCCGAGCAGCCCATGTATCCGCCCATCGTGTTCGCCATGGCGGAAGTGAAGGCGG
The DNA here is from genome assembly GCF_017742835.1 of Aquabacter sp. L1I39. Classification (GTDB taxonomy): domain Bacteria; phylum Pseudomonadota; class Alphaproteobacteria; order Rhizobiales; family Xanthobacteraceae; genus L1I39. Next base: position 4,343,313 of record NZ_CP072392.1, read on the forward strand.
TGGCGAAGGAACATCCCGAATGGAAGAAGATCCAGCCCTTCAAGGCGGTGCTGGACGACGACATCAAGCGGCTCGGGGAGATTTCCGAGAAGCAATATCTGCTGCTGCTGAACAAGGCCCACGCGGGGCGTACCATGGCCGAGATCGAGGCGCGCGTGGATGAATGGGTGAAGACCACCCGCCATCCCCGCTTCAACCGGCCCTATACCGACCTCGTCTACCAGCCCATGATGGAACTGCTCGCTTATCTGCGGGCCAACGGCTTCAAGACCTTCATCGTCTCCGGCGGTGGCATCGACTTCATGCGGCCCTGGATGCCGAAGGCCTATGGCATTCCGCCGGAGCAGATCTTCGGCTCTTCCGGGCGCCTCGCTTACCACTTGGCGGGCGACAAGCCGGAGATCGTGCGCCTCGACAAGGTGGACCTCTTCACCGTGGGGCCGGGCAAGCCTGTGGCCATTGCCCTTAATATCGGTCGCCGCCCCATCTTCGCTGCCGGCAATTCGGATGGCGACCTGGAGATGCTGCAATATACGACGTTGAGCCCCGGTCCGCGCTTTGGCCTCCTGGTGCACCACACCGACGGGATACGCGAATGGGCCTATGACCGGACCAGCCCCGTCGGCAAGCTCGACAAGGCGCTCGACGAGGCGCCAAAGCGCGGCTGGAACGTGGTGGACATGAAGAATGACTGGAAGGTGATCTTCCCGTTCGAGAAGCAATAGGGGGCGCTCAACCCGGACCGCCTTCTTCGCGGAAGGCGGCGGGGCTGCGGGCCGTCCATTTGCGGAAGGCGCGGTGGAAGGCGCTCGGCTCGGCAAAACCCAGTTCGGCCGCGATCTCACCCACGCTGCCCGGCGTCTCCAGCAGCAGCCTGGTGGCGAGCGCCCGGCGGATCTCGTCCTTGATGGCCTGGTAGCTCTGCCCCTCGCCCTTGAGGCGCCGCCGCAAGGTGGGGGCGGGAATGCGCAGGCGGGCGGCCAGATCCTCGAAGACCGGCCAGTCGGGCGGCGGCGTCTCCCGCAGGATGGCCCGCACGCTCGCCACCACCCCCGCATCATGGCGGTAGCGCACCAGGATGTTGGCGGGCGCCTTGCGCAGGAAGTCGCGCAGCGCCCGCTCGGTGCGCAGCACGGGGAGCTTCAGATAGGCGGCATCGAACTCCAACCGGCTGGCCTCCTGGCCAAACCGCACCGGGGCTCCAAAGAAGATGCGGTAGTCGGCCCCATGGGCGGGGGCGGCGCAGCGGAAATCCACCCGCCGCAAAGGGATGCGCCGGCCCACCAGCCAGCAGGCGATGCCGTGCAGGATGATCCAATAGGTGCGATAGGCAAAGGCCGAGCGCGGCGCGCCCGCATCCGCCAGCACGATGCGGGCGTGGCCCTCGCGCACCTCCAGCGTGCCGCGCGGATCGTCCAGCACCACGGTGAGGAAGCGCAGGGCGCGTCGCAGCGCTTGTTCCAGCGTCCCTGCATGGAGGATGGCGTGGCACAGCAGCGTAAAGCTGCCCGGCCGCATGGGGCGGGCGCCAAGGCCGAAAAACTCGTCATCCATGGCCCGCGCCACCGCCAGCCAGAGCGCCCCATATTGCTCGGCCGAAACCGGCTCGCGCACCAAAGCGGGCAGGCCGGCGGCGGCGAGCACCGGCCCTTGCGCAATGCCGCGCCGGGCAAGGCAATCCAGCGCATCGGCGACGAAGCTCGCCGAAATCATCCGCCGGTCGGGGCTGGAAGCGGGGGTGTCCATGTCTCTCCCGGACTGCGAGGACGCGATCATGTGGCAAAAACGATCACGACGCGAGATCCGTTTGGGCCTGGATTGCCACACGGTTTCGTCGCTTAATCCAGCCGAACACCACCGCCCCCCAAGAGGGCGGACGAGGAAGTGCGCCGGAGCGGCAGGACGGGCGGCACGCCCCTGATCCCCGCACGCATGAGATTTTTCGCGCGCCGCGCCGGCGGGCGCGCGCAGGCACGGGACGACAGAGCATGCAGATCCAAGACCGCGTATTCCTCGTCACCGGCGCCGGCTCGGGCCTTGGCGCGTCGGTTGCCCGCGCGCTGGTGGAGGCGGGCGGCAAGGTGGTGGTGGTGGATGTGAACGCGGAGGCCGGCGCCGCTACCGTGGCATCGCTGGGCGACGCCGCCCGCTTCGCCCGCGCCGATGTCACCTCCGAGGCCGACGGCGTGGCGGCGGTGAAGACCGCGCTCGACGCCTTCGGCCACTTGCATGGCCTGGTGAACTGCGCCGGCGTTGCCCCCGGCGAGAAGGTGGTGGGCCGCGAGGGGCCGCACCGGCTGGAGAGCTTCGCCCGCGCTGTGAGCATCAATCTCATCGGCACCTTCAACATGCTGCGCCTCGCCGCCGACGCCATCGTCAAGGAACAGCCGGACGAGAATGGCGAGCGCGGCGTGATCGTGAACACCGCTTCCATCGCCGCCTATGATGGGCAGGTGGGACAGGCGGCCTATGCGGCGTCCAAGGGCGGCGTCGCCGCGCTCACCTTGCCGGTGGCGCGGGAATTGGCGCGGTTCGGCGTGCGGGTGGTGACCATCGCGCCGGGCATCTTCGAGACCCCCATGATGGCCGGCATGCCACAGGAGGTGCAGGATGCCCTGGGCAAGTCCGTGCCTTTCCCGCCGCGCCTCGGCCGGCCGCCGGAATTTGCCGCCTTGGTGCGGCACATCTGCGAAAACACCATGCTGAACGGCGAAGTCATCCGGCTGGATGGCGCCCTGCGGATGCCGCCGCGCTGACAGCCAAGAGGGAGGATTGCGGACATGAGTGCTGATCCCATCGTCATCGTCGGGTCCGCCCGGACCCCCATGGGCGGCTTCCAGGGCGACCTGAAGGATGCCACCGCCCCCGAACTGGGCGCTGCCGCCATCGGCGCCGCCCTCGACCGCGCGGGCCTTTCCCGCGAGGCGGTGGAGGAAGTGGTGTTCGGCTGCGTGCTGCCCGCCGGCCAGGGCCAGGCACCGGCCCGCCAGGCGGCGCTCGGCGCCGGCCTGCCGCTCTCGGCGGGGGCCACCACCGTCAACAAGATGTGCGGCTCGGGCATGAAGGCGGCCATGCTGGCCCATGACCTCATCCTCGCCGGCTCCGCCGATGTGGCGGTGGCGGGCGGCATGGAGAGCATGACCAACGCCCCCTATCTGCTGGACCGGGCGCGGGCGGGCCTGCGCATGGGCCACGGCCGTGTGCTCGACCACATGTTCCTGGACGGCCTGGAGGACGCCTATGACAAGGGCCGTCTCATGGGCACCTTCGCCGAGGATTGCGCCCAGAGCTACCAATTCACCCGCAAGGTGCAGGACGACTATGCCATCGCCTCGTTGGAGCGGGCGCAGAAGGCCATTACCGGCGGTGCCTTTGCCGGCGAGGTGGTGCCGGTGACGGTGAAGTCCGGCCGCACCGAGAAGGTGGTGGAGCAGGACGAGCAGCCGCTGAAGGCCAAGCTGGACAAGATCCCCACCTTGAAACCCGCCTTCCGCGAAGGTGGCACGGTGACCGCCGCCAATTCCTCCTCCATCTCCGATGGCGCGGCGGCCTTGGTGCTGATGCGCCGCTCGGAAGCCGAAAAGCGCGGGCTCACGCCGCTTGCGGCCATAGTGGGCCATTCCACCCACGCCCAGGCGCCCAACCTCTTCCCCACCGCCCCCATCGGCGCCCTGCGCAAGCTCTCCGAGCGCACCGGCTGGGACCTGAAGGACGTGGACCTGTTCGAGGTGAACGAGGCCTTTGCCGTGGTGGCGCTGGCCGCCATGCATGACCTCGATTTGCCCCATGACAAGGTGAACGTGCATGGCGGCGCCTGCGCGCTCGGCCATCCCATCGGCGCTTCCGGCGCGCGGGTGATGGTGACGCTGCTCGCCGCTTTGCAGACCCATGGCCTCAAGCGCGGCATGGCCTCCTTGTGCATCGGCGGCGGCGAGGCCACCGCCGTCGCCATCGAGCGCCTGTCCTGAGGACCGCCCCATGATCCTCAACGAGACCCAGGAACAGATCCGCGACGCCGCCCGCGCCTTTGCCCGCGAGCGCCTCGCCCCCACCGCCGCCGCGCGGGACAAGGCCCATGCCTTCCCCGCCGCCGAATTGAAGGAGATGGGGGAACTGGGCTTCCTCGGCATGCTCGTGCCGGAAGCCTATGGCGGCTCGGATGCCGGCGTGCTCGCTTATACGCTGGCGCTGGAAGAGATAGCGGTGGGCGACGGCGCCTGCTCCACCATCATGAGCGTGCACAGCTCGGTGGGCTGCATGCCCATCCTGAAGTTCGGGACGGACGCGCAGAAGGAGCGCTTCCTGCCCAAGCTGGCCAGCGGCGAATGGATCGGCGGCTTTGCCCTCACCGAGCCGCAGGCCGGCTCTGACGCGGCCAATCTGCGCACCCGCGCCCGCCGCGATGGCGACCATTATGTGTTGAACGGCGCCAAGCAGTTCATCACCTCCGGCAAGAACGGGCAGGTGGTGATCGTGTTCGCGGTGACCGATCCGGACGCGGGCAAGAAGGGCATCTCCGCCTTCATCGTGCCCACCGACACCCCCGGCTATGAGGTGGTGCGGGTGGAGGAGAAGCTCGGTCAGCACGCCTCCGACACCTGCCAGCTCGCCTTCACCGACATGCGCATCCCGGCGGACCTGCGTCTTGGTGCGGAAGGGGAGGGGCTGAAGATCGCGCTCTCCAATCTGGAGGGCGGGCGCATCGGCATCGCCGCGCAATCCGTGGGCATGGCCCAGGCCGCCTTCGAGGCGGCGCGCGACTATGCCCGGCAGCGCGTCACCTTCGGCAAGCCCATCATCGAGCATCAGGCCATCGCCTTCCGCCTCGCGGACATGGCGACCAAGATCGCCGCCGCCCGCCAGATGGTGCTGCACGCCGCCGAACTGCGGGAGGCCGGCCGTCCCTGCCTGACGGAAGCCTCCATGGCCAAGCTGCTGGCCTCCGAGACCGCCGAGGCGGTCTGCTCGGCGGCGATCCAGATCCATGGCGGCTACGGTTATCTGGCCGATTTCCCGGTGGAGCGCATCTATCGGGACGTGCGGGTGTGCCAGATCTATGAGGGAACCAGCGACGTGCAACGCATCGTCATCGCCCGCTCCTTGTGAGCGCGGGAGATCAAAATAACCGGCACGCAAGGGGCCGGATCGGGGGGGGAGACCATCATGATGGAGGCACAGGCGCCGCGCGGCCCTTTGAGCGGCGTGCGGGTGGTGGACATGTCGCGCCTCGCGCCCGGCCCCTATTGCACCATGCTGCTGGCGGATCTGGGCGCCGAGGTGATCGTGGTGGGTGGCGGACGCGCGGGGGTGGCGATTCCCGTCTTCTCCCGCGGCAAGCGGCACATCTCGCTGGACCTGAAGACCGCGGCCGGCCGCACCGCGCTCCAGGCGCTGGTGACGACGGCCGATGTGTTCGTGGAAGGCTTCCGCCCCGGCGTCGCGGCGCGGCTCGGGGCGGGTTATGAGGAACTGTCCGCCCTCAATCCCCGACTCGTCTATTGCGCCTTGACCGGCTATGGCCAGGACGGGCCGCGGGCGCAGGAGGCGGGGCACGACATCAATTATGTCTCCCTCACCGGCGTGCTCGGCGCCATGGGCCCTGTGGATCGCCCGCCTTTGGTGCCGCTCAACCTGGTGGCGGATTTCGCGGGTGGCAGCCTCGTGGCGGCGTTGGGCATTGTTTCAGCGCTCTATGAGGCGCGCGCCTCCGGCCAGGGGCAGTTCATCGACGCGGCCATGATCGACGGCTCGCTCTCCCTCATGGCCATGCATCTGCCGCTCTGGGGCTCGCCCCACATGCCGGCGCGCGGCGAGGGGCTGCTGGCGGGCTCCAAGCCCTTCTACCGCACCTATGCCTGCGCCGACGGGCGCCATGTGGCGGTGGGCGCGCTGGAGCGCGGCTTCTTCGAGCAGCTTTGGCGCACCCTCGATCTGGGCGAGGTGCCCGATCACATGTCCCGCGCCAACTGGCCGGGCATTGAGGAGAGTCTGACCCGCACCTTCGCATCCCAGCCGCGCGACCATTGGGCGGCCCTGTTTGCGGGCGTGGATGCGTGCGTGACCCCCGTGCTGGCGCCGGGCGAGATCTGGTCCGACCCGCAGGTGAAGGCCCGCCATCCCGACAGTGCGGCGGACAAGGTACCCGCCGTGCCGCGCCTCTCCCGCACCCCTTCGGTTGCGCGGGACACCGACTTCACCGACCGCACGGCGGAAGTCCTCGCCGAGGCCGGGCTGGATGCGGACGCCATCGCCGCCGCTCTGCCGCCCGCCGATGCCGGCCGCTCCGGCCTCGACTGGCCGCCGAAGCTGCGGCCCTGAGACAAAAAGGCCGCCGGGCGCGAACCCGGCGGTCTCTCATTGTCCGTGTAAGTCGGTCAGAAGGTGACCTGCTTGACCTGGTTCACCTGCGGCAGCGCCTGCACCTTGGCGATCAGCTCCGCCGGCACCACGCCGTCCACCGCCACGAGGGCGATGGCATCGCCCCCCTCATGGTCGCGGCCGAGGGCGAAGGTGGCGATGTTCACGCCGGCATCGCCGAGCAGGCTGGCGAAGCGGCCGATGAAGCCGGGCTTGTCCGCATTGGTCACATAGATCATGGCCGGGGCGAAGCCCGCATCCACCTTGATGCCCTTGATGTTGACGATGCGCGGATGGCCGTCCGCGAACACCGTGCCGGACACGGAGCGCTCATAGGTGTCGGTCACCACGGTCAGGGTGATCAGGCTGTCATAGTCGCCCTCGGCGGCGCGGGTGGTCTCCTCCACCACGATGCCGCGCTCCTTGGCGACGGAGGGCGCGGAAACCACGTTCACGTCGGCGAGCGCCGGACGCAGCAGGCCCGCCACCGCCGCGCTGGTCAGCGCCTTCACCTTGAGATCCGCCACCGCGCCCTCATAGGTGATGCGGATGGTCTTGATGTCGGTCTCGGTGAGCTGGCCGGCGAACGAGCCGAGCTTTTCCGCCAGTTCCACGAAGGGCTTCAGCTTGGGGGCTTCCTCGGCGGTGATGGAGGGGAAGTTCACCGCATTGGAGATGGCGCCGGAGAGCAGATAGTCGCTCATCTGCTCAGCCACCTGGAGGGCCACATTCTCCTGCGCCTCGGTGGTGGCGGCGCCCAGATGCGGCGTGCACACCACATTGGGATGGCCGAACAGGGGATTGTTGACCGCCGGCTCTTCCACGAACACGTCGAAGGCCGCGCCCGCCACATGGCCGCTATCCAGCGCGGCGCGCAGGGCCGCCTCGTCCACCAGGCCGCCACGGGCGCAATTGATGATGCGCACGCCCTTCTTGGTGCGGGCGAGATTTTCGGCCGAGAGGATGTTCTTGGTCTTCTCGGTCAGAGGCGTGTGCAGGGTGATGACATCGGCGCGGGCGAGCAGGTCATCCAGCTCCACCTTCTCGACGCCGAGGTCGAGGGCGCGCTCGGGGGACAGGAAGGGATCGAACGCGATCACCTTCATCTTCAGGCCGACGCCGCGCTCGGCGACGATGGAACCGATATTGCCGCAGCCGATGATGCCGAGCGTCTTGCCCGTCAGCTCGACGCCCATGAAGCGGTTCTTCTCCCACTTGCCGGCCTGGGTGGAGGCGTCGGCGGCGGGGATCTGGCGGGCGAGCGCGAACATCATGGCGATGGCGTGCTCGGCGGTGGTGATGGAATTGCCGAACGGCGTGTTCATCACGATCACGCCCTTGGCGGTGGCGGCCGGGATGTCCACATTGTCGACGCCGATGCCGGCGCGGCCGATCACCTTGAGGCGGGTGGCCCTTTCCAGGATCTTCGGGGTGACCTTGGTGGCCGAGCGGATGGCGAGGCCGTCATAATTGCCGATGACTTCGGCCAGCTTGTCCTTGTCCTTGCCGAGGTCGGGCTGGAAATCCACCTCGATGCCGCGATCCTTGAAGATCTGGACGGCGGCGTCGGACAGCTTGTCGGAAATGAGAACGCGGGGGGCCATGGTGGGGCTCCGGAATGGGATTGCGCGAGCGGCCGCAGCGCTCGTGCGCGCAGGCCGGGCTGTCTAGAGCGCGATCCGATCAGATTGAATCAATCTGATCGGCGCATGCTCTAAGCCCTCTCCCGCTTGCGGGGGAGGGTTGGGAGGGGGAAGGACGCGATGATGCGGCGGGGCGCCTGAGGGGAACACACGCCCCCTCCCCAGCCCTCCCCCGCAAGCGGGAGAGGGGAAACGCGCGGGCGGGCCCGTCAGGCCGCCTTGGTCAGGGACGCCTTGGCCACCCCATAGGCCCAGTCGAGCCAGTGGGTGAGCGCTTCCACGTCCGAGGCCTCCACCGTGGCGCCGCACCAGATGCGCAGGCCAGGAGGGGCGTCGCGATAGGCGCCGATGTCATAGGCGATGCCGCCCTTTTCCAGGCCGGAGGCGATGGCCTTGGCAAAGGCCGCCTGCGCGTCGGCGGGCAGGCCGGTCACGTCCGGGTCCACCACCTTCAGGCAGACGGAGGTGTTGGAACGGGTAACCGGGTCCTTGGCCAGGAAGTCCACCCAAGCGGTGCGGTGCACCCACTGGGCGATGGCCTCGAAATTGCGGTTAGACCGCTCCTTCAGGCCGGCAAGGCCGCCGACCGACTGGGCCCAGCGCAGGGCGTCGATATAGTCTTCCACGCACAGCATGGAGGGCGTGTTGATGGTCTCGCCCTCGAAGATGCCTTCGATCAGCCTGCCACCCTTGGTGAGCCGGAAGATCTTCGGCAGCGGCCAGGCCGGCTTATAGCTCTCAAGCCGCGCCACGGCGCGGGGCGAGAGGATGAGCATGCCGTGCGCCGCTTCGCCGCCCAGCACCTTCTGCCAGGAGAAGGTCACCACATCGAGCTTGGAGAAGTCGAGCGCCTGGGCGAAAGCGGCGGAGGTCGCGTCGCAGATGGTCAGGCCCTGACGGTCGGCCGGGATCCAGTCCGCATCCGGCACCATGACGCCGGAGGTGGTGCCATTCCAGGTGAAGACCACGTCATGGCTGAAATCGACCTGGGAGAGGTCGGGCAGTTCGCCATAGGGGGCGTTCAGCAGGCGGGCATCGGCGAGCTTCAACTGCTTGACGACGTCCGTCACCCAGCCTTCGCCGAAGGATTCCCAGGCCAGCATGTCGACGGGACGCTCGCCCAAGAGTGACCACAGCGCCATCTCCACAGCGCCGGTGTCGGAGGCGGGCACGATGCCGATGCGATAGTCGGCGGGGACGTCCAGCACGTCGCGGGTGAGGTCGATGGCTTCCTTCAGCTTGACCTTGCCCACCTTGGCCCGGTGGGAACGGCCGAGCGGCGCGTCGCGCAGCGCATCGAGAGTCCAGCCGGGGCGCTTGGCGCAGGGGCCGGACGAGAAATTGGGATTCTCCGGACGGTGGGCCGGGGCATCATGCATCGTCATGTGATCCATCCTTACAGATGGGCGCCTCCCGTTGGGGGGAGGTGTCCCGCCAATGGGGATAGGCCCGTTAAGGCGCCGATGCAAGGGTCAGTTGCACAGCTTGGCGTCACAGGATCGCGAAAACGCCTGCGCTTTGGGCAAGCGCGGTTCGGCGTGGCGTCAGCGCCCTTCCGCGTGTCGCTCGAAGAAACGGATGTCCTCGATCAGGATGTCTCGCAGGTCCGCCTTCAAGGCTTCGTCGGCCTCCACGGCCTGACGTTCCTCCGAGGGAGCTGTCACGTTCAACCGCTCCTCGCTCGCCAAAGGATGCCCGATGGCCGCGGATAGCCGCGCTATGGCCGAGGCGCGATTGCGATAGTCTCCCAGGATGTCGAACCGTCCCATGTCGAAGCCGCCAAAATAGGAGAAGGAATAGAGGCTCCGCACCAGCGGCAAGCGGGCGAAGTCCCGAATGGTCAGTGCTTCGCGCATGAAGTAGTCATGCAGCGGATTGCCCTCGGCGCGGAATGTCTTCCAGAAGAAGTAGATGGAGATGATGTTGTCTACCGGAGGGCGCAGCAGGGCGAAGAGAATATCTTCTTGATCGATCCGGAACCGGCCGGGATGATAGTGGCCGTGCGTGCAGGCGGTGTCTTCCGGCGGCCGAAAGAGGCCCGCCACGCTGCGCGCCGGGTCGAGGTTGCGCAGGGAGGCCGGATTCATGGGCCCGTCGTCATATTGCAGGTGCAGACGCTCGCCAAATGCCTCGGCGAGCGAATGGCGCAGAGCGGTGCCGCCGGCTTTGGCGACATGAACGGAAAACAGATGCATGCGGCTTGATCGCCTCTGGCAAGAGCACGCTTCATAATATGGCCGGCGGGTGGCGCATAGCCGACCTTAATCTCTCGACGCATTCCCATCTGGCGTGAGGGATGGCGCGATCTGATAGTCCCGCTCGAACGCGGCCATGAACTGCGCCACCCGCCGGTCGTGGCGGATGTCGGAGCGGCGCAGCGGGCGGGCGAGGGACAGGCCCTCCAGGGAGCGGGCGCGGGAGAGGGCCACATAGGCCTGGCCCGCCGCGAAGGCGCCGCTGTCGAAGTCGAGGCGCACGTCTTCCAGCGTCAGGCCCTGGGCCTTGTGCATGGTCATGGCCCAGGCGGGAACGAGCGGCAATTGGGTATAGGCCCCCACCACCTGCGCCTCGATGCGGCCGGTGCGCTCGTCCCAGCCATAGCGGATGCGCTCCCAGGTGAAGCTCTCAATCTCCACCGCCGGACCGGAATCCAGTCGCACCAAGGCGCTGTGGGCGCCGATGGACAGCACCGTGCCCACAGAGCCGTTCACCCAGCGCCGGGCCGGATCGTTGCGCAGCGCCATCACCCGCGCGCCGGCCTTCAGGACGAGGCGCTCGGGCACGGGCAAGCGGTCCCCCTCCAGGCCGAACTCGCCCTTCAGCGCGCCCTCGAAGGCGCGCGGCTCGCCCGCGAGCGCCGCAAGGCCACGCTGGTTATAGGCTTCGGCCCGCGCATTGGTGGGGGTGAGAATGACCGGCAGCACGCCGGGCCGATGGGGCCGCATGCAGGCCTCGTTCAGCACCTCCACTGCTTCGGCGAGCCCCACCCCCCGGCGAATATCGCCCAGCACCCGCACGAAGTCCTGGTCCGACTGGCGGTGCACGATGGTGAAGGGCACGCCGGCCACGTCCTGGTCCATCAGGCACTTGGCGTCGAAGGCGAAGGGACCCTCATAGCCCATGTAGGAGAGCATTTCCTGCTCGGCCATGGGCACCACGGGGGGGAGTTGCAGGAAGTCGCCCACCAGCACCATCTGGACGCCGCCAAAGGGGCGGGGATCGTCGCGGGAGAGGCGCAGTGCCTGGTCGACCGTGTCCAAGAGGTCCGCCCGCACCATGGAGATCTCGTCGATCACCAGCCGGTCGAGCTTCTTCAGGAGCCGGCGCACCTGGGCGCGCGGCTTGATCTCGTCCGGGTTGAGGATGCGCGGGGGAATGCCGAAGAAGGAATGGATGGTCTGGCCGCCCAGATGCAGGGCAGCCACCCCCGTGGGGGCCAGGAACACCTGGCGCCCCCGCGCATGTTTGCGCAATTCGTGCAGGAAGGTCGTCTTGCCCGTTCCCGCACCGCCCAGCACCATGATGACGTTGGCGCCGGCCTCCATATGGTCCAGCGCCGCCGCGGTGCCGAGGCTGCGTTGCGCCGGAACGCTCACGAAACGAGGCCGGCCTCGTGCGCCAGGTCCACCAGCTTGCGCTGGGGGCGGGCGCCGATATGGGAGATCACCTCGGCTGCCGCCAGTGCACCGAGGCGCAGGCTGGTGGCCGGGTCTCGGCCGGTGGTGAGGCCGAACAGGAAGCCGGCGGCGAACAGGTCGCCGGCGCCCGTGGTGTCCACGATCTGGCTCACCGGATGCGCGGGCACGGTGACCAGCGCGCCGGCGGTGGCGTGGAGCGCGCCGCGCTCGGAGCGGGTCACCACCGCCTCCTTCGCATCGGCCCGCAACTGGGCGAGGGCGGCGTCGAAGTCCGCGGTCTGGTAGAGCGATTTGACCTCCGCCTCGTTGCAGAAGACGAGGTCCACCGTGCCGGTCCGCAGCAGATGCACGAACTCCTCGCGATAGCGGTCGACGCAGAAGGCGTCGGACAGGCTCAGCGCCACCTTGCGGCCGGCGCCATGGGCGATCTCGGCCGCCACCAGGAAGGCTTCCTTGGCCGGGGGGGGGTCCCACAGATAGCCTTCCAGATAGGTCACCTGCGCCCGCTCCACCAAGGCGCGGTCGATCTCGGCGGGGGTGAGGTTCTGCGCCGCGCCCAGATAGGTGTTCATGGTGCGCTCGCCATCGGGCGTCACCAGGATGAGGCAGCGCGCGGTGGCCGGGCCGTCCTCGGCCGCGGCGGTCTCGAAGGTGACGCCGGCGGCGCGGATGTCATGGGCGAAGACCTTGCCGAGCCCGTCCGCCTTCACGAGGCCGATGAAGCCCGCCTTGCCGCCGAGCGAGGCGATGCCGGCGGCGGTATTGGCCGCCGAACCGCCGGAAATCTCGATCCCCGGACCCATGGCGCCATAAAGACTCTCGGCACGGGCCTCGTCGATCAGGGTCATGGAGCCCTTGGGCATGCCCTGGGCGGCGAGGAAGTCCTCCTCCGCCTGCGCGAGCACGTCGACGATCGCATTGCCGATGGTGAGGGTGTGCAGGGTATCAGCAGTCACGGGCGCGCTCTGTCCTTAAGGAAAGCGGGGAGGCCATTTCCCTGGCCGTAGCACCGGCAGCATGCACAGGGCAATGTCCGAATGTACCCCATGGGCGCTGCGATGAAATTCCACTTGAAAACCGCCGCGCCCTTCCCGCTCTATGGCCGGGATGCGGCACCGCCTCCGGCGGGACGCGTCCGCCGCCGGTGGCGGCCCGTTTGCGTTGAAGGATCTTGAAGCATGGCACGCAAGTATTTCGGAACCGACGGCGTGCGCGGCCGCGCCAATGGCACGCTGACCGCGGACCTCGCCCTTCGGGTGGGCATGGCGGCGGGCCTGGCGTTCCGGCGTGGCGACTACCGGCATCGGGTGGTGATCGGCAAGGACACGCGCCTGTCCGGCTACATGATCGAGAATGCGCTGGTGGCCGGCTTCACCTCCGTGGGCATGGACGTGTTGCTGCTCGGCCCGGTGCCCACCCCGGCGGTGGGCATGCTGACGCGCTCCATGCGCGCGGACCTCGGGGTGATGATCTCCGCCTCGCACAATCCCTTCGACGATAACGGCATCAAGCTGTTCGGGCCCGATGGCTTCAAGCTCTCCGACTCCATCGAGGAGGAGATCGAGGAGCTGGTGGACCAGGATCTCTCCAGGAAACTCGCCAAGCCCGCCGAGATCGGCCGCGCCAAGCGCCTGGAAGGCGTGCATGCCCGCTATATCGAATATGCCAAGCGCACCTTGCCGCGCGACCAGTCCTTTGAGGGCCTGCGGGTGGTGGTGGACTGCGCCAATGGCGCGGCCTATCGCGTGGCGCCGGAAGCGCTGTGGGAACTGGGCGCCGAGGTGGTGTCCATCGGCACCGAGCCGGATGGCATGAACATCAATCGCGAGGTCGGCTCCACCTCTCCGGCGGCGCTGGCGGCCAAGGTGCACGAAGTGCGGGCCGATATCGGCATCGCGCTCGATGGCGACGCCGACCGGGTGCTGATCATCGACGAGAAGGGCCATGTGGTCGATGGCGACCAGATCATGGCGGTGGTGGCCGAGAGCTTCAAGGAAGACGGGCGCCTGTCGCGCAACGGCATTGTCGCCACCGTCATGTCCAACCTGGGCCTGGAGCGCTATCTCCAGGATGTGGGGCTCTCGCTCGCCCGCACCTCGGTGGGCGACCGTTACGTGCTCGAGCGCATGCGGGCGGATGGATATAATGTGGGCGGCGAGCAGTCCGGCCACATCATCCTGTCCGACTATTCCACCACCGGGGATGGCCTTCTGGCCGCGCTCCAGGTGCTGGCCGTGGTGGCCCGCCAGGAGCGTCCCGTTTCGGAAGTGTGCCACCGCTTCGAGCCGCTGCCGCAGATCCTCAAGAATGTCCGCTACCGCTCCGGCGCGCCGCTGGAGCACGAGGACGTGCAGGTGGCGATCGCGGATGCGGAACGGCGCCTCGCCAATCACGGCCGCCTGCTGATCCGCCCCTCCGGCACCGAGCCGGTGATCCGGGTGATGGGGGAGGGCGACGACCGGGATCTGGTGGAAAATGTTGTCGACGAAGTCATCGACGCCCTGCGCCGGGTCGCCGCCTGAGGCGTGGGCCTGCGCCGCTACCGATTGCGCTCGCGCTTGGCCACGAGGCGGCGGATCTCATCCATCACCTGCTGCGGGTGATAGGGGCGGGCCAGCATGGGCCCCTCGTCGCATAAGTCGGCGGCCTGGTCTGCGGCCTTGGCCGTGCTCGCGGCGGTGACGACGGTGAGATCGGGATAGGTGGCCCGCAGGTGGCGTACGAAGCCGAAGCCGGTGAGGGAGCCGGGGGCATCCATGTCGACGAGGACGGTCTCCATGCGCTCTCCCTGGTGCTCCAGGATGTCCAGGGCCTCGTCCGCGCTCACCGCCTCGGCCACCAGATAGCCGCAGGCACGCAGATATTCCGCAAGCACGTGCCGCACCACCACGTCGGCATCCACGATCAGGATGCCGGGCCGGTCGTCTTTCTGCGGGTCGTCAGCTCTCATAGGCTTGCGCTCCGTTTCAGCAGCGAAGAAATGGTGGAAAGCACGTCGTCGAGCACGTAGGGCTTGGGCAGGAACACCGCGATCGGCCGCACGCTTTCCGCGTCGAGATGGCCGGATGTGACCAGGATGGGCAGATCGGCGCGTTCGCGCTTGATCCGACGCGCCAGTTCGAGCCCGTCATAGGAACCGGGCATGCGCACGTCGGTGAAGACGAGGTCCACTTGCAGGCCCGCCCTCAGTGCCGCCTCCGCCTCCTCGGCCGTGGCAGCCTCCACAACCCGCATTCCAGCGTCCCGTAGGGCCTCGGACAGTACCAGGCGGACCAGGGCCTCGTCTTCGACGATCAAAATGGTCACCGGCACAGGTGACGGGTCAGTGGCCCGGTCTGCCATTTGCATCCTGAATCTCCCCGCACTCGGCCACTAGAACGTCCCGGCAACGCTGGAGGTTCCACTCGGCGCCATTTGTATTTTAATACCTCTATACCTGCCTCGGGATGGGCGCATCTTTTTTGAATGATGTCAGCTCGCTGATTTGCCACTGTGGCCAAACTCAAGATGCTGCGGTTCTTCTCTCTCGTCCGGGACGTGAGACGAAGCGCCCAAAGCTGACGGTTTTCTGAGGGCGACCAGAGGCCGGACCTTCCTTGTTGCGGCAGCCATAAAGGGGAACACCCTCGTGTCTGACCTGGCTCCGTCCCGACCTACGCCCCTCTGCGAGGGGGGATCCTCATGGTCCTCACCAAGGTGGAGGGCGGGGTTGGCACCATCCCGCTGAACAATATCGCCCATCGCAACGCCCTGAGCGCGACCCGACTGGATGCGGTGATCGGAGCGATCAAGGACTTCCAGGATCAGAAGCTGCGCGCGGTGATCCTGCGCCCGGCTCCCGGCCTGAAGGTCTGGTCCGCCGGCCACGACATCCGCGAATTGCCGCGCGGCAGCCGGTGGCCGCACAGGTGTTCGAGCGCATCCAGGAGATGCGCCGCGAGGTCTATGAGAGCGCCGATTATGAGGAAGGCATCAACGCCTTCCTGGAGAAGCGCAAGCCGGTGTTCCGCGGCGTCTGACCGACGCCGTCTAGTCCTGTCGCCCGGGCCCCGGCCCGGGCGTCTTTTCCACCTGCGCGCCCTTTTCGCCTCCCTTTTTGCCTCCCTTGGCGGAGCGGGTGGCGGTGAAGATGCCCGCGAGCACCAGGGCGTAGCCCAGGCCGTGATACCACTCGAAGGCCTCGCCCAGGAACAGCACGGCCAGGACCGAGCCGAACACCGGCATGAGATGGAAGAAGGGGGCGGCCCGGTTGGCGCCCACCAGTTCCACCCCGCGGTTGAAGAACAGATAGGCCACCAGCGAAGGCCCGGTCATCACGAACAGCAGCGTCCAGATGGTCAGGCTGTCCCAGATCAAATGGTGACCCGCTGCCGCCTCCCAGAGCGCGAAGGGCATGAGCATCAGCGAGCCCAGCGCCATGATGGTGGCCAGGAATGAGAGCTGCCGCATGGGCGGGCGTAGGCGCAGGATCGCCGCATAGAGCGCGTAGATCACCAGCGCGAAGAGGATCCACAGATCCCCCACATTGGGCTGGAGGTGGACAAGCACGTCCAGGTCGCCACGGCTGATGATGATGATCACGCCCACGAACGAGACCAGGATGCCGATCCCCTGGCCCCGTGTGATGCGGTCCTTGAACAGCATCAGGCTCCACACGGCGATCAGCAGCGGCGAGACCGACTGCAGCAGCACGCCGTGCAGCGCCTCCGTATATTGCAGGCCGTAATAGGACAGGGCGTTGTAGGAGGCGATGCCGGCCGCCGCCAGCATGACGAGGGCCGGCAGCGAGCGCCGGATCACCGGCGCATCCGCCACCAATTGCCGCCACGCGAAGGGCAGGAGGATCAAGGTGGCTCCGCTCCAGCGCAAGGTGGACAGCGTGATGGGTGGAATATGTCCGGCCACGTACCGCCCCAGCACCATGTTGGCCGCCCACAGGAAGGCGGTGGCGGAGAGCAGCACATAGGGCGCGTCGGTCAGGCGCCGGAGGATGCGGAAGGGCAGGGAAGCAGACATGGTCGGATCCGGGTTCCCGCGATCTCAAGGCCCGGCTTGCGGGCCTGACGGCGCGCCACGGCGCCGCGCATCACGGGCTGGGTGGCGGCCGGGCCGAAGCCGGGACCGCCGCGATGGGACAAAGCTCCCTCAGCGCGCCGGCGCGGGGGTGAGCAACTGATAGGAGGTGGGGTTGTCCGGGCACAGCCCACCGCCGCATTCGGCGACCGTGGATACCCCGTTGGCGAAGGCGATCAGCACTGCGAGCGCAAGCGCGAACAGCCCGAGGCCCGTAATCCGCGCGGCGGGCAGGTCGCTATCCTCGAACTGGCGGTCGAACAGCAGCATGAGCGCCGAGCCGATGCCGATGAGAATGAAGATGATGTCCGCCCAGGTGTAGAAATGCAGGCCCGCAAAGGCATCGCCATAGCTGCCTGTGCCCGGCAGCAGGTGCAGCAGCACCTGGCGCGTGGCGATCCCGCCGCCGCCGAAAGAGGCCAGGATGACCAGACCATAATGGCTGGGGCGCGGGCCGAACTTGATGTTGAGCGCCAGGCCGAAGCCCGCCAGCACGAAGCCGCCGCGCTGGAGCAGGCAGAGCGGGCAGGGTAGGTCGTGCTTCAGGAACTGGTCGGCAAAGGCGAAGGCGAGCACCGCACATATGGCGATCAGGCCAAGCGCGTTCAATGCACGGGAGAGGCTCGGGCTCATGGACGCGCTCACAGGTTCAGATTGAGCGCGTCGGTGGCGTGCATCCTGAACAGGACCAGCAGCACCGCGAACGAAAAGGTGAAGACGACGATGGAAGCCAGGCGCCGTCCCGCCATCACAAGGATGAAGGCGAGGCACATGCCGAAGAAGGGCAGGGACATCATGGGCGGGGTCCTCGATCCTGCACGCCTTCTCGCCTCGGGCAGGCCGAAGGGAGGCGATTCGAGCAAAGTCTAGCCTGGAATATTCTCAGTCTCGTTACGCAAATTCTGCAGAGCTTGAGCCCCATCGCTGCGGCGGGCCCAACCGATCCGGCCCTGCCTTCGGGCTGGGCACGGACGCATCTGCGCCTGAAAGGCAGGCATCCGCGCCGCTCCGGCGGCCTGACGGCTGGCCGCGCGCTGCGCGACCTTAGACGAAAGGCGTAGGGGGGGCGTCTAAAGAGCGGTAAATCCAGCTCCCGCGCCGTTTCGGACTTGAAAGGCAATGCCGGCCACGTATGTTGCGCGGCCAATGGAGGTCCATCCAATGAGACCTCCGTGTGAAACGGAAACCGCGCCGAGGGGTTGCGTCATGAACTTTCTGCTCGCGCTCAGCCGAGCGATCGATGCCGTGAATGCGCGCATCGGCAAGTCGGTGGCCTGGCTCATCGTGGTGGCGGTGCTCGTCTCCGCCCTCAACGCCATCATCCGAAAAGTGTTCGACGCCAGTTCCAATTCGTGGCTTGAGCTTCAATGGGTGCTGTTCGCGGCGGTGTTCCTGTTCTGCTCGCCCTGGACGCTGATGGACAACGAACATATCCGCATCGACATCATCAGCTTCCGGCTGCCAAAGAAGGTGCGCGACGGCATCGACATTTTCGGCCACATCTTCTTCCTGCTGCCCTTCACGATCGTGATGCTGGTCACGTCGTGGCCGTTCTTCCTGAACTCCTATCGCATCGACGAGCAGTCGCTGAATGCGGGCGGCCTGCCCCAATGGCCCGCCAAGATGCTGGTGCCCATCGGGTTTGCCCTGCTGTTCATCCAGGCCATTTCCGAACTCATCAAGCGGATCGCCATCATCACCGGCAAGATGGAAGACCCCCACGACAATGCCGGCAGCCATGGCGCGCTGGCGGCGGAGGTGGACCGGCTTCTGGCGGATGCCCCGACCCTCGATGGCACCGGCGCTCCCGCCGGCAACCACAAGTCCTGAGCGGGAGGCCCTCATGAACCGCATCGCCAAGATCGGCGCGATCCTCGCCGCTGCCGCCCTGCTGTTTGCCGTATCGAGCGACTTCGCGCTTGCCGCCGAGCCCGGCTTCCGCGGCTGGTTCACCCACAATATGGCGCCGATCATGTTCGCCGCTTTGGTGGTGTTCCTGCTGCTGGGCTATCCCGTCGCCTTCGCGCTGGCCGCCAACGGCCTGCTGTTCGGCCTCATCGGCATCGAACTCGGCCTGTTCCGGCCCGACTTCCTCCAGGCGCTGCCCGAGCGCGTCTATGGCACCATGAACAACGAAGTGCTCCTGGCGGTGCCCTTCTTCACCTTCATGGGCCTGATCCTGGAGCGCTCCGGCATGGCGGAGGATCTCCTGGACACCATCGGCCAGGTGTTCGGCTCCATCCGCGGCGGCCTTGCCTATGCGGTCATCTTCGTGGGCGCGCTGCTGGCGGCGACCACCGGGGTCGTGGCCGCCTCGGTCATCTCCATGGGCCTCATCTCGCTGCCCATCATGCTGCGCTACGGCTATGACCGGCGCGTCGCCTCGGGCGTGATCGCGGCCTCCGGCACGCTGGCCCAGATCATCCCGCCCTCGCTCGTGCTCATCGTCATGGCCGACCAGTTGAACCGGTCGGTGGGCGACATGTATACGGGCGCCTTCATCCCGGGTCTGCTGCTCTCCTGCCTGTATGCGGGCTACATCTTCATCGTCTCCACCTTCTTCCCGAGCGCGGCGCCCGGCCTGCCGCTGGAGGCGCAGACCCTGCGCGATCCGGAGCAGCGTCATCTGCCCACCCGTGTGCTGGGGGCAATCGCCGCCGCCGGCTTTACCTTCCTCATCCTCACCGGTTCGCTGCCGGCACTGACCGCGGGCTTCATCCCTGGCATCGCCAATCTGGCGGTGTGGGGCGTGGTCTCCTTCGTGGTGCTGTTCTTCATCCTCGCGGGTGCGGCGCGGCTGCTGACCGCTTCGCTCTTCATTGCGCTGGCATTGGCGATTGCCGCCTCCATCTTCCTGATGAACAGCACGACGGTGAAGTTCGGCGCCGATTATGTGGTGCTGGCCATGTCCATCACGGTGGGCCTTGCCTTCGTGGTGGCGGTCATCAACAAGGTGGCGCGCCTCAACCTGCTTTCGCGCCTGGCCGAGCAGGTCATCTTCGTGATGGTGCCGCCACTGGCGCTGATCTTCCTGGTGCTGGGCACCATCTTCATCGGCGTCGCCACGCCGACGGAAGGCGGCGCCATGGGCTCGGTGGGCGCGCTGCTGCTGGCTCTCGGACGCGGGCGGCTGAAGTTCGACCTGTTGCGGCAGGCCACCTATTCCACCGCCAAGCTGTCCGCCTTTGTGCTGTTCATCCTGCTGGGCGCGCGCGTCTTCTCGCTGACCTTCTACGGCGTGGACGGGCACAAATGGGTGGAAGAGCTGCTGGTCTCCATGCCCGGCGGCCAGGCCGGCTTTTTGATCGTGGTCAACATCCTGGTCTTCTTCCTGGCCTTCTTCCTCGATTATTTCGAGCTGGCCTTCATCATCATCCCGCTGCTGGGCCCCGCCGCCGACAAGCTGGGCATCGATCTGATCTGGTTCGGCGTCATCCTGGCGGTGAACATGCAGACCTCGTTCATGCATCCGCCGTTCGGCTTCGCCCTGTTCTTCCTGCGCTCCGTCGCCCCCAAGGTGCCGTATTTGGACAAGATTACGGGCAAGCGCATGGAGCCGGTGACGACGGGCCAGATCTATTGGGGTGCTGTGCCCTTCGTCTTCATCCAGCTGCTCATGGTGGCCCTGGTCATCATCTTCCCGGGCATGGTCACCCACTATAAGAGCGGCGGCGTTCAGCTCGACCAAAACGCCGTGCAGCAGCAGTTCGACAGCCTGGCTCCGCCCGCCAGCGACCTGCCGCCACCGGAACTGAAGTTCTGACGAACGGCCGGCCGCGCCCCGCGCCCGGCCGGGCCACCCTCCGGCAGTGTTTCCCGCATGCTGCGCTTTTGTGCCGTTGCCCTCGCCCCTGCCGCTTCCTATCACGAGCTTGACTGAAGGTAGCGGGGACGGGACGGCACGCGGCATGGCGCGCTGCCCGGCGCCCGCAGGCGGGAGCTCTGGGGGCCATGAAACTGCATCTTCGTGTATGCGCCGCACTCCTGGCACTGGCGCTGGCTGGCCCGGCTCATGCGGGCGATGCGCTGGTCTATGTGCCGTCCCCGCAGAGTGCCCGGCTGTTCGACACCGCGAGCGAGAAGGCCGGCTTCTGGCCGTTGATGTCCGCCTTCGTGTCCGAGCAGAATCAGGCCTTCTGCGGCGTGGCATCGGCGGTCATGGCGCTCAACGCGTTGCGCGTGGCGCCGCCGCTCGCGCCGCAATGGTATCCTTACGAATATTGGGACCAGCAGAACATTTTCAGCCGCGCGGTGCTGGAGGTGAAGCCGGTGCTCGCCGTCCAGTCGCAGGGCCTGACACTGGAGGAACTGACCCGCCTGCTCACCGCCGCCGGGGCCAAGGCGGAGGCGGTGCATGCGCGGGATACCGATCTTGCCGGCTTCCGCACGGCCGCGCGCAAGGCGCTGGCGGACGAGAATGCGGTGTTGCTGGTGAATGTCTTCCGGCAGACGCTCGGCCAGGAGGGGGGCGGGCATTTCTCGCCCATCGCCGCCTATAATGCGGAGGCGGATGCCTTCCTGTTCCTGGACGTGGCCCGCTACAAGCTGCCGCCCAGCTGGATCCCCGCCGAGCGGCTGTTCGCGGCCATGAACACGGAAGACACCTCCGTGCACAAGTCGCGCGGTTATATCATCGTCCGGAAATAGGCCGCGTCCGGTCCGAAGCAAAGAAGTCCGGGCGTTTGCCGCGCCCGGACCAGACGGATGGCTCAGGCCGCCTTCTGGGCTTCCCGGTCCACGATGGAGACGATGTCCGCCATGATGCGGTTCAGCTCGAAATTCTTCGGCGTATAGACTGCCGCCACCCCGAAGCCCTTGAGCTGGATCTCGTCTTCCGGCGGGATGATGCCGCCCACCACCACCGGCACGTCGTCCATGCCCTCGGCCCGCAGGCGCTCCATCACGTCGCGCACGAGCGGCACATGGGAGCCGGACAGTATGGACAGGCCGATCACATGGACGCTCTCCTCGAGCGCCGCGTTCACGATCTCCGCCGGGGTGAGGCGGATGCCCTCATAGACCACTTCCATGCCGCAGTCGCGGGCGCGCACGGCGATCTGCTCGGCGCCGTTGGAATGGCCGTCGAGGCCCGGCTTGCCCACCAGGAACTTGATGCGGCGGCCGAGCTTGGCCGACACCGCTTCCACATCCTTGCGGACCTCGTCGAGGCCCTGGGTTTCCGTGCGAGCGGCGCGGCCCACACCGGTGGGGGCGCGATATTCCCCGAAGACCTCGCGCAGGCAGGTGCCCCATTCGCCGGTGGTGACGCCCGCCTTGGCGCAGGCGATGGAGGGCTCCATGATGTTGCGGCCTTCCTGGGCCGCGCTCTTCAGCTCGGCCAGCGCCTTGTCCACCGCCGCGCCGTCGCGGGCGGCCCGCCAGGCCTTGAGGCGCTCGATCTGCTCGGGCTCCACATGTTCGGGCACGGTGAGGATGGCGCCTTCACCGGTGGTGAGCGGGGAGGGCTCGGTCTCGGTCCAGCGATTGACGCCCACCACCACCTGGTCGCCCTGCTCGATGGCCTCCAGGCGGCGGGTGTTGGATTCCACCAGCGCCTGCTTCATGTATGAATTTTCCACCGCCGCCACGGCCCCGCCCATGGCCTCGATGCGCGCGAGCTCGGCGCGTGCCTCTTCCTTCAGCTCTTGCACCTTGCGGGCGATTTCCACCGATCCGTCGAAAATGTCGCCATATTCCAGCAGGTCGGTCTCATAGGCCACCACCTGCTGCATGCGCAGCGACCATTGCTGGTCGAAGGAGCGGGGCAGGCCGAGCGCCTCGTTCCAGGCCGGCAATTGCACGGCGCGCGCGCGGGCCTTCTTGGAGAGGGTCACCGCCAGCATCTCGATGAGGATGCGGTAGACGTTGTTTTCCGGCTGCTGCTCGGTCAGTCCCAGCGAATTGACCTGCACGCCATAGCGGAACAGCTTCTGCTTGGTGTCCGTGATGCCGTAGCGCTCCACGCAGATCTCGTCCCACAGATCCACGAAGGCGCGCATCTTGCACATCTCGGTGATGAATTTCATGCCCGCATTCACGAAGAAGGAGATGCGGCCCACCACCTCGCCGAACACCGGCCCTTCCGCCTCGCCCGAGCGCTTGACCGTGTCGAGGATGGCGATGGCATTGGCGAGCGCGAACGCCAGCTCCTGCACCGGCGTCGCCCCCGCCTCCTGCAGGTGGTAGGAGCACACATTCATGGGGTTCCAGCGCGGCAGCTGACTGGTGGTGAACAGGATCACGTCCTTGGTCAGCCGCATGGAAGGCGCCGGCGGGAACACATAGGTCCCGCGCGAGAGATATTCCTTGATGATGTCGTTCTGGGTGGTGCCGTTCAGCTTGGTGCGGTCGGCGCCCTGCGCGTCGGCGGTCGCAATATAGAGCGACAGCAGCCAGGCGGCGCAAGCATTGATGGTCATGGACGTGTTCATGTCGGCAAGCGGGATGCCGTCGAACAGGGTCTGCATGTCGCCGAGATGGGAGATGGGCACGCCCACTTTGCCCACCTCGCCCCGCGCCAGAGGATGGTCGCTGTCATAGCCGGTCTGGGTCGGCAGGTCGAAGGCGACCGAAAGGCCCGTCTGGCCCTTGGCGAGATTGGAGCGGTAGAGCTTGTTGGACTCCGCGGCGGTGGAGTGTCCCGCATACGTGCGGAACAGCCAGGGTTTGTCGCGGGTGGCCATGATCCCATCCTCGTTTGCACAACGTCGCATTGCATAATGTGCGCTGCAACGCGCCGGTCGTCGACGGGAATCTTGTCGCCGGCGGCAGCTTCAGCTCAGCGCTTCACAAGACTTATGGCGAATAGGAGGATCACCGCGCCTACCGTGGCGCAGATGATGCGCCCGATGATGCCGCCGACGATGAAGACATTGCCGAACAGGAAGCCGCCGATCAGCGCGCCGATCACGCCCACCGCGATGTTGCCCCATAGGCCGAACCCGCCACCGCGAAAGATCTGGCCCGCCAGCCAGCCCGCGACGGCGCCCACAAGCAGCATTCCGATCAGCGCACCCATGTCCTTGCCCCCTTGCCTCAGCCGACGGCCACGTGGGCCCCTGTCTAGCGCCGGTCTTTGACCCTGGAATGGCAGGCAGCGAAGTTACAACCCACCTAAAGAGGGGGGCTCGCCAGGGCGTTTTTCTCTGCTACGCTGCGGTGCGAAATGCATGCGGCCGAAACGGCCCGAACATCGAAGAGGAAGGACGAGACGCTATGGGCCAGACAGCGACGGCGAGCGCGCCTCAAGCGACTGCTCTCAAGGATCTTTACGAACTGGGTGAGATCCCGCCGCTGGGCCATGTGCCGGCCAACATGTATGCCTGGACCATCCGCCGCGAGCGCCATGGGCCGCCGGAGGAGTCCTTCCAGGTTGAAGTTGTGCCCACATGGACTTTGGGCGAGACCGATGTGCTGGTGCTCGTGATGGCGGCCGGCGTGAACTATAACGGCATCTGGGCCGGCCTCGGCCAGCCCATCTCGCCGTTCGACGTGCACAAGGCGCCCTTCCATGTGGCGGGCTCGGATGCTTCCGGCATCGTCTGGGCGGTGGGCCCCAAGGTCACCCGCTGGAAGGTGGGCGACGAAGTGGTCGTGCACTGCAACCAGGATGATGGCGACGACGAAGAGTGCAATGGCGGCGACCCCATGTTCTCGCCGTCCCAGCGCATCTGGGGCTATGAGACCCCCGATGGCTCCTTTGCCCAGTTCTGCCGCGTGCAGGCCCGCCAGCTCATGCCGCGGCCCAAGCACCTGACCTGGGAAGAGAGCGCCTGCTACACGCTCACCCTCGCCACCGCCTATCGCATGCTGTTCGGCCATCCCCCGCACACGGTGAAGCCGGGGGACTACGTGCTGGTGTGGGGGGCCTCGGGCGGCCTCGGCGTGTTCGGCGTCCAGCTTGCGGCCGCTTCCGGCGCCCATGTGATCGGCGTCATCTCGGACGAGACCAAGCGCGACTATGTGCTCGGCCTCGGCGCCAAGGGCGTCATCAACCGCAAGGAGTTCAATTGCTGGGGCCAGCTGCCCAAGGTCAACTCACCCGAATATAATGAGTGGCTGAAGGAAGCCCGCAAGTTCGGCAAGGCCATCTGGGAAATCACCGGCAAGCGCGACGTGGATATTGTGTTCGAGCATCCGGGCGAGAGCACCTTCCCGGTCTCCACCCTGGTGGGCAAGCGCGGCGGCATGATCGTGTTCTGCGCCGGGACCACCGGCTTCAACATCACCTTCGATGCACGCTATGTGTGGATGCGCCAGAAGCGTATCCAGGGGTCCCATTTCGCGCACCTCAAGCAGGCCTCGGGCGCCAATCAGTTCATCATCGACCGGCGCGTGGACCCGTGCATGTCGGAAGTGTTCCCGTGGGATCGCATCCCCCAGGCGCACACCAAGATGTGGAAGAACCAGCATGCGCCCGGCAACATGGCGGTGCTGGTGAACGCGCCCCGCACGGGCCTGCGCACGTTCGACGACGTGCTTGAGGCGTGCGCCGAGGGCTGATCAGGTCACGGACCGTACCGGGCGTCCCCTGGGACGCCCCAGGACGGTCCGGTCCCTGCCGCCCTGCTTGGCGGCATAAAGGGCATCATCCACGCACCGGAGCGCTTCTTCGGGCCCTCCGGTGCCGTCCCACAGCATGACGCCGGCACTCAAGGTGACGCCGCCGGACGCGGTTTCCGGAAGATCGGAGGCCGCGCGGCGCAGCCGGTCCGCCAGCATGCAGGCCTCGTCTGGCGAGGCATTGGTGGCCAGGACCAGGAATTCGTCCCCACCCCAGCGGCCGATCACGTCCGCCCCGCGCAGGGAGGTGCGCAGACGGTCGACGATGGTGCGCAGCACATGGTCGCCGAAGACGTGGCCCTGGCTGTCATTGACCCCCTTGAAATTGTCCATGTCCAACAGGATGAGCGCCATGGGACGGCCGGGGGCGGCCGCATGCTCTTTCAAAAGCCGCTCCAGGCCGCGCCGGTTGACCACGCCGGTGAGCGGATCGGTCAGCGCCGCGTCCTCCAGCACCTTGGTCTCGTTCCGCATGCGGTCGAAGGCATGCTGGGTGAAGGTGAGGAGGGAGAGCGAGATCAGGATCAGAAGGTGCACCACATAGGCGTTCACCATCAGCGAGTTGTAGGCGATGTCCCAGCTGTCCAGATGGCCGCGGATGAAAAGCAGCCACATGGAAAGCGCCGAAAGCACGAAGACCACCGCGGCGGCGCTGATGGCTTCCCACTTCCGGAACAGAACAAAGGCCGACACGTAAAGAAGCGTCATCCATTGCAGGGTATTGGCAATGGTATAGATGCGTGACTCTTCCGCCAGCGTGTTGAAGAACTGGATGGAGCAGACGCAATAGAGCGCAAATCCGAAATAGGATAGGCGCTCCGCAAGATGGTGATGTCGCGGCGCCGCGAGCAAGATCATGAGGCTGACTGAAAAGGTCAGCAGCAAAAACGGGTAGCCGAGACGATCATAGTCCGACAGCAGACCGGCCGCGGATTCGAACGTCCACAGGCCGACGACGCACAGGACGCCGGTGCCTATGAGAATACGTACGATAAGGTTCCGCTGCTGGGCGAGGTCCCGTTGCATTCTTCGACCTTCGGTTGAGAATGGACATGGCAAAAAAACCGGACCACGTCCACATAAGGTTTATTAATTCTTGGGACGCCGGATGGACATGCGGCCTCGCCCTCGGCAAAAACCTCCCCGATGACATCTTTCAGCACGCCAGTGGCCATTGTGGGGGCCGGGCCGGCCGGCCTGATGGCCGCCACGCGTCTCGCGGCCGCCGGCTGTGCCGTAAGCATCTATGAACGCTTGCCTTCTCCGGCCCGCAAGCTGCTGATGGCTGGGCGCGGCGGGCTCAATCTCACCCATTCCGAGCCCCTCGACCTGTTCCTGTCGCGCTATGCCCCGCAGGCGCCGGCGCTGATTGAGGCTGTGCGGGCCTTCCCCCCTTCGGATCTGCGCGCCGTCGTGGAGGATCTCGGCGAGCCCACCTTTGTCGGCTCCAGCGGCCGGGTCTTCCCCAAGAGCTTCAAGGCCTCGCCCTTGCTGCGCGCCTGGCTTGCCCGCCTCGCGGCGCAGGGGGTCGTGCTGAAGACGCGCCATGCCTGGGAAGGCTGGGCGGCGGATGGCGCGCTGCGCTTTGCCACGCCCGATGGCGTCGAGGAGGTCCGCCCGGCCGCTACCCTCCTGGCGCTGGGCGGCGCCTCCTGGCCGCGCCTCGGCTCGGATGGAGGCTGGGTGCCGCTCCTGCAGGCGCGCGGCGTCCCCGTCCTGCCGTTCCGGCCCGCCAATATGGGCGTCGTCTTGGACTGGTCCGCTCCCATGCAGCGCTTCGCCGGCGCGCCACTGAAGCGCATCGCCTTGTCCTGTGGCGCCCTGCGGGTGCGCGGCGAGGCGGTCATCACCTCGACCGGGCTGGAGGGCGGCGCCGTCTATGCGCTCTCCGCTGCCGTGCGGACGGCGCTGGAGGCAGGTGGCCCCGCCCAGATCACCGTCGACCTGCGCCCCGACCTCGACGTGGCCCAACTGGCGGCCAAGCTGGAGGCGGTGCCTGAGCGCTATTCGCTCGCCAACCGCCTGCGCAAGGGGGCGGGCCTCTCGCCCGTGGCGGCGTGCCTTTTGCGCGAGGCGGGGGCACTGCCGCCAGGCGCTTCCGCGCTGGCTGCCCGCATCAAGGCCGTGCCCATCGCGGTGACCGGGACCTGTGGACTGGAGCGCGCCATTTCCAGTGCCGGTGGCATTGCGTGGGACGGGGTGGATGACCGCTTCATGCTGCGCGCCGTGCCCGGCGTCTTTGCCTGCGGCGAGATGCTGGACTGGGAGGCGCCCACGGGGGGCTATTTGCTGCAGGCCTGCTTTGCCACCGGCCTTGCGGCGGCAGAGGGCGTGCTGGCCCATCTCAATCGCGCCGCCTGACCGGCTCTTTTAGGGCATTTCCGCTTTTCATGGAATCGCTGAACCTTTATTTCACGCGACCCGGTCGCCCCTTCCTCGGAAATGCTCAAGAGCATGCGCCGATCAGATGGCCTCGCCATCTGATCGGATCACGCGTTCTCTATCAGTGGGTTAAAGGGCGATTCACCCATCAGATTGATTCAATCTGATGGGATCGCGCTCTAGCGCCGGGGGGGAAGCCCGGCGGGGGCCAGCGGATTGTCGGTGAGGGCCGCGCGGTCCGGCATGTCCACCTGGGGCACGCCGAGGAAGGCCGCGAACAGGCGTTGCACCACTGCGGGGTCCAGATCCTTCACGATCATGACGAGGCGGGTGCGGTGGTCGTCGTCCGGCCAGCCCGGCAGCCGGGTGGGGGGATGCATCACATGCTGCACCCCATGCAGCACGAGGGGGACGGACGGGTCGTCCGCCAGCCTTACGATGCCCTTCATGCGCAGCATGTTGGCGCCATAGGTGGCCCGCAGCAATTCCAGGAACAGGTCCAGGGTGGAGGCCGAGATAGCGGCGTCCGTCGCCAGGGTGAAGGCGCGGATGCGATCGTCATGGCGATTGGGGTCGTGCCCGGCGCTCTCCTCCTGGGCAGCGGCGATGCGCTCGTCCGCCAGCCAGCGGGAGACGTCGGGGATCTTGCGGTCGGGATCATAAAGCCCGGCCTGGAGCAGCGCCCCGGCAGTGGCCTCGCCCTTGGAGGCATCCAGCACCGGCGCGGCAGGGGCGAGCCGCGTCAGGCGGGCCTTCAGGTCGGCGAGGGCCGCTTGCTGGGCCGGCGTCTCCACGAGGTCGGTCTTGGTGAGGACGATGCGGTCCGCCACCGCCGCCTGCTTCACCGCCTCGGGATGGGCATCCAGCGTCGCCAAACCGTTGATGGCATCCACCACCGTGACCACGCCGTCGAGCCGATAGCGCAGCAGAAGGTAGGGATGGGTCATGAGGGTGAAGAGGATGGGGGCGGGATCGGCGAGGCCCGTCGTCTCCACCAGCACGCGGGAGAAGGGCGGCAGCCGGTTATTGTCGCGCCCGCGCAGCAGGTCTTCCAGCGCTGCCACCAGGTCGCCGCGCACGGTGCAGCAGACGCAGCCGCTGGCCAGCAGGACGATGCCGTCCTTCACCTCGCGCACGAACAGATGGTCGAGCCCGATCTCGCCGAACTCGTTGATGAGAACGGCGGTGTCCGCCAAAGCGGGGTCGGCCAGGAGCCCGTTGAGCAAGGTGGTCTTGCCCGCGCCGAGAAAGCCGGTCAGCACCGTGACGGGAAGGGGCGTTGGCGGGCCGGAACGAGTGCGGTCCGGCGCGGGGGAGGCTGGCTCGGTCATGTCTGTCGGTGCTCGGGACCCTCGCTCGCCGCCCCGCCATGCATGCGCACGGTCGGGGGCGGGCCGCGGCGGTCGCTCAGGTGCCGGGGCGCGCGGGCGGCGGGCCGAAGGTCAACGGCTCGGCACTGTCGCTGGTGGTCGCCGACGCCTTTGGCTTGGAGGCGGGCTTGGGGGCGGGCGTCGCCGCGGCGGTGGTCGCCGCCGGCTTGGCATCCTTCGACTTGTCCTTGGCCGTGCTGGAGGTTGCGCTCGTCTTTGCGCTCTTGCCCGCGTCCTTCGAGGCCGAGGAAGGCTTGGCCGCATCCTTGGCCGTGGCGGACGCGTCCGGCTTCTTGTCGGCGCCGGTGGAGATGACGGCGGTCTTCTGCTTCGCGCCGGTGGCCGGGTCCTTGCCGTCCTTGATGGCGACCCCGGTCTTCTTGTCCGCCTTTTCCTCCGCCGGCGGCATGCGCACGATGGCGGTGACGGGCACCGGCGGCATGGAGGGCGGCAGGTTCTGCAGCAGCGCTGCGCCCTCGCCCTTGCTCAGCCCGGCCGCGACGGCGGCGGACATGGCATAGGAGGAGGAGCTTTCGCCCTGGTTATAGAGGTTGTCGTCCTCATTCTCGGCCGCCGCCACCGCGCGCTTGCGGTTGCAGATATTCATGTCCGGCGGCGTGCCGCCCAGATTGGCGATGGTGTCGAGGGTGGGCGAGGCCGCGCCGAAGATGGACCAGGAGGGTTGGAAGCCCTTCTCGAACAGCAGCGCCGCCTGCTCCGTGCGGGACACCGCGGAGGGGGCGCCGAGGATCACGGCGATGAGGCGCTTGTTGCCGCGGGTGGCGGTGGCCACCAGATTGAAGCCGGAGGCGCAGATGAAGCCGGTCTTCATGCCGTCGGCGCCGGGATAGCGGTCGATCAGACGGTTATAGTTCCGCAGCACGATCTTCCCGAGCCGGATGGCGGGGATGCGGAACAGCATCTCGTTCTCCGGGAAATGGTAGATCAGCGCGCGGGCGAGCACCGCGAGGTCACGGGCGGTGGTGTATTGCTCGGGATTGGGCAGGCCGTTGGGGTTCTCGAAATGGGTTCCCGTCATGCCCAACTGCTGGGCGGTGCTGTTCATCTCGGCCACGAAATCAGGGACCGATCCGCCCACGCCCTCGGCGATCACCACGGCGATGTCATTGGCTGACTTCACCATCAGCATCTTCAGCGCGCTGTCCAGCGGCACCTGGCTGCCGGGGCTAAACCCCATCTTGGTGGGCTGCTGGGAGGCGGCGAGCGGGGAGACGGTGAGCATCGTCTCCATGGTCAGGCGGCCTTCGCGCACGGCGTTCAGGGCCACATAGACGGTCATGAGCTTTGTGACGGAGGCGGGATACCAGGGCCGTCCGGCCTCCTGCTGCTCCAGCACCTTGCCGGTATCGGCCTCCACCAGCAGGATGGGGGTGGCGCGCGCGGCGGTGCCAAGCAGGCCGAGGATGGCGGCCGCAAGGGCAATTTGGCGCAGGACGATGCCCGCGCGCAGACTGGAAAAGCCCGGCAAAGCTGGCTCCGTGACGGTGGTGGGCCCCCTTGGCCAGCCTTCTCCTTATCGCTTTTCATGCCCGCGGGGAAGCTGAAACCCGGTCGCACCAGGTGGAAGCCCAGTCTGGCGCAGGCTTCGCGCTGTGAAATCAGGTCTCGGCAATGGGGCGGTCGGGATCTGGCGCGGCCAGGAACTGCGCCTTGGCGAGGGTTGCGAATCGGCCCCCGAGCCGCATCAGCGCCTCGAAGCTGCCGGCCTCCACCACCCGCCCGCCCTCGAACACCAGGATGCGGTCGGCATCGCGGATGGTGGCGAGGCGGTGGGCGATCACGAAAGTGGTGCGGTCCTTCATCACCTCGTCGAGGGCGGCCTGCACCTTCAACTCGGTGGAGGCATCAAGGGCGCTCGTCGCTTCGTCCAGGATGAGAATGGGCGGATTCTTCAACAGCGCGCGGGCGATGGACAGGCGCTGGCGCTCGCCGCCCGACAAGGCGCGCCCGCGCTCGCCCACCTTGGCCTTCAGCCCGTCGGGGTGGCGCTCCACCAGCTCCAGCGCCTGGGCGCGGGACAAAGCGAGGCGCAGCTCCTCCTCGCTGGCATCCGGCTTGCCCACCTTCAGATTGTCCTCGATGGAGCGGTTGAACAGCAGCGGCTCCTGGAACACCACCCCGATCTGCCGGCGGAGCGAGGAGAGCGTCACGTCGCGAATATCGGCGCCATCAATGAGCACCCGGCCCGATTGCGGATCGAACATGCGGTGCAGCAGGGCAAGGGCCGTTGACTTGCCGGCCCCGGTGGTTCCCACGAGCGCCACCGTCTCGCCCGGCGCCGCATGGAGGCTGACATCCTGCAAGGCGGGACGCTTGCCGTCATAGGAGAAGGACACGTCTTCGAACCGCACATCCCCTTTGACCGCCCCAAGGTCCGGCGCGCCCGGCCGGTCTCGCACCTGACCCACCGTGTCCAGCACGCCGAAGAATTCGGCGAGCCCCGGCGCGTTCAGGACCAGCCGGTTCACGAAGGAGACGGTGTGATCGAGGCGCCCGATCAGCATGGTGGCAAAGCCCACATAGGTCACGATCTCGCCGATGCTGGCGAGGCCGTTCACATGCAGCCAGGTGCCGATGAGCAGGATGGCAAGAATGGTCAGCGTGGTGGCGGCGCGGGTGGCCATGGAGACCAGCGCCCACCAGGACAGGACCGGGATCTGCGCCGCCAAGAGGCTGTGGGCGGTGTCCCGCAGCCCGCTCACCTCCGCCTCAATGCGGGTATAGCTCTGGATCAGCGCCACATTGCCCAGTGCGTCGGTGGCATGCTCGGCCAGCGAGGAATGATGGCGCTCCACATTGCGCTGCATGGCCTCGGTGCGGCGCATCACATAGCCGGTGACGAGGCCGAACACCGCCACCAGCACGATGAGCACGAGGCCGAGCCGCCAATTGATCCAGATGCCGACAGGCAGCAGCACCACCAGGGCCACCAGCGCCGCGCAATCGTCGCGGAAGAAGGACAGCCACAGGCTCCAGAGCGTGTCGGTGCCCTGGAGCATGATCTTCAGCAGCCGCCCGGAATGGGTCTCGCCATGGAAGGCGGCGGGCAATTGGAGGACATGCTCGAAATATTCGGTGAGCACGCCCAGGCGCCGGCGATGGGCGAGCCGGTCCGCATGCAGCGAGATAAGCACGCCCGCGCCAATGGAAAAGAGCCCGAACCCGGCCCAGGCGGCGAGCAGCGGCAGGAGGTCCGAAAAGCCCGGTGTCGCGCCGCTCCCCTGCGCCCCGGCCAGCGCATTGATGATGCGGCCGAAGAGGATGGGCTCGGCAAATTGCGCCACGGCGAGGAGCAGGTTGCCGATGGCAAGGGCGACGCCCACCTTCGCCTGCGGCCCCAAGAGGCCGAGCGCGCGCCCATAGATGCGTAACAACCCGCCCATGATTGCCTCCCGGCCCTACATCACCTTGTCCGCGATCATGTCGCCGATGGGCAAGGCGGAGGTGGCGGCGGGGGAGGGCGCGTTGCACACATGGAGCATGCGCGGCGTCTCCACGAACAGGAAGTCGTGCACGAGGCTCCCGTCCGGCATCACCGCCTGGGCGCGGATGCCGGCCTCGCAGGGGCCGAGGTCGGAGGCTTCCAGCTCCGGGCAATATTTGCGGCACTCGTCGAGATAGCCGCCCTTGAACAGGGAATTGCGCAATTCCCGCGCGGTGGCGCCGGGATGCTTGGCGACCGTGCGCCAGAAGCCGGGGAAGGCGGCATAATCGAGCACGTCGGAGAGCGAAATGGCGCTCTTGCGATAGCCCTCCCGCGCCAAGCCCACCACCGCATTGGGGCCCACCGTCACCGAGCCGTCGATCATGCGGGTGAGATGGATGCCGAGGAAGGGCAAGGTGGGGTCCGGCACCGGATAGATGAGGCTCTTGACCACGTCATTGAGGCGCGGCGGCAGGCGGAAATATTCGCCCCGGAAGGGCACGATGCGATGGGTGATGGACAGCCCGGCGAGGCGCGCCAGCCGGTCCGACTGGAGGCCGGCGCAGGCCACCAGCTTGCGGCCGCGATAGGCGGTGCCACCGGCCACCACCTCCACGCTTTCCGGCCCCTCGGTGATGGCAGTCACCTCGGCGGAGAGGCGCACCGTGCCGCCCATCTTGGTGATCTTGTCGCCCATGGCATTGCAGACGCGCTTATAGTCCACGATGCCGGTGGTGGGTGCGAACAGGGCGCCGACCCCCCGGATGCGCGGCTCCCGGCGCTTCAGCTCGGCTGCGTCGAGCCGCTCCAGCGGCACATTGTTGGCCACCGCCCGCTCATAGAGGGCATCCATGCGGGCGATCTCGTCCGCGTTGGTGGCGACGATCATCTTGCCGCACACCTCGAAGGGGATGCCGTTCTCGGTGCAGAACTCCTTGGTGGCCTGCGCGCCCTTCCGGCACAGCTCCGCCTTGAAGCTGCCGGGGGCATAATAGATGCCCGCATGGATGACGCCGCTATTGTGCCCGGTCTGGTGCCGGGCGAGGCGGTCTTCCTTCTCGATCAGCAGGATGCCGGCGTCGGGGCGGCGGGTGGAGATCTGGAGCGCGGTGGCCAGGCCCACAATGCCACCGCCGATGATGATGAAATCGTAGGTCATCCGGTCTCCGAGCCCTGCGGGCGCCTGTCTCCCCGCCTCGCGGGCGGTTGCGCGCCGGCGCCCGCCGGTGTGCGCGGGCATCGGGGGGCCGGTTGTCTACGGGTTTAGACCGGGGCCGGATCGGCAGGCAATGGGAAGCACGGCCGTCCGGACGCCGCCGTCTTTCTTCCGCATGGCGGGCGCACCATCATGGGCTATGACCTGCCGGATTCGCCCATGATCGACCCTCCCGTCCCTCCCGTCTCCTCCCCGGCGCGCCTCGTGTTGGAGCGGGCCGACCTGGAGCGCGCCGCGTCTGCCGGGCTGGTGGAGGCGGGTCAGGTGGAGGCGCTCTGGACCTTCCTGGCGCAAGGGAAGCCCTATCCGGAGGAGGCGCGCTTCAGCTTCGGCCATACGCTTTACTATTTTGGCGGGCTGCTCGCCATTTCGGCCATGAGCCTGTTCATGACCTTAAGCTGGGATGTGCTGGGGCCCTGGGGCATCACGGTGCTGGCCATCATCTATGGCCTCATCGCCTGGGCGGGCGCGGAAATGCTGGCGCGGCGGGGCTTTGCCATCCCGGCGGGCATCCTGGCCGCGCTGGCGGTCTTCCTGGTGCCGCTCGCCACCTGGTCCGCCCAGCATGCCCTGGGGCTCTGGCCCGAGGTGGACAGCGCCCTATCCGGGACGCGGTTCAACCAGTATCACAAATGGATCGATGCCCGCTGGCTGACGCTGGAACTGGCGACGCTGCTCGCCGGCGGCTTGGCACTTTGGCGCCTGAGGCTGCCCTTCCTGGTCATGCCGGTGGCGCTCACCCTCTGGTACATGAGCATGGATCTTGCCCGCTGGCCCGCGGGGACCGACCCGTGGGACCTCGACCATGCGCGCCATGTGTCGCTGGTGTTCGGCCTCGCCATGTGCGGGGCGGGCGGGGTTCTGGACGCCCTGCGCAGCCGGCGGGGAGGTGCGGATTTCGCCACCTGGCTCTATCTTTTCGGCGCCGTGGCCGCCTGGGGTGCGATCACCGCCAGCGACAGCGGGTCGGAGGCGGCGCGGCTCGGCTATGCGCTGTTCAATGGCGTGCTGGTGCTGTTCGGGGCCGTTATCGGCCGGCGGGTCTTCACCATTCTCGGCGCCATGGGCGTGGCGCTCTATCTCGGCCACCTGTCCTTCGAGCTGTTCCGGGACAGCCTGCTCTTCCCGCTCGCCTTGTCCGCCATCGGCTTGGCCATGGTGGGGGCCGGCCTGTTCTGGCAACGCCATGAGGCGGCCATCCACCGGCGCCTGCGCGCTCTCTTGCCCGGCGCAAAATGAAAAAGGCCCGGCATGGACCGGGCCTTTTCAAAATCACCGCTGACGCCTCAGACGTCCACGCTCGCCTTGAGCGCGTTCTCCTGGATGAAGTCGCGGCGCGGCTCCACCAGGTCGCCCATGAGACGGTTGAAGAGGTCGTCCGCCTCGTCCACTTCCTTCACCCGCACCTGGAGCAGGGAGCGGGCATTCACGTCCAGGGTGGTCTCCCAGAGCTGGCCGGGATTCATCTCGCCCAAGCCTTTGTAGCGCTGGAGCGAGAGGCCCTTGCGGCCGGCATCGGTGACGGCGTCGAACAGGTCCACCGCCCCGAACAGGCGGGTGTCGTCGGCGCGGCGGCGCAGCAGGGTCTCGCCCTCGAACACGCCGGCCAGCTCGCCGGCCAGATTGTCCAGGCGCCGGGCGTCCGGCGAGGTGAGGAAGGTATTGTCGAGGACGTTGGTCTCCAGCACCCCGCGCACGGTGCGCGAGAAGCGCATGCCGGCTTCGTCCAGTGTGCCGGTCCAACCCCGCTCGGTGTCCTCCGACAGGGCATCGAGCCGGGCGGCGGTGCGGGCGGCGGCTGCAGCCGCCGCGTTCAGGTCGTCCAGCAGGTTGGGGGCCAGCGCCCCGGCCAGCGCCGCCTGCTCGGCCACCGCGCGATTATAGCGCGGATGCAGGGCACTGAGCGCGCCGCGCATCTGCCGGCTGGTCTCCACCACCGCGCCAAGGTCCGCGCCCGTGCGGACTTCGCCGGAGGCAAGCCGCAGCGCCGCATCGTCGAGGCCGACCGCGATGAGATAGTCCTCCAGCGCCCGCTCGTCCTTGATGTAGCTCTCGGACTTGCCGCGCGTCACCTTGTAGAGCGGCGGCTGCGCGATGAAGAGATGGCCGCGCTCCACCAGTTCCGGCATCTGCCGGAAGAAGAAGGTGAGCAGCAAGGTGCGGATGTGGGAGCCGTCCACGTCCGCGTCGGTCATGATGATGATCTTGTGGTAGCGCAGCTTGTTGATGTCGAAATCGTCGCGGCCGATGCCGGTGCCGAGCGCGGTGATCAGCGTGCCGATCTGGTCGGACCCGAGCATCTTGTCGAAGCGCGCCCGCTCCACGTTCAGGATCTTGCCGCGCAAGGGCAGGATGGCTTGGAAGGCGCGGTCGCGGCCCTGCTTGGCGGAGCCGCCGGCCGAGTCACCCTCGACGATGAAGAGTTCGGACTTGGCGGGGTCGCGTTCCTGGCAGTCGGCGAGCTTGCCGGGCAGGGAGGCGATGTCCAGCGGGTTCTTGCGGCGGGTGAGTTCCCGGGCGCGGCGGGCGGCCTCGCGGGCGGCGGCGGCTTCCACCACCTTGCCCACCACGGCCTTGGCCTCGGAGGGGTTCTCCTCAAGCCAGGTGCTCAGCGCCTCGGACACCAGCGATTCAACCACCGGCCGCACTTCGGACGAAACCAGCTTGTCCTTGGTCTGGGACGAGAATTTCGGGTCCGGCACCTTCACCGAGAGCACGGCGGTCAGGCCCTCCCGGCAGTCTTCGCCGGACAGCGAGACCTTCTCCTTCTTGGAGATGCCCGAGGCGTCCGAATAGGACATGACCTGCCGGGTGAGGGCGGCGGCAAAGCCGGTGAAGTGGGTGCCGCGATCCCGCTGGGGGATGTTGTTGGTGAAGCAGAGCACGTTCTCGTGGTAGCCGTCATTCCACGACAGCGCGGCTTCCACGGTGATGCCGTCCCGCTCCGAGCGGATGACGATGGGCTTGGCCAGCACCGCCTGCTTGTTGCGGTCGAGATAGCGCACGAACGCCTCGACGCCGCCTTCGTACATGAGCTCCTCGACCTTCACCTCCGGCGTGCGCGCGTCGGTCAGGACGATGCGCACGCCGGAATTCAGGAAGGCCAGTTCGCGCAGCCGGTGCTCCAGCGTCGCATAGTTGAATTCGATATGGGTGAAGGTTTCCGGGCTCGGCAGGAAGGTGACCTTGGTACCGCGCTTGCCCTCGGGGGCGGGGCCGATCACCTTGAGCGGGGCCTCTGCGTCGCCGTGGCGGAAGCGCATGTAATGCTCCTTGCCATCCCGCCAGATGGTCAGGTCCAGCGTGGTGGACAGAGCATTCACCACCGAGACGCCGACGCCGTGCAGGCCGCCGGAGACCTTGTAGGAATTCTGGTTGAACTTCCCGCCCGCATGGAGCTGGGTCATGATGACCTCGGCGGCGGAGACCCCTTCCTCCGGATGGAGGTCGGTGGGGATGCCGCGCCCGTCATCGGTCACGGTGACCGAGCCGTCCGCATTCAGTGTGACGGTGACTTCCTTGGCATAGCCGGCCAGTGCCTCGTCGATGGCGTTGTCCACCACCTCATAGACCATGTGGTGCAGGCCGGAGCCGTCGTCCGTGTCGCCAATATACATGCCCGGGCGCTTGCGCACGGCGTCCAGCCCCTTGAGGACCTGGATGGATTGTGCCCCGTATTCCTCGGGGGACGCCGCGCTTGCGGGTTCGGCCATGATGCTGTCTCGAATCGTTGGAACGCTTGAATCTCTTTTACCGCAAAGACGCGGTTATTTGGTGGCAACCGCAACTGCCGCGCCCGCCATGGCGCCGCCGCAGATCCGATTGAGCCACCGCATGGCGCGGGTGGAGGCCACGAAGCGCCGCGCCCGGTCCGCCAGGACCACATAAGCCGCGAAAACGCCCGCCAGCACCACCAGGATCACCCCGCTCATTTCCAGGAAGCCCAGCAAGGACAGGCGGTTGAGATCAACCAGCGTCGGCAGCAAGGCGAGATAGAAGGCCATGGTCTTGGGATTGCCGAAGGAAATGGCAAGGCCGGCGCCAAAGAGCCGTCCGGTGCCAGACCCCGCCGCCGGAGCGGCAAACTCGGGCACGGTCGCCGGGGCGGTCCACAGCCGGAAGGCCATGTAGAGCAGATAGGCGGCGCCTGCGAGCCGCACCAGCACGAACAGGCTGCCGAGCGTCGCGGCGAGCGCCGCCATGCCGAGGGCGGCGGCCGCGAGCCACAGGACATCCCCCACAGCGAGACCGGCGATGAAGGCGGCCGAGCCGGCGCGGCCGCGGGCGAGCGTGCGCGCCACGATCGCCACCACGGCCGGCCCCGGGGAGATGGCCGCCAGAGTCAAAATCCCTGCGAAGAAAGCGAGGGTGCCAAAATCCATGCCTCCCGTGTGCGCGCATGCGCACGCGAGGTCAAGCCCCGGGGACGCAGGCCAGCCGCGCCCGCAGGGCTTTTCCAGGGATGGCGGGTGGATCGGTTGCCCGAACTACCGCGCGGGCGCTGCGGGAAGGTGCGTACCGGCGCCGATGGCCTGCATGTGGCTATGCAGGGACAGTCGGTCGAGGTTGCGCAGCGGCAGGGCGGCGAAGGCGAGCACCCGGCTGCGGATATGATGGAAGGCGGTCTCGAAAGCCCGCTCGTGATCGATGGGCGAGCCGTCCACATGCTCGGCATCCTCGATGCTCCAATGGGCGGTCACCGGAGTGCCCGGCCATTCCGGCAGGGTCTCGCCGGCGGACTCGTCGCAGAGCGTGAAGACGAAATCGAGCTCCGGCCCGTTGGGCCCGCTAAAGTCGGAGATCGGCTTGGGGTGGAGGCCGGTAATGTGGAAGCCTTCCGCCACCAGCGTCTCAAGGGCATAGGGGTCGGGGTGCTCAGCCGGGTTCACGCCCGCGGAATAGGCGTTGAACCGCCCGTCGCCCTCCCGCTTGAGGATCGCCTCGGCGATCAGCGAGCGGCCGGCATTGGTGTTGCAGATGAACAGCACATTATAGGGCGTAAACGTCTCGGTTCCGGTCATGTCCCCCTCCGACGGCGCCAAGCAGCACGGCCGCGTTGGAGGCAGACTTCCCATATGGAACCTGACGGACGTGTGACAGGGCGTCACCGCCGGCGGCGTTGCCGGAAAATTACATCACATAGACACGCGTACCGAGCGGCACACGCTCGTAAAGGTCGATAATGTCCTGGTTCAACAGGCGGATGCAGCCGGATGATACCTGCTCGCCGATGCTCCATGGCTCGATCGTGCCGTGCAGGCGGAACATGGTGTCCCGGTCGCCGTCATAAAGGTAGAGCGCGCGCGGACCGAGGGGGTTGGTGTCGCCGCCGGGCATGCCGCCGGCATAGGGGCCGTAGCGCTCGGGCTGGAGGCGGATCATGTTGGCGGTCGGGGTCCAGCTCGGCCACTTTTCCTTGCGCTTGATGGTGGCCCATCCGCGATAGGAATAGCCCTGCTTGCCGACGCCGACGCCATAGCGGATCGCCTTGCCGCCGGGCTGCACCAGATAGAGGAAGCGCTCTTCCACATTCACCACGATGGTGCCCGGCGGATACTTGCCGCTGAACGGCACTTCCTGGCGCAGATATTTCGGGTCGATCTCGGTCACATTGACCGCGTCCACCTCGAAGGGCTCTCCCGGCACGGGGCCATACATGGAGACCTGCGTGGTGAGGGGGGCGCGGCCATCGGTCTGGCAGGCGGCCAGGAGGAGAGGTGTCCCGAGAACCAGCAGGCGGCGGCTGATCTTCGCGGCGGGAAGGCTGTCGCTCGACATGGAACCCCGGTTCGTCAGTGCGAATCGCTTAACCATGCGTAGCATGTGACGGTTCCCGGCTGGTTGCAGCCCGGCCACACCCCTTGAAAATGCATGCTCGCGCGGCTGTGATTGCGGCCCATCAAGGCGCCCGTGCCGGGGGTGCGCGAGCGAGCCGCTCAGGTGCCGTCGGGCACCACCCCGCCGGGATGGACGGTAAAGCGCTCCGCGCGCTCGAGCCCCGCAAAGGCGGCGGGGTCTGTCCCCGTCATCCAGACCTGGCAATTCAGCCGCGTCAGCGCCGCGAACAGGCCGGTGCGGCGCGGGCCGTCCAGATAGGCCACCACGTCGTCCAGCAGCACCACCGGCGCAAAGCCCTGCATGGCGGCCACCAGTCGCGCATGGGACAAGGACAGGCCGATCAGGAGCGATTTTTGCTCGCCGGTGGAGCAGCGGGCGGCGGGCTGGTCCTTCGGCCCGTGGGTGACCTCCAGGTCGCACAGGTGGGGGCCTTCCAGTGTCCGGCCGGCTGCCCGGTCGCGCGGGCGCATCTCCTTGAGACGGGCGCGATAGCGATCCTCCACCTCCACGGCCGGGGCGGTGCGCAAGGCATCTTCGATCTGGCCGGCCAAGGCGATGCGGGCGAAGGGGAAGGGCGAGGCCTCGTCGAGGCCGGCGGCGATTTCTTCCGCCAGCCGGTCCACCGTCTCAAGCCGGGCGGCGGAGACCGCGATGGCGAGTTCCGCGACCTCGTGTTCCACGGCGCCAAGGAAGCGGTCATTGGCGCCGTCCTGCAGCAGGCGGTTGCGGGAGGCGAGCGCGCGCTCCAGTCCATTCACCCGGCTGCCATGGTGGGGGTCCACCGCCAGCACCAGACGATCGAGAAACCGGCGGCGGTCGGACGGTGGACCGGTGAACAGGCCATCCATTTCCGGCGTCAGCCACACCACTTTCACATGGTGGAGGAAGGCGGTGGCGGATGGGACCGGCTGCTGGTCGATGCGGTAGCGGCGGGCGGTGCTGCCTTCGCCGGGCGCCTCCATGCCGGTGCCGAGCAGCACTTCGCCCAGCGCGCCCTCCACCTTGGCCGCCACCGCCCATGCGCCGGAGCCGGGGCTGTTGGCCACCTCGTCGAGCCGTGCGCGGCGCAGGCCCCGACCCGGAGACAGGAAGGAAATGGCTTCCAGCAGATTGGTCTTGCCGGCCCCATTGGGTCCGGTGAGCACGATCGGACCGGCCCCGGCCACCAGATGGGCGGAGGGATAGGAGCGGAATCCGGTGAGCGTGATCCGATGGACGCCGGTGCGCCCATAGCCGCTGCGGCGGAGGGCGGACGGGGGAGGGGGCGCGCCGGGCGCCAAAGGCGGCGTGTCCGAGGTGCTCACACCCGCATGGGCATGAGCACGTAGAGCGCGTCGGTCTTGGTGCTGTCGCGCACCAGGGTGGGCGAGCCGGGATCGGCCAGCTTCAACTCGGCCGTGTCGCCTTCGAGCTGTGCGGTGATGTCCAGCAAATAGCGGCTGTTGAAGCCGATATCGAGCGCCTCGGCCCCATATTCCACTTCCAGCTCCTCTGTGGCGCTGCCGGAATCGGGATTGGTCACGGACAGGACCAGCCGTCCGTCGGAAATGGAGAGCTTCACCGCCCGCCCGCGCTCGCTGGAGACGGTGGAGACGCGATCCACCGCCGCGGCGAAGTCGGCCTTGTCCACCAGCAGCGTCTTGTCGTTGCCGGCGGGGATGACCCGGCCATAATCGGGGAAGGTGCCGTCAATGAGCTTGGAGGTGAGCACGATCGCCCCCACCGCCACGCGGATCTTGGTGGCGGACAGGGATACGGTGACTTCCGCGTCCTTGTCCTCCAGCAGCTTCTGCACCTCGGCCACCGTCTTGCGCGGGATGATGACGCCCGGCAGGCCGGCGGACCCTTCGGGGGCCGGCAGTTCCGCCTGGGCGAGGCGATGGCCGTCGGTGGCGACCGCCCGCAGGC
Source organism: Aquabacter sp. L1I39 (assembly GCF_017742835.1). Lineage (GTDB taxonomy): Bacteria > Pseudomonadota > Alphaproteobacteria > Rhizobiales > Xanthobacteraceae > L1I39. Next base: position 4,384,745 of record NZ_CP072392.1, read on the forward strand.
GCGCCTCGCCATGGGTCTCGGCCACGTGCAGGTAAATGCCGTTCAGATAATAGCGGGTCTCTTCGGTGGAGATGGCGAACTGGGTCTTGTCCACCAGCCGCCGCAGCTCGAAGGCCTTCAGCTTGAAGGAATGGGTGAATTCGCCCGCGGCGAGATCCGGGAAGTCGGTCTCGGGCAAGGTCTGGAGGGTGAAGCGGGCGCGCCCGGCGCGCACCAGCAGCGAGCCGCGCTCGCCGCTCGCCTCGATCCCCACCTGCGCGCCCTCGGGCAGCTTGCGGACGATGTCATAGATCACATGCGCCGGCACGGTGGTGGCGCCATCCTGGCCGATCTCGGCAGCGATGGTCTCCACCACTTCCAGGTCGAGGTCCGTGGCCTTCAGCGAAAGGCCGGAACTGCCGGTGCGGATTAGCACGTTGGCGAGGATCGGGATGGTATTGCGGCGCTCCACGACCCGGTGGACGTGGCTGAGCGACTTGAGCAGCTCGGCGCGTTCGACGGTGACCTTCATGGCCCTGATCCGTGACTCTCTGCTCGGGGAAACGGATGCGCGAGGCAGCGACGCTCCCTCGGCCCCTCGTGCTCGTCGCTGACGAACCGGCGGGGCCGCCGACATTGCCGTCCGCAGTGCGGCAAAGCAAGGGCACGGCCCCGATTTCCCGAGGGTGTGGACGATTTTCCCTGCATCCGCAGGGTTTCCAAACGAAAAGCGCGCCCTTGCGGGCGCGCGGTCGCCGGAGCGAATGGGCCGGCCGCCATGCGGCCGGTGCCTCACTCGTTCACGAGGCGCTTCAGGCTCTCGATCTCTTCCGCCAAGGCGCGGTCGGTGGCGATGAGGCCGTCAATCTTGCGCACCGCATGGAGGACGGTGGTGTGGTCGCGCCCGCCGAAGCGGCGGCCGATTTCCGGAAGGGAGCGCAGGGTCAGCACCTTGGCCAGATACATGGCGATCTGGCGGGGCTTCACCACGGTGGCGGTGCGGCGCTGGGACAGGAGGTCGGCGCGCGACACATTGTAATGCTTGGACACCACGCGCAGGATGTCGTCCACCCGCACGCGCTTGGGATCGTTGGGGCGCACCAGGTCGCGCACCGCATTCTCGGCCATTTCCAGCGTCACCGGCTCGCCGGTGAGCTTGTTGGCCGCGAGCAGCTTGTTGAGGGCGCCGTCGAGGTCCCGCCCGCTCTGACCGCCATTGCGGGACAAGAGTTCCAGCACCTGGGTGGGGACTGTGAAGCCCTTGTGCTGCTCGGCGAGCGCCTGGCAACGGGCTTTCAGGATCTGGTGGCGCAGGTCCTCCTCCAGGGGGGCAAGCTCCACCACGAGGCCCCCGGCAAGGCGCGAGCGCACCCGGTCATCCAGCGCGTCCAGTTCGGACGGCGGACGGTCCGCGGCCACCATCACCTGCCGCCCGGCATCCATCAAGGCGTTGAGGGTGTGGCAGAATTCCTGCTGCATGTTCTTGCCGGTCAGGAATTGCAGGTCGTCGATGAGCAGCGTGTCGATGCTGCGCAGGGCGTCCTTGAAGGCGATGGCGGCGTGCGTCTTCAGCGCCGCCACGAAGCCATACATGAATCGCTCGGCGGTCAAATAGACCACCCGGCGGCCACGGGCCGCGCCAGCCCAGGCGGCGGCCTGGAGCAGGTGGGTCTTGCCGAGGCCGACGGCCGCATGAAGATAGAGCGGATTGAAGATGGGGCCGGCGCCGGGCGCGGCCTCGGCCACCTGGCGGGCGGCGGCATGGGCGAGCGTGTTGGATTTGCCAACCACGAAGGTCTCGAAGGTGAATCGGGCATCCAGCGGCGAGCCCACGGTCATGTCGGAGGCCGCAGACGCAGGCGTCGCCACCGGCACGCTCGGGGCGGAAGCCGGTCGCGGCTCGACGGCGCGCTCGACGATGACGGCGCGCGGCTCATTGGCGGCCTTGAGGGGCAGGGGGCGGGCGACGGCGGAGCGCACCGCCACGTCCACGCGACGGGCCGAGCCGGTCTCCTCGCGCCACAGATCGGAAATGCGCTCGAGATAATGCCCCTGAATCCAGGACTTCAGGAATCGGGTGGGCACGGAGAGGTGCACGCAGTCCGCGCTCACCTTGTCCAGCTCCAGGCGGGCGAACCAGCTGGTGTAGGATTCCTCGCCGATCTCTTCGCGCAACCGGGTGCAGACCCGCTCCCACTGCTGGCCAAAGCTGGCAGTGCCCACGACGGCCCGGGGGGCCGGGCGGAATTGGGCGACGTCTACGGGTTCCGGTTTCAGCATAGAGGGGCTTGGCCGCTTCGCGCGGCTCCCTGGTTGCGACGCGCTGCCGTTCGCGCCAAAGGCGCGCGGGCACATCTTGAGTTGGGGAATAGCGACGGGTGCGGGGCGCTCAGATCACGCGCAACGCGAGCTCCGCCGGTTCTGCCGCCGAAGGGCACTTGGTGTCGGGGACGGGCTTGGACACGCAGTGACACTCAGGATGTTTGCCGATGTCAGCACCAGTGTCAGAAGTCATAGCCGCCCCATACGCCGCCGGTAGAATCCGGCGCGCCTCCAAGTTGAATATTGAAATATATGAATTGAACGTCAGCTCACCGACCGTTTGAGGATCATGTTGAGAACATGTCCAGCAAGCTGAGGTTGAGAGTGGAGCTCCTTGGTGCTCTTTTCTGAGGGGAGTGGAAATGCAGACACATGAAACACCCTCCCCTTTCTATAAAGAGTTGAGAAACCAGGAGTCTTTAGTTGAATGTTCGGGTCCGTGCCCGGAGTGAGATTGAACATACACAGGCCTCGGGGAGGGTGCAACGGCTTTCCCCGCGGGGCTGAATTGTGGGGGAAAAGCGCCGCAGCGACATCTCGTGCAGGGCCTTTAAGTCAGCCGGCAAACCTCTGATGAGACAATGAGATTCAAGCCCTCCGTCGGTCGTGGCGCCGTGCCTAGGATTCCGTTCTCTGGGTGTCTGGATACTCCCTTTCGGACGCTCCGAGGGATGACATTTTGGCTTGGCTGCTAACCTCTTCACTCGCATCAGCTTTTCCTGTGCGGTTGAAGTGGACCCGTCCACAATACGTCAGGTGTGTGAATGGGGGCGGCTCTTGACGTGGGGGGTGAGAGTGGGAAGCCCCGTCGCGCCCGCCCCGATTCGCCTGCCAATCGCTCCGCCGCTGGCCCCGTGTCCCACGTCCGATCTCCCGAAGCCGGTCCGTGCGGGAGTGTGCGCACAGGGGGGGGGCAGCGGGGGGGCAGGGGCTACAGGGTGGGCCAACGAAAACGGGGCCCGGCAAGCCGGACCCCGTTCATGACCCTCAGCCTTCAAGAAGAAGGCAGGTATTCGTCAGGCGCTGAGCTTGGCAACGCGATGCGCAAGACGCGAAACCTTGCGGGCCGCGGTGTTCTTGTGCAGCACACCCTTGGTCACGGCGCGCATGATCTCGGGCTCGGCAGCCTTGAAGGCCTCGTTGGCGTTGGCCACATCACCGGCGGCGATGGCGTCTTCAAGCTTGCGCAGGAAGGTGCGCACGCGCGAGCGACGAGCGCGGTTGACTTCGGTGCGGCGCTCGATCTTGCGCGCCGCCTTCTTGGCGGAAGGCGTATTGGCCATCGGCCGTCCTTTACCTGTTGTGTCGCAGGCAAATTCCAGCCGGGACTGGCGGGCGCGCTGCGATGAATGAATTCCAGTGCCGGCCGCTCACGCCGCCAGCGAAGTGCCGGGCTTATAAGGTCTCGCGCGGCTTGCGTCAACGGGGTCGTGCAGCGCAGGCGTTGCCGGGCACGTCGTGCACACCGTTATATATAGTGCGTGCCGCGACGCCGTGCACGCTGGACGATCGGCCACCCCTCGCTTATCTGTCTCGAACCTTGAGTACAGGTTGCCCTGAACAGACCGAGGGACAGAGGCATGAGCGAAGTGGCGGTGGCCGAGCGGCCCGTGACCGACAGTCTGGTGACAGTGTTCGGCGGTTCCGGCTTCCTGGGGCGTTATGTGGTGCGGGCGCTGGCCAAGCGCGGCTATCGCGTCCGGGTGCCCGTGCGCCGTCCGGAACTGGCCGGCTTTCTCCAGCCCTTGGGCTATGTGGGCCAGATCCACGTGGTCCAGGCCAATGTGCGTTATCCCGACTCGGTGGCCCGCGCGGCGCAGGGCTCGGACGCGGTGGTCAATCTCACCGGCATCCTGGCCCCGAGCGGCCGCCAGACCTTCGAGGCGGTGCATGTGTTCGGCGCCAAGGCCATCGCCACGGCGGCCGCTGGGGTGGGCGCCCGCCTGGTACACGTTTCGGCCATCGGCGCCGATCCCAAGGCCGAATCCGATTATGCCGCCACCAAGGGTGAGGGCGAGCTGGCGGTGAAGGCAGCCTCTCCCGACGCGGTCATCCTGCGTCCCTCTCTGGTGTTCGGTCCCGAGGACGAGTTCTTCAACCGATTCGCCTCCCTCTCCCGTTTCATGCCGGCTTTGCCGCTGATCGGCGGCGGCACCACGCGCTTCCAGCCGGTGTTTGTGGGCGACGTGGCCGCTGCGGCCCAGCGGGCGGTGGATGGCAAGGCCAAGCCCGGCGCCATCTATGAGCTGGGCGGGCCGGAAGTGCGCACCTTCAAGGAATTGATGGAACTGATGCTGCACGAGATCGGCAGCCATCGCGCGCTCATCGATCTGCCTTTCGGCGCTGCCTCATTTGCCGCCCGCTTCCTGGAAGCGCTGCCGGGCGCGCCGCTTACCCGGGACCAGGTGGAACTGCTGCGTCACGACAATGTGGTGAGCGAGGCCGCCATCGCGGAAGGCCGGATCCTCCAGGGGCTTGGCATCGCGCCCGCTTCCATGTCCTCGGTTCTGCCGAGCTATCTCTGGCGCTTCCGCAAGGCGGGGCAGTTCACCCGCGTGGAGACCTGAGGCGCCGGCCGGCGGTGTCCGGTCCCACGGGACGGGCGGCGCCGGAACGGCTAGAATGAACCGGCCGCGACATGCGAGCGAGGAGGGGGGCGCTGTGGCGCCCCCGCATGGTTTATGGGTATCGAAGTCAAGATCTGTGGCCTGAAGACGCCGGAGGCCCTGGAGGCCGCGCTGGAGGCTGGTGCCGATCTGGTCGGCTTCGTCCATTTCCCCAAGAGCCCCCGGCACCTGTCGCTCGCCGAAGCCGCGGCCCTGACGCCCCGGGTGCGGGGGCGCGCCGGGACGGTGGCGCTGGTCGTGGACGCCGACGATGCCCTGCTGGCGGACATCGTCGCCGCCTTCGCGCCCGATATCCTGCAATTGCACGGTCATGAGAGCCCCGCGCGGGTGGCGCAGATCCGCGCGCGGTTCGGCCGACCCGTCATGAAGGCGCTTCCGGTCGCACAGGCCTCCGATCTCGCCCTCGTGCCCGACTATGCGAGCGTCGCCGACCGCCTCCTGTTCGACGCCAAGCCGCCGCCCGATGCAATGCTGCCGGGCGGAAACGGGCGGGTGTTCGACTGGAACCTCCTCAGCGCCCTTGACCCCGGCCGGCCCGTCATGCTTTCCGGAGGGCTCGATCCGTCCAATGTGTCGCAGGCTCTTGCACGCGTCCGAATGGATGGCGTGGACGTATCCTCCGGTGTGGAGACCGCGCCCGGCGTGAAGTCGCCGGAAAAAATCCACGCCTTCGTCCGCGCCGTGCGCGCGGGTGCCACTCCTTCGTCTCAGGTGGGAAGCCAAGTCTCGTGAATGCGCTGAATTCCTATCGCACCGGCCCTGATGACCGCGGCCATTTCGGCATTCATGGCGGCCGCTTTGTCGCCGAGACGCTGATGCCCCTCATCCTGCAACTGGAGCAGGCCTATGAGGACGCCAAGGTCGACCCCGCCTTTAAGGCGGAGATGGCGGGCTACCTCACCCATTATGTGGGCCGGCCGTCGCCACTTTATTATGCGGAGCGCCTGTCCGAGCATCTGGGCGGCGCCAAGATCTATCTGAAGCGCGAGGAGCTGAACCATACCGGCTCCCACAAGGTGAACAACGTGCTCGGCCAGATCCTGCTCGCCCGCCGCATGGGCAAGGAGCGGATCATCGCCGAGACCGGCGCCGGCCAGCACGGCGTCGCCACCGCCACATTGTGCGCCCGCTTCGGCCTGAAGTGCGTGGTCTATATGGGCGCGGTGGACGTGGAGCGGCAAAAGCCCAACGTGTTCCGCATGAACATGCTGGGCGCCACGGTCGTCCCCGTCACCTCCGGCTCGCGCACCTTGAAGGACGCCATGAACGAGGCGCTGCGCGACTGGGTGACCAACGTCCACGACACCTTCTATTGCATCGGCACGGTGGCCGGTCCCCATCCCTATCCGTCCATGGTGCGGGACTTCCAGTCCATCATCGGCCGCGAGACCCGCGCGCAACTCCTGGAAGCGGAAGGGCGCGGCCCCGACAGCCTGATCGCGGCGGTGGGCGGCGGGTCCAACGCCATCGGCCTGTTTCACGAATTCCTCGATGACAAGGACGTGGAGATCTTCGGCGTCGAGGCGGCTGGCCACGGTATTTCCAGCGGGGAGCATGCGGCCTCCATTTCCGGTGGCCGCCCCGGCGTGCTGCATGGCAACCGCACCTACCTGCTGATGGACGGCGACGGCCAGATCGCCGAGGCCCATTCCATCTCCGCCGGCCTTGATTATCCCGGCATCGGGCCGGAGCATTCCTGGCTGCACGATGTGGGCCGGGTGACCTACATTCCCTGCACCGACAGCGAGGCCCTGGAGGGCTTCCAGCTGCTTTCGCGGCTGGAGGGCATCATTCCCGCCCTCGAATGCGCCCACGCCATCGGCAAGGTCATGGAAATCGCGCCCAAGAAGCCGAAGGACCACATCATGGTGGTCAATCTCTCCGGCCGGGGCGACAAGGACATCTTCACGGTAGCCGAGCATCTCGGGGGGCACTTATGAAGAAGGTCGCGTCCGCGTTCATCCTGCTTGCCTCAACCTCCGGCGCGGCCTTCGCGGCCCCGCAGGGGCTGGAACTGACAGCCGGCAAGGTGCTCACCGATCCGGCGGGCGCCTTCGTGAGCGTGCAGGTGAAGAATACCGGCACCGTCATGCTGGCCCAGATCGTGGTCAGCTGCGAATTCTTCTCCGCCAAGAACAAGTCGCTGGGCACCTCGTCCACCACCTTGTTCTCCACCGTGCCGGGCGTCACCGGAGCCGATCAGGTGCGCCTGATGGGTGCCACCTCAGCCACCTCGGCCAAGTGCGCCATCACCAGCCCGGCGAACTGAGCCCCACGTTCCTGAGACCACGTCCCCTCCAGGGACCGGCCAAAGACTGCGACCTTTCATGACCACGCGCATCTCCACCCGCTTCGCCGAACTGGCCCGTCTCGGCCGGCCGGGCCTCGTGACCTTCATCACCGCCGGCGATCCGGACTATGACACTTCGCTCTCCATCCTGAAGGCATTGCCGGCGGCGGGGGCGGACGTGATCGAAGTGGGCGTGCCCTTCACCGATCCCATGGCGGACGGCCCGGCCATCCAAGCGGCGGGGCTGCGGGCGCTGAAGGCGGGGCAGACCCTGGCCCGCACCCTCGAACTGGTGCGGGAATTCCGCGCGGGTGAGCCGGCCACCCCCATTGTGCTGATGGGCTATTTCAACCCCATCTACATCTATGGCGTGCCGCGCTTCCTGGAGGATGCCAAAGCGGCCGGGGTGGACGGCCTGATCGTGGTCGACCTGCCGCCGGAAGAAGATGACGAACTGTGCCTGCCGGCGCTCGCCGCAGGCCTCGATTTCATCCGCCTCGCCACCCCCACCACCGACGACAAGCGCCTGCCGGCTGTGCTCGCCCATACGGCGGGCTTTGTCTATTACGTCTCCATCACCGGCATCACCGGCTCGGCCACGCCGGACGCGAACCTGGTGTCCCAGGCGGTGACGCGCATCAAGCGCCATACCGCCCTGCCGGTGGCGGTGGGCTTCGGCGTGAAGACGCCTGAGCAGGCTGCCGCCATTGCGGCGGGCGCCGACGCGGTGGTAGTGGGCTCGGCCCTGGTGGAGGCGGTGCGCACTTCGCTGGACAGCGAGGGCAAGGCCACATCGGCCACCAAGCCGGCTGTGGAAGGGCTGGTGCGTGACCTCTCGGCCGCGGTGCGGGGCGTGAGCCGCGTCGCCGCCGAGTGAGCGTTTCGCCGCTTCGGCTTCGGACGCAATAAAAAAGCCCGGCGCGCCGCCAGGCTTTTTCTGTTTCGTGCGGGGCCGGTCAGGCCCATTCGCCCTTGCGGAACACCGGCAGGCGGCTGCCATCCGCCTGCACGCCATCGATGTCGATCTCGCCCGAGCCGATCATCCAGTCGATATGGATGAGGCTCTTATTGCCCCCCTTGGCCGCGATGTCCTCGGGGGTGAGTGTGGCGCCGTCCAGGAAGCACTTGGCGTAGCACTGGCCGAGGGCGATGTGGCAGGCGGCGTTTTCGTCGAACAGGGTGTTGTAGAACAGGAGCCCGCTCTTGGAGATGGGCGAGGAATGGGGCACGAGGGCCACCTCGCCCAGGCGCCGGGCACCGGCGTCGGTGTCCAGCACCTTGTTGAGCACCGTCTCGCCCTTGCTGGCCCTGGCTTCCACGATCCGCCCGCCCTCGAAGCGCACGGCAATGTCGTCGATCAGCGTGCCCTGGTAGGACAAGGGCTTGGTGGAGGAGACATGGCCCTCCACGCGGAAGGCGTGGGGCGTGGTGAAGACCTCTTCGGTCGGGATGTTGGCGTTGCAGATGACGCCATTCTTGGCCTGCGAGGCACCGCCCTGCCATTCATGATCGTCAGCAAGGCCGACGATCAGGTCGGTGCCCGGACCCTTGAAGTGCAGGGCCTGGAAGCGATGGCTGTTGAGCCAGGTGGTGCGGGCGCGCAGGGCGGCGTTATGGGCATCCCAGGCGGCCACCGGATCGTCCAGGTCCACGCGGGAGGCGGCAAAGATGGCGTCGGCGAGCTTCGCCACGGCCACGTCCTCCGCATCGTCCGGGAAGACGAGCTTGGCCCAGGAGGTGCCGGGGAAGGAGACAATGCTCCAATTGATGTCGAAGCCCGCAATCTTCTCCAAAGCCGGCTGGTAGGCGATGGAATTGGCCTTGTTGGCGCGGGCGACCTTGGCCGGGTCCTCGCCCGCCAGAAGCATGGGATTGTCGCCGACAATGGCGAGGCGCGCCGTATTGGCGGAAAAGGCTTTGGCGACGCCATCATATAGCCAGGTGGGCGCACGATCGAAGCTGGCGTCCGGTGCATTGCGATAGCGCGCGAGAGCGATCTCTTCGTCGGAGAGGATGGGGGTGACGAGGCCGGCGCCGGCCTTGTAGGCGTGCTCTGCGATCCGTCGCACCAAAGGCAGGGCGCCGACAGGCGCCGTCAGAAAAAGGTCCTGGCCCGGCTGCAGCGCCAGACCCACCCGGACAGCCACCTCGGCCAGACGGTCGAGCTTCACGGGATCGATGGCGGCGGCGATGTTGCGTTGATGCGTGGTCATAAGAGGGGATCCGCTTGTCTTTCGCCTTCAACATAGGAGGTCCGGCCAGCCCCGCCAGCGGGCAAGGGGTCCCAGGCACGCCCCGTCCGATCACAATTTGCGATCAGACCGTGGAATTAGCCGACTAAGAAGCCGGCAAAATTTAGGGTGCGAAAGAGGCGCGGCGGCGAGGCCGCCGCGCCTGGGCGCGTCAAAGGCCCTCGAACAGGGCCGTGGAGAGATAGCGCTCCGCGAAGGAGGGCACGATGGCCACGATGGTCTTGCCGGCCATTTCCGGCCGGGCGCCGATTTCCAACGCCGCCGCAATGGCCGCGCCGGAGGAGATGCCGCCGGGAACGCCTTCATAGCGGGCCAGCGCGCGGGCGGTGTCGAAGGCGGTCTGGTTGCCCACCGTCACCACCTCGTCGATCACCGAGCGGTCGAGCACTTCCGGCACGAAGCCGGCGCCGATGCCCTGGATCTTGTGCGGGCCGGGGGCGCCGCCGGAGAGCACCGGGCTGTCCTCGGGCTCCACCGCCACCATGCGCAGCGAGGCCTTGCGGGGCTTGAGCACCTGGCCGATGCCGGTGATGGTGCCGCCGGTGCCAACGCCGGAGACCACCACGTCCACCTTGCCGTCGGTGTCGTTCCAGATCTCCTCCGCCGTGGTGCGGCGGTGGATGGCGGGGTTGGCCTTGTTTTTGAACTGCTGGGGCATCACCGCCTTGGGCAGGTCGCGCACCAGTTCCTCGGCGCGGGCGACGGCGCCCTTCATGCCGAGATTGGCGGGGGTGAGGACCAGCTCGGCGCCCAGCAGCGCCAGCATCTTGCGCCGTTCCACCGACATGGATTCGGGCATCACCAGGATGAGGCGCAGGCCGCGAGCGGCGGCCACGAAGGCGAGCGCGATGCCGGTATTGCCGGAGGTGGGTTCCACCAGCACCGTATCGGGGTGCAGGACGCCCGCCTCTTCCATGGCGGCCACCATGGCGACGCCGATGCGGTCCTTGACGCTGGAAATGGGGTTGAAGAATTCCAGCTTGGCGAGGATCTCGGCCTTCACGCCGCGCAGCTCAGGCAGGCGGTGCAGGCGCACCAGCGGCGTGTTGCCGATGGTCTCGACGATGGAATCATAAACCCGGCCCCGTCCGGGGCGGACGCCTTCCACCGGCGTCAACTTGGCTGGGCTTTCTGCCATGGACTTTGCTCCCAAGTGAATGTGGGTACCTTTTTCGGGCGTACCCTGTCCGGGCTACCTCGTGCCGACGTCCGCCGGAGCTTGCGCTCGGCCTTATTCCGGCGTCGCGGGCACCTGTCCCTAGATGGTGAAGTCGATGCGGTCGTGTTCCGAGCCGTGGCCCTTATTGTCCGCGGACCGGCACAGATCCTCCAGTGTCACCGTGTCCAGCGCCGCATCGAAGGTCTGCTCGGCGGCGGCGACGGCGGGCTGCACCACTTCCAGAACGAGCGGGGGAAGAATGATCTCCTGCTCTTCCTCGGCGCCTTCCACCACCCGGACGATCTCGGCCACCGAAATGCGCCGGCGCTCGCGGGCCAGTTCATAGCCCCCGCGCGGGCCGCGCACGCCCTTCAGAACACCGGCATGGACCAAGGCCTGGAGCACCGGCTCCAGCCGGCGGGGCGGCAGTTCGTGTCGGGCGGCGAGCGCCTTGGCGGCAACCGGCGCGCCCCGGGCGTGGATGGCCACATCCACCACGGCGGCAATGGCGAGCAGGCTCTTGTCGGATAAACGCGGCATGTGTGTGTAGCTTCAAGGGTTTGACTGCGTGTGGGTCCCGGTCGAACCAAAACCACCGACGCCGCGTGCAGTTTCTCCTAATTCTCCGTCTTCTTCCAGCTTTATATGCATGACGGCGGCAACCACGAGCTGGGCAATGCGCATTCCCCTTGTGATTTCAAAGGGTTCGGTCCCGTGATTGATCAAGAGGACGAGGATCTCCCCGCGATAATCGGCATCGATGGTGCCGGGCGCGTTCAGCACCGTTACACCGTGCTTCAGGGCAAGGCCGGAGCGCGGGCGCACCTGGGCCTCATAGCCGGGGGGTAGGGCGATGGACAAAGCGGTGGGCACCGCCAGCCAGGCGCCGGGGGCCAGCGTCAGCGGGGCATCCGCGGGGAGGGCGGCCAGAAGGTCGAGCCCGGCGGCGGCGCCGGTGGCGTAGGACGGCAGGGGCAAGCCCGCCCCGTGGGGCAGGCGCTGGGCCGGTACGGCGAGCGGGGTCATCACAAAGTCTCCGTCAGGGCCGCCGCGATACGCGCGACGAGCTTGCGTGCCACCTCGGTCTTGGTGGCGGAAGGCCAGTCTTCCACCCCCTCGGCGCTGACCAGGTGCACGGTGTTGAGGTCGCCGCCCATGATGCCGGTGGCGGGGGACACGTCGTTGGCCACGATCCAGTCGCACCCCTTGCGCGCGCGCTTGGCGCGGGCATGGGCCACCACGTTCTGCGTCTCCGCGGCAAAGCCCACCACCAGGCGCGGGCGCAAGGTGTGGTGGTGGGACACGGTGGCGAGGATGTCGGGATTCTCCACCAGATCGAGGCCGGGAGGGCCGCCGCCCTCCTTCTTGATCTTCTGGTCGGCGGCGCCGGCCACGCGCCAGTCGGCGACCGCCGCCGCGAAGACGGCGGCGTCCATGGGCAGGTTCTCCTCCACCGCCGCCAGCATCTGCGCGGCGGTTTCCACGCGCACCATCCTCACCCCCTTGGGATCGGGGATTTCCACCGGCCCGGACACCAGCACCACCTCGGCCCCCGCCGCGGCAGCGGCTGCGGCGATGGCATGGCCCTGCTTGCCCGAGGAGCGGTTGGCGATATAGCGCACGGGATCGATGGGCTCGTGGGTGGGGCCGGAGGTGACCAGCAGGCGCCGGCCCTTCAAGAGTGCCGTGCCTTCCCCGAACCGCGCCTCGATGGCGGCGAGAATTTCCAGCGGCTCGGCCATGCGCCCCTCGCCGAACTCGCCGCGCTCCGCCATGGCGCCCGAATTGGGGCCGACGAAGGTGACGCCGTCTTCCTTCAGGCGCGCGAGGTTCCGCCGGGTGGCGGGGTGGGCATACATGCGCGGGTTCATGGCGGGGGCCATGAGCACGGGCTTGTCGGTGGCGATCAGCGCCGTGGAGGCGAGGTCATCGGCGAGCCCATTGGCTGCCTTGGCCATGAGGTCGGCGGTGGCGGGGGCCACCACCACCAGGTCCGCCTCGCGGGAGAGGCGGATATGCCCGATATCGTGCTCGGCGGTCAGGTCGAACAGGTCGGTGAACACCTGCTCTCCGCTCAGCGCCCCCACCGAGAGGGGGGTGACGAATTGCTGGGCCGCCTTGGTGAGGATGGGGCGCACGCTTGCCCCGCGTTCCTTCAGGCGGCGGATGAGGTCGAGGCACTTATAGGCTGCGATCCCCCCGCCGATGATCAGCAGAATACGCCGGTCGTGAAGCATGGGCGGCCTCCCTGTCCGCATCGGCCGTGGGCGGCCGGCGGCTGCGCTGTGCTTAACGGAATTCTCGGCCGGTTTCACCCGGCTCGCCTGCACTCTTACAGCTGGAGGACGTAGTGCACGAAATCATCTGCCGTGGCGAAGGTGTCGTAGAGCCGGCGGGCCGGATTGTTGTGCCGGGTCAGCCAATGGATCTGCGACCAGCCGTCCTGCTTGCCGCGCGTCACCAGATCCTCGATGAGCGCGCGCCCCACACCGAGGCCACGGGCCTCCGGCGCCACGAACAGGTCACCGAGATAGCAGGCGGGGGTGAGGGCCCAGCTGTCCTCGTGCAGGACGATGGTGGAGAAGCCGACGAGCGCGCCCTCCCGCTCCGCCACGCGCCCCTTAACGGGAGAGGCGGGGTCGAGCAGGCGCGCGAAGGTGTGGGCGGTGACGGCGGGGGAGAGGTCGGTTTGGTAGAAGGTGAGGTAGCCCGCCCATAGCGCGCGCCATGGGGCCTCATCGGCCGCCGCCACATCGCGCAGGTGGACGTGGCGTGTCATGGCTCGCCCTTCTCGTTCACTTCAGGACGAGAATCAGCAGCAAAGCGGCAATCACCCACAGCGCTGCATTGCCCCAGAAGGCGCGCCGCGCTTCCGCCCGGCCGATGCCCTCCAGCGTCTCGGGCGACAGGCGCAGGCCGTCGCGGGTGGCCTCGTCCATCTGGGTGATGACCCGGCCCGTGCGGGTCAGAAGGCCGGGCACGTCGAGGGCGAAATGTCCCATCTCGCCAAGGCCGGCGCCCGCCTGCTGAAGGCGCCCGGCGGGGCCGAGATTGTTGGCGATCCAGTCTTCCACCACCGGGGCGGCGGTGGTCCACATGTTCAATTGCGGGTCGAGGGAGCGGGCCACGCCCTCCACCACCACCATGGTCTTCTGTAGCAGCAGCAGTTCCGGCCGCGTCTTCATGTCGAACAGCGCCGTCACCTCCAAAAGGAGGGAGAGCAGGCGCGCCATGGAAATCTGCTCGGCGCTGCGGGAATGGATGGGCTCGCCAATGGCCCGGATGGCCTGGGCGAAGTCCTCCACCGAGTGGTGGCGCGGCACATAGCCGGCCTCGAAATGTACCTGGGCCGTCCGCCGCCAGTTGCGGGTGATGAAGCCGTAGAGGATTTCCGCCAGGAAGCGCCGCTCGGCCAGGCCAAGGCGCCCCATGATGCCGCAATCCAGCACCACGAGCCGGCCCTGCGCATCCACGAACAGATTGCCGGGATGCATGTCCGCATGGAAGAAGCCGTCGCGCATGGCCTGGCGCAGGAAGGACTGCATCACCACGCGGGCAAGGTTCGGCAGATCATGCCCGGCCCGCTCCAGGGCGGCGCGGTCGGAGAGCTTGATGCCGTCGATCCACTGGGTGGTGAGCACCTCGCGGCTGGAGCGGTCCCAATCCACGCGGGGCACATGGATGTCGAGGTCATCGGCGGTGTTTTCCGCCAGCTCCGCATAGGCGGCGGCTTCCAGGCGCAGGTCCATCTCCATGGAGACGGAGCGCGCCAGCGTCTCCACCACAGCGGTCAGGCGCAGCCGGCGTGCCTCGGGGGAGACGCGTTCGGCAAATTCGGCCAGCCGGGCGAAGGAGGCCATGTCGGCGCCGAAGCGGTGGGTGATGTCGGGCCGCAGCACCTTCACGGCCACGTCCCGCACCGTGCCGTCGGCGTCCGTCACCTGCGCCTTGTGCACCTCGGCGATGGAGGCGGCGGCCACCGCCGGGCCGAAATAGGAAAAGGCGCTGGCGACAGGCCGGTCGAGGGCATCCGCCACCGTCGCCTCGGCCACGTCCTGGCCGAAGGCGGGCATGCGGTCCTGCAGCACCTCCAGGTCGCGGGCGACCGACACGCCCACCACGTCGGGGCGGGTGGCGAGGAACTGGCCGAGCTTCACATAAGACGGGCCGAGCCGGCTCAGCGCCGCCGAGAAGCGGGCGGAGCGCGTGCCCGCGTCGGGCCGCGCGATCAGCCGGGCGATCCGCAGGCCCGGCCGCGCGGCCGGCGGCACCGCCGCCGGCGGAACGAGGCTCAGCACGCCTTCCCGGGCGAGCACATATCCGGCCCGCATGAGGCGGGCGGCATCGGCAAGGAGAAAGATCACGCGCACATCCTTCGGCCGGCGCGGGCCAAGGTCGCCCGCCGCGCTCGATCATGGTCCATGGACAGGTCCGTTCGCGGACCTTGCCCCAATCCGTCCCGGCGGGTCTTGTTCCGCACGGGACCGCTCAGATGCGATAGCCCGAATGCAGCGCCACCACGCCACCGGTCATGAGGGTGTAGTCCACGCGCTTCAGTCCCGCATCGCGCATCATCTGGGCGAAGGCCTCGGGCGGGGGGAAGCGGCGGATGGATTCCACCAGATAGCGATAAGGCTCGGCGTCACCGGCCACCCGGCGGCCGATCTCGGGGATCAGCTTGAAGGAGAAGGTGTCGTAGATCTTGTCAAACACCGGCACGTCGACGCGGGAAAATTCCAGCACCATCACCCGCCCGCCCGGCTTCACCACGCGGCGCATCTCTTCCAGCGCGCGGGGGATGCGCGGCACGTTGCGGATGCCGAAGGCGATGGTGGCGGCATCGAAGCTGCGGTCGGGGAAAGGGAGCTCCTCCGCATTGGCCTCGGCAAATTCCACCTGGGCCGCAAGGCCCGCCTTCTCGGCGCGCTCGCGGCCCACCGCCAGCATCTCTTTATTGATGTCGGCCACCACCACGCGGATGCCCGGCCCGCCGGCCCGCACGGTGCGGAAGGCGATGTCGCCTGTGCCGCCGGCAAGGTCCAGGAGCCGGAACGGCCGGTCGGACTGGGGCGGGCGCAGCTTGGAGATGAGCGCATCCTTCCAGGCCCGGTGCAGGCCACCGGACATGAGGTCGTTCATGATGTCGTAGCGCCGCGCCACCTTGTGGAACACATCATCCACCATGGCCTGCTTGTCTTCGAGCGGCACGGTGCGAAAGCCGAAATGGGTCTCGGCGGTGTCGGTGGAGGAAGGCTGCATCGGACGTCCTGGCCCATGTCCCGAGAGGAAGAGCCGGCGCGTGCGCCGGTCACCTCGTCTCACTCAGAGTTCCGGAGGCGGACCGGCCCGGCATTTCGACCGGCGGCGTCTCCAGGGACCAGGGGCGGGGTGGTCCCCGCTGGCCGGTCCGGGCCGGACCTTACCGGATCGGAGCGGCAGATGCCACGCGGCGGATGCTCCCGCGTGGCTGTGGCATCACAGCTTGCGGGCCCAGCGGCGGGCCTTGGCGGTGGCGCTCTCCACGCTGTCCAGCTCATCGAGCGGCAGCAATTCCAGTTCCAGGAACCCTTCGCCATCACGCGAGCGGCGGCGGCCCGATCCATAGGCCGGGGTGGCGGCCCTGCGCTGACGACGGGCTTCGATTTCCTCCCGCATGGGGAAGATCGGGACATGAATGGTCAAGGTCATGGCGATCTCCGAAATCGTTAACACCGGCTTTACGCGCTTTACTTGTCCGCAAGGGATCTGAATTCTTCCCCAGAGGGAAAAGGCCTCAGTTCTCTTGCTGCGACGCACACAAGAACGCCATCGGATCGGGGCGAATATGGGGCACGGATTGGGACGAACGAAGATCATCCCAAGGCGTTATCTCGCCCTGGGGATAGTCATACTTCGTTAACTATAAAAGCTATTCTGCGGCGGTGCGGGACAGCCGCCACTGGGCAAGAAGCGCCCGCAAGGCGGCGGGTTTCAAGGGCTTGTTGAGCACCGTCATGTCTGCCGCCTCGGCGGCCTCCCGCACCTTGCGGGTGCGATCGGCGGTGATGAGGACCGCCGGCAGCTTGCCCAGCTTCCAGCGCAGGCCCGTGACCGCCTCGATGCCGTGCCCGCCATCCAGGTGATAGTCGATCAGGATCACGTCGGGCTTAGCCTTGGCGGCTTTGACTTCGCGCAGGGCCGTCGCGGCATTCGGGGCCTTGATCACATGGCAGCCCCAGCCGGTCAGCAGCGTCTCCATGCCGTCGAGGATCGCCGCCTCATTGTCGATGGCCAGGATGACGAGGCCTTGCAGGGGCGTGGTTGCCCCTGCCGGCCGTGCCGGCTCCGCCTTCACCTCGGGCAGAGGCGCGGTGACCGGCAGTTCCACCGTGAAGCTCGATCCCTTGCCGGCGGCGGAGCGCACCGTGACCGGGTGCTCCAGCACCCGGCCGATGCGCTCGACGATGGACAGGCCGAGCCCGAGCCCGCGCGCCTCCCGGGCCCCCTGGTCGAGGCGCTGGAATTCCTGGAACACCAGCTTGTGCTTGGAGCGTGGAATGCCCATGCCGGTGTCGATCACTTCCACCCGCACCTTGCCGCGCCGCCGGCGGCAGCCCACGAGCACCCGGCCCTTGGGGGTGTATTTGATGGCGTTGGAGATGAGATTCTGAAGCAGCCGGCGCAGCAGCCGACGGTCGGAGCGCACGGTGAGCGAACAGGGGACGACGGTGAGGTCCAGCTTCTTTTCCGCCGCCAGGGGAGCGAATTCCAGTTCCAGCTGCTTGAGCACCTCGCCCAGGCGGAAGGGGGTGATTTCCGGCCTCATGGCGCCGCTGTCGAGGCGGGAAATGTCGAGCAGCGCGCCGAGGATCTCCTCCACCGCCTCCAAGGACGAATCGATATTGACCGCGAGCCGCGCCTCGTCCCTGCCCTCCGCCCGCTCGACGAGGCTCGTCACATAGAGCCGCGCCGCGTTCAGCGGTTGCAGAATGTCGTGGCTGGCGGCGGCCAGGAAGCGCGTCTTGGAGACATTGGCTTCATCCGCCACGGCGCGGGCTTTCTCCAGCGCCTGGTTGAGCTGCTCCAATTGCTCGGTGCGCTCGCGCACGCGCCGTTCCAGCGTCTCGTTCGCCCGCTCCAGCGCCTCTTCCGCCTGCACGGAAGCGGTGATGTCGGTGAAGGTCACGACGATGCCGCCGTCCGGCATGGGATCGGAGCGGGCCTCGATGGTGGCGGCCTCGCGCTGCAGGCGTTCATGGGAGGTGCCGCAGGGCAGGGAATAGCGGGCGAGGCGGGCGTCCAGCGTATCGGTGCCGTCCTCGTCCTCCGCACGGGCGTGGCTGAGGATATCGCGCAGCGGCACGCCCACAGAATAGCATTCCGGCGGCAGGTCCAGCATGGCGCCAAACTGCCGGTTCCAGCACACAAGGCGCAGATCGCGGTCGAACACGGCAATGCCCTGGCCCACATGGTCGATGGCGTTCTGGAGCAGCTCGCGATTGTACTGGATGGCGGCGGAGGCATCGTCCAGCAGCTTCAGCGCCGCCTTGGTGGAGACCGCGCGCTTGCGCAGCAGCAACGACAAGACGAGGCGCGAGGAGGCTGCCCCGATGGCGGAGGCCAGCAGGCGCTCCGCATAGCGCACCAATTGCGCATCCGCCTCGTGCCGGAGGTCGAGCCGCAGGCCGTTGGACTGGGCGAAGCTCTCAAAGGCGGAGCGGGCCCGGTCGGCGCCAAGATAGCGGGCGACGGTGGCCATCAATTCCTCAACCGTCACCGCCGAGCGCCAGCGCCGGAACGAGGGGCGCACCGCCACTTCGGAGTTCAGGAACAGGCTGGCCTGCACCTGCTCGATGGCGGATGGCCGAGTGACGAGCGAAATCACCACCAGCAGCAGCGTGTTGAGGCCGAGGCTCCACACCACCCCATGGGCGAGCGGCGTGGCGGTGAGGCCGAACAGGCTGGTGGGCCGCAGGAAGGAGAGGCCGAACGGCCCGTTCTCCACGAAGGCGCGGCTGACGAGACCCGCTTCCGCAAGGCTCGGCAGGAGAAGCGTGTAGCCCCACACCGAAATCCCGGCCAGGATCGCCCAGATGGCGCCCTTGGCGGTGGCACGGCGCCAGGTGAGGCCGGCGGCGAAGGCTGGACCCACTTGCGCGATGGCGGCGAAGGAGAGAAGGCCGATCTGGGCGAGCTGCACCTCGCCGGTGGTGCGGTAATAAAGATAGACCAGCAGCAGGATGACGAAGATCGCTGCCCGCCGCACCAGCAGCAGGGTCGCCACCATGTCGTGCCGGGTCTGCCCGCTTTCCCCCCGGCTCGCCCGGCGCCGAAGCATGAGGGGCATGACCAGGTCGTTGGAGACCATGATGGCCAGCGCCACCGATTCCACGATCACCATGGCGGTGGCCGCGGACAATCCGCCCACGAAGGCGAGCAGCGCCAGGAACTCGGACCCGGCGGCCAAGGGCACGGCCAGCACGAACACGTCCGGGTCCACCGTCTGGAGCGGGAACAGCACCATGCCCGCCACCGCCAGGGGCACCACGAACAGGTTGATGAGGATGAGATAGAGCGGGAACAGCCAGCGCGCCCGCTTGATCTCGGAGATGCCCTTATTCTCCACCACTGCAACGTGGAACTGGCGCGGCAGCAGGATGAAGGCCCCCGCCGAGAGCACGGTCATGGTCAGCCAGCTTTCCAGCGACGAGCCATGCTCGAAGGGCGCGAGCATGCTCATCTCGCGGGCGGCATAGAAGAGGGTGGAGGGGCCGTCGAACAGGAAGAAGGTGACGAACACGCCCACCGCCAGGAACGCCACCAGCTTGACGATGGATTCGGTGGCCACCGCCAGCATCAGGCCTTCCTGGTGCTCGGTGGCATCGGTGTGGCGGGTGCCGAACAGCACGGCAAAGGCGGCCATGGCCAGCGCCACGAACAAAGCGAGGTCGCCGCCGATGGAGCCGTTATGGGCGGGGCCGCCCACATTGCCCATCACCGCCGCCAGCGAGGAGGACACCGCCTTCAATTGCAGTGAGATGTAGGGAATGGAGCCGACGATGGCCACCACTGTCACCAGCGCGGCGATGCCCTGGTGCTTGCCGTAGCGGGCGGCCAGGAAGTCGGCGATGGAGGTGATGCTCTGGGACTTGGCGAGCGTCACGATGCGCATCAGCACCGGGCTTGCCGCCGCGATCACCAGGATCGGTCCCACATAGATGGTCAGGAAGTCGAAGCCCTGGGTGGTGGCAAGGCCCACCGAGCCGAAGAAGGTCCAGGAGGTGCAATAGACCGCCAGCGACAGGGAGTAGATGAGCGGCCGGGGGGCAGTCTTGACCTCGCCAGCGCGCCGCCGGTCGCCGAAGCTCGCCACGGCGAAGAGCAGGCCGATATAGGCCAGCGCAGCGAAGACCACGACCCAGGCTTGAAGCATATCCCCCATCCGCGCCCCGATCCTTCCCTGCGGCGGGGCTTTCCTTCACCTCACACCCGCGCGCGCCTCGTGTCCAGCGCCAGAGGGGGCGGCATGTTGGCGAGCCTTCAGGCGGGGCTGCGCTGCGCCTGCTTTTCCCGCCGCCGCTGGACCGAGGAGGCGATGTTCATGCTCTCGCGATATTTCGCCACCGTCCGGCGGGCGATGTCGATGCCGTCGTCCTTCAGCTTCTGCACCAGCGTGTCGTCGGAGAGGATGTCGTCGGGGCTCTCCTGGTCGATCAGGCTCTTGATGCGATGGCGCACCGCCTCCGCCGAATGGGCCTCGCCCCCGCCGGAGGCGGCGATGGCGGAGGAGAAGAAGAATTTCAGCTCCATCACGCCGCGGGGGGTGGAGATGTATTTGTTGGAGGTGACCCGCGAGACGGTGGATTCGTGCATGCCGATGGCATCGGCCACGGTGCGCAGGTTCAAGGGGCGCAGGTGCCGCACGCCATGATCGAGGAAGGCCTCCTGCTGACGCACGATCTCGCTCGAGACTTTCAGGATGGTGCGGGCGCGCTGGTCGAGCGAGCGTGTCAGCCAGCTGGCGCTCTGGAGGCAGTCGGCCAGGAAGCTCTTTTCCTTGGGCGAGCGGGCCGCCCGCGCCACATTGGCGTGATAGGTCTGGTTCACCAGAACGCGGGGCAAGGTCTCCGAATTCAGCTCCACCAGCCAGGACCCGTCGGAAGCGGGCCGCACGAAAACATCCGGCACCAAGGGGTGCACCACCCCGCCGCCAAAGACGAGGCCGGGCTTTGGATCGAGGCGCCGGATCTCGGCGATCATGTCGGCGAGGTCCTCATTGTCCACGCCGCAGAGGCGCTTCAGCGCATTGCGGTCATGGCGGGCGAGGAGGTCGAGATGGTCCAGCAGCGCCTGCATGGCCGGATCGCAGCGGTCCTTCTCGCGCAGCTGGATGGCAAGGCATTCGGACAGGGTGCGCGCGCCAACGCCGGAGGGCTCGAAGGTCTGGATGAGGCGCAGCACATCCTCCACGTCCGAAACGCTCGCCTCCAGCATGGCGGCCACCGCCTCGATGTCGCCCGTGAAATAGCCGGTCTCGTCAATGAGGCCGATCAGATTGATGCCGATGAGGCGGCGGGCGGGATCGGTCTCCGCCACCGCGAGTTGCGCCTCCAGATGGTCGGCCAGGGTCGTCTGGGACGCGAGGAAGGCTTCGGGATTATAGTCGTCGCCCCGCTCGCCGCCGCCCCAATCCACCGATGAGGAGGGGGCGCTGCCGGCGCCGGGACGCTCGGCGGGGGCATCGTCTGGGAAGAGGTTGCCGAGATCGGTGTCGAGGCGGGTCTCCATGGAGGCGCGGCTCGGCTCCTCGCCCGCTTCCATCCAGTCGCCGGTGCGCGGCGCCTCGTCCGTGGCGGGCGCGGGTGCCGCCTCGCCGGCCGCGTCCGGCCCGTCGCCCTCGGGAACGCGCTCCAGCAGCGGATTGCGCTCCAGCTCCGCCTCCACATAGGCCACCAGCTCCATGTTGGAGAGCTGCAGCAGCTTGATGGCCTGCATCAGCTGCGGCGTCATCACCAGCGACTGGGTCTGGCGAAACTCCATCTTGGGCGAGAGGGCCATCAGCGCACGGCCTCCCACGCCGCGCCGCAGCGGCCTGACGTCATGGAAGCGGGGCGGCAACACAGAGTCATAGGCGGAACTCTTCCCCGAGATAGAGCCGCCGCACGTCCGGGCTGTTGACGATGGAATCCGGGTCGCCCTCCATGAGGACGGTGCCGGAATGAATGATGTAGGCGCGGTCGATGAGGCCCAGCGTCTCGCGCACATTGTGGTCGGTGATGAGCACGCCGATGCCGCGCGACGTGAGATGGCGCACCAAAGACTGGATGTCGCCCACCGCAATGGGATCGATGCCGGCGAAGGGCTCGTCCAGCAGCATGAAGGCGGGCCGGCTCGCCAGCGCCCGGGCGATCTCCACGCGCCGCCGCTCGCCGCCCGACAGGGCGATGGAGGGCGACTTGCGCACATGGGTGATCTTGAACTCCTCCAGGAGGGCTTCCATTTCCTCCTTGCGGCGCTTGCGGTTGGGCTCGCTCACCTCGAGCACCGCCATGATGTTGCCCTCGACGGTGAGGCCCCGAAAGATGGAGGCCTCCTGCGGCAGATAGCCGATGCCGAGCCGCGCCCGCTGGTACATGGGCATGGGCGTCACATCGTGGCCTTCCAGCTCGATGCGCCCCGCATCGGCCTTCACCAGGCCGGTGATCATGTAGAAGACAGTGGTCTTGCCGGCGCCGTTGGGGCCGAGCAGGCCCACGGCCTCGCCCCGGCGCACATTCACCGAGACATCGCGCACCACCTTGCGCCCGCCATAGCTCTTCGCCAGCCCGAAGGCGGCGAGCGAAACGGCGGCCACGTCCTCGTGCGGCACGCCATAGCCGAGCGTGTCCTCCGCCTCATGGTCGGCCGTGGTGGCGCCCTGCGCGTCGTAATCCTGGTCGAACGCCTCGGCATCCGCGGGAGGCGGGCTCGTCTCGCCCTTGCCCTGTCGCTTGCCGCCGAAGATGGGAAGAAAACTCACACGCGCCTCCGGGCCGAAGTCCCTCTGACGGCGCTTAGTCTTTCCCTCGGAGGCCAAGTTTGCAACATGCAAAATTCAGGCCGTCTGGAAAAATCGCAGATCGCGACAAAGTGCCCCAGTGTCGAGGGGCGCGCGGTACGCTCGGGCGGTGTCCAGCCGCGCGCCGGACCCGTCCTGCGGGCCACAGGGCGTTGCGCGCGCCGCCCGTTCTAACCGCTCCGCTTGCCTACCGCTTGGGAGCGGAGTTCTGGCTGCCGGGTGACCCATTGGGCGGCGGCTTCACCGAGCCGGGCACGATCAGGCTTTCCACGCGGCCGCCCTCGATCTTCGAGACGCCAGTGACGAGGTCGACCGTCAGCTTCTGGCCGCGCACCACGTTCGGGCCCTGGGTGAGCACCACCGGCTTGCCGGTGAGCACCACGGTGTTGGACTTCATCTCGAACGTGCCGGTCTCGCCGGTGGCGGTCTGGTCCTTGGTCTGGACGAGGACGCCGCCCTTGGCCTCGATGCGCTTGATCTGGCCGCTCTGGGTGGGCTGGCCGTCGGCGGGGGCGGCGGAGCCGTCATAGAACACCATCAATTCGGGCGAGCGCATGGTGGTGTCGCCCTGGGTGACGATGACATTGCCCGAGAACAGCGCGGTCTTTTCCTTGTCCTTCACCTCAAGGGTGTTGGAGGTGATGCGCACCGGCTGGTCGCGATTGGTGGCGAAGCCCTGCAGCGCATTGGGCACGCTTCCCGCGCCTTTCGGCTGGGCCATCGCGCCTGTGGCCGGCGCGGCCAGCGCGGCGCTGAGCACGAGAACGGAAAGGGCCCACTTCATCACTTTCCTCCCGCAGGCGGCGCGGCCTGCGCCGGGTTGCCGGAAACGGGGGCTCCCGCTCCGGGCTTCGCGCCCTGTTGAGCAGCTCCGTTCGAAGATTGCGCATTGGACATGTCCGACGGGCGGAAGTCCAGTTGCACATTGCCCTCGAACAGCGCCCGGTTTCCCCGGTCGCTCACCGTCATCTTGTCCGCCACCAGCTTGGCGTCGCGAAAGGTGAGAACCACGGGGTTCTGCGTCATCACGCTGCCCGCCTTGGCATCAATGGCCGCATCCTTCAGATGCCCCACATAGCCGGCGTTGGTCTCGAACTCCACCCCACCTTGCAACGTAATATATTGTCGTTTCGGAAACATGGTACCCGTGGCGGACGCCAGCTTCGCCCAGCCCTTATTGGCCAGCTCCATCCGGGCATGGATGTTCTGCAGGTCCACCTCGTCGGGATTGGTGAGGTCCTGGGAGGCGGTGGAGGCCGTCACCACATAGGCGCGGTTGTCGTCGGTGAAGCCGGAGAGCTTCGGCGATTCCATGGTCAGGCGCGTGCCGTTGAGGCGCAGCGCGCCCATCTGGAAGGGCAGCTCGAACGGCATGGAAAACTGCTGGATCACCGGCACCGCGATCATCGCCGCAAGTCCGCCCGCCACCAGAACCGGCAAGGCCCGCTTGGCGAAGCGGACGCGGGCGCTGTGCCGGTGGGCGCGACGGAAGTCGGTCGCCTGCCGGGCAGCGAAATTCGCGCCTTCCCGCCGCTCCGGGGCCGTTTCAGCCTGGTCCTGGCTCATGAAATTCGATCCGCCATCGCATCCGGCTCCCGCCCGTCGTTCAAAACAGGCCCGCACCGGTGCGCACGCCTCTCGCCCCGGCGGCAGAATGGTCCAAAACGCCTTCCGCGCGCAAGTCGCTGCACTGCATCAAGAATGCGAGAAGATGTCCTCCTCCCCCCAACCGGCCAGATCCAGCGCGGCCCGGGTGGGGAGAAAACGGAAGCACTCGTGCGCCATCTGCGTGCGCCCTTCGCGCTCCAGCATGGCCTCCAGCTTCACCTTGCAGGCATGCAAATGGAGCACGTCCGAGGCGGCATAAGCGAGCTGGGCGTCGGTGAGATCCGCCGCCGCCCAGTCCGAGCTCTGCTGCTGCTTGGACAGGTCGACGCCCAGCAATTCGCGCACCAGATCCTTCAGGCCATGCCGGTCGGTATAGGTGCGGGTGAGGCGGGAGGCGATCTTGGTGCAGAAGAGCGGCGCGGTGACCACGCCGAACGTGTGCTTCAAGACCGCCACGTCGAAGCGGGCGAAGTGGAACAGCTTGACCACGTTCGGATCGGCCAGCATACGCACCAGATTGGGCGCGGTCTGGGCATTGGCGCCACGGGGCACCTGGACAAGGTCGGCCGTGCCGTCGCCATTGGAAATCTGCACCAGGCAGAGCCGGTCGCGCAGCGGGTTGAGGCCGAGGGTCTCGGTGTCGATGGCCACGACGGGCGCGGCGACGAAGTCCGCGGGCAGGTCGCCGCGGTGCAGACGGATGGTCATCACTGCATCTTCTTGGAAAAGGTCGAAGGCGCTTTTACCGGAGGCGGGAGGACGTGTCGATGGCCGCAACCGGGCACCCGCCCGCGATTGCTGCCTCCTGGGTCGATCCGGAGCGCCGTTCCGAGCGCGGCGGAGCCGGCGCGCGTCAAAGAAAGATTATGAAACAAGGACATAGGCACATTGGCTGCTTTCTTGTACCGCCGATGCGGTCTAGAATGCGCTCAGCCTCGGGAGGCGCACACATGTCTGTCCGGACTTACCTGATGGCCAGCCTTGCGGCGGCCGGCCTTGCCTGTCTCGCCACGCCGTCCTTCGCTCAGGCCGTGCCGCCCGGCAGCTATCTGGAAACCTGCCGCGAGGTGCGGGTGGTGGCGGGCTGGCTGCGCGCCTCCTGCCAGGATCGCTCGGGCCGCTGGGTGGAGGCGACCACGGCGCCGGGCTGGTGTTCCCCCGGCAATGACATCGTCAATGAGAACGGGCAGCTGGTGTGCAAGTCCGCCGGCTGGGGTGGGGCGCCCTCGGGCTGGGGCGGTTCGCCCGCCCGCCCAGCTTCCCCGCCGCCGTCCTATGGCAGCGACCGCCCGCCGCCCGGCTCCTACATGGCCACCTGCCGGGATGTGCGCGTTTCGGCGGGCTGGCTGAAAGCCACCTGCCAGGACAGCAAGGGCCGCTGGGTGGACGCCACCACGGCCGTGAGTTGGTGCAGCCCCGGCCGCGACATCGCCAATATGGACGGCCGTCTGACCTGTCGCTGACTCACCTGTCGCTGAGCTCCGCCCAAAAGAAAGCCGCCGACCCGAGGGCCGGCGGCTTGTTTTTCTTTGCGGCTGAAGTCGGCGATCAGCGCCGCAAGGCCTTCACGTCGCGCACCGCGCCGCGGGCGGCGGAGGTGGTGAGGGCCGCATAGGCCTGAAGCGCCTGGGAGACCACGCGCTTGCGGCTTTCCGGCTTCCAGGCCGCATCGCCCTTGGCTTCCATGGCGGCGCGACGGTTGGCCAGTTCCTCGGCCGAGACCTTCAGGTTGATGGAGCGGTTGGGGATGTCGATCTCGATCACGTCCCCTTCCTCCACCAGGCCAATGGCCCCGCCCTCGGCCGCCTCAGGCGAGACGTGGCCGATGGACAGGCCCGACGAGCCGCCGGAGAAGCGCCCGTCGGTGACGAGGGCACAGGCCTTTCCGAGGCCCTTCGACTTCAGATAAGAGGTCGGATAGAGCATTTCCTGCATGCCGGGGCCGCCGCGCGGACCCTCATAGCGGATCAGCACGATGTCTCCGGGCACGATCTTGCCGGTGGACAGGATGGCTTCCACCGACGCGTCCTGGCTCTCGAACACCCGCGCCTTGCCGGTGAAGGTGAGGATGGAGGCGTCCACGCCCGCCGTCTTCACGATGCAGCCGTCCTCGGCAATGTTGCCATACAGCACGGCGAGGCCGCCATCCTTGGAATAGGCATGCGCGGCATCGCGGATGACGCCCTTTTCGCGGTCGAGGTCGAGATCGTCCCAGCGGCGCGACTGGCTGAAGGCCACCTGGGTGGGCACGCCGCCGGGCGCGGCGCGATAGAAGGTCTGCACCTGGTCGGACTTGGTGCGCATCACGTCCCAGCGGTCCAGCGCGTCGGCCATGGTGGGGGCATGGACGGTGGGCAGCTCGGTGTGGATCAGGCCGGCGCGGTCCAGCTCGCCGAGGATCGCCATGATGCCGCCCGCCCGGTGCACGTCTTCCATATGGATGTTGGCGACGGCGGGAGCCACCTTGCAGAGCACGGGCACCTTGCGGGACAGCCGGTCGATGTCCGCCATGGTGAAGGGCACCTCGCCCTCATTGGCTGCGGCCAGCAGGTGCAGCACCGTGTTGGTGGAGCCGCCCATGGAGATGTCGAGCGTCATGGCGTTCTCGAACGCCTTGAAGGACGCCACCGCGCGCGGCAGCACGCTGGCATCGTCCTGTTCGTAATAGCGGCGGGCCAGGTCCACGATCAGGTGACCGGCTTCCACGAACAGCCGCTCGCGGTCCGCATGGGTGGCCAGCACCGAGCCGTTGCCGGGCAGTGCAAGGCCCAGGGCCTCGGTGAGGCAGTTCATGGAATTGGCGGTGAACATGCCGGAGCAGGAGCCGCAGGTCGGGCAGGCCGAGCGCTCCATCACCTTCACGTCTTCCTCGCTCACCCGGTCGTCGGCGGCGGCGACCATGGCGTCGATGAGATCCACCTTCTTCTCGCCGGTGGACAGCAGCACCTTGCCGGCCTCCATGGGGCCGCCCGACACGAACACGGCGGGAATGTTGAGGCGCATGGCGGCCATCAGCATGCCGGGAGTGATCTTGTCGCAATTGGAGATGCAGACCATGGCATCCGCGCAGTGCGCGTTGACCATATATTCCACGCTGTCGGCGATGATCTCGCGCGAGGGCAGGGAATAGAGCATGCCGTCATGGCCCATGGCGATGCCGTCATCCACCGCGATGGTGTTGAATTCCTTCGCGACGCCGCCCGCCTTCTCGATCTCGCGGGCGACCAGCTGGCCGAGATCCTTCAGGTGCACATGGCCGGGCACGAATTGCGTGAAGGAATTCACCACCGCGATGATCGGCTTGCCGAAATCCCCATCCTTCATGCCCGTGGCCCGCCAGAGTCCGCGGGCTCCCGCCATGTTGCGGCCGTGGGTCGAGGTGCGCGAGCGATACTGGGGCATGTCCTCTTGCCTTTTATGTCCGGCGCAGGATGGCCTGCGCAACAATTTGAGCGGCTCTTTTAGAGCGATTTTGAACGAAGTTAAATCAATTCGGGCGGCGCACCTGCCGCCTCTCACCATGCGCGGGGCGCATCCCTGGAGAGGAAATCGCCCCGGGGCGGCTCAGTCGAGCCGCGTGCCGTTGGCCTCCAGCACCGCGCCCGCCAGGTAAAGCGAACCGCAGATGAGGACGCGGGGCGGGGGAAGAGTGGGGATCTCGCCCAATTGGTCGAGGGCCGCGCCCACGTCGCGTGCCACGGAGGCAGCAAGGCCCAGCGCCCGCGCGGCGTCCGCCACATCCTCGGCGGCCAGGCCCTTATGGTCGCCCGGCACCGGCACCGCGATGACTTCGCGGGCAAGGCCTGTGAACGAGGACAGGAAGCCGGAGACATCCTTGCTGCCGAGCATGCCGACGATCAGCACCAGGGGGCGCTGGTAGCGCTCCTCCAGCTCCACCAGGGCACTGGCAATGGCTGCGCCGCCGGCGGCATTGTGGCCGCCATCCAGCCAGAGCTCGACGCCAGCGGGCGCGCGGGCGGTAAGGGCCCCGGCGGGCAGGCGCTGCATGCGCGCCGGCCATTCGGCATTGCGCAGGCCCTGCTCGATGGTGGCGGCGGGCAGGCGCAGCGCCGGCACGGCCCGCAACGCTGCCACTGCGAGGCCCGCATTGTCGATCTGGTGGGCGCCCATCAGGCGCGGGCGGGGCAGGTCCAGGAGGCCGTCCTCGTCCGCATAGACGATCCGGCCCCCTTCCTCATGCACGGTCCATTGCTCGCCGCGAATGAAGAGCGGCGCGCGGTTGCGCGCCGCCACCCGCTCGATGACCTTGAGCGCGCCGGGCGTCTGGGCACCCAGCACTACGGGCACGCGGGGCTTGATGATGCCGGCCTTCTCGCCCGCGATCTGCTCCACCGTGGGGCCGAGAAAATCCACATGGTCGATGGAGACGGGCGTGATGACGCTCACCGCCGGGGCGTCCACCACATTGGTGGCGTCCAGCCGGCCGCCGAGGCCCACTTCCAGCAGCAGCACGTCGGCAGCGACTTCCGAAAACAGGACCAGGGCCGCGACCGTGGTGATCTCGAACAGGGTAATGGGAGACCCGTCATTGGCCGCCGCCACGCGGTCGAGCGCGTCGGAGAGCTGGGCATCCTCCACCAGGCGTCCGGCCAAGCGGATGCGCTCGTTGAAGCGCACCAGATGGGGGGAGGTATAGACATGCACACGCTGCCCCGCCGCTTCCAGCGCGGCGCGCATGAAGGCGATGGTGGAGCCCTTGCCGTTGGTGCCGGCCACATGGACCACCGGCGGCAGGCGGTGCTGCGGGTTTCCCAGCGCCTCCAGCAGGCGATGCACCCGGTCCAGCGAGAGGTCTATGCGCTTGGGGTGGAGCGCGGAGAGGCGCTCCAATATGGCGTCGGGCGCGTCGATGCGCCGGGGCAGGGCCATGGACCTAGCCTCGCAAAGGCAGTGCGTTCGGGGAGATCATGCGTCCGCCGGGCGCGGCAGGCGCGCCTTGGGCGGAACGGCGGGGGCCTTGACCAGGATGCGGCAGAGGCGGCCCAGCGTCTCGCGCATCTGGTGGCGATGGACCACCATGTCGATCATGCCGTGCTCGCGCAGATATTCGGCGCGCTGGAAGCCGTCGGGCAGCTTCTCGCGGATGGTCTGCTCGATCACGCGGGGGCCGGCAAAGCCGACGAGCGCGCCGGGCTCTGCGATCTGCACGTCGCCCAGCATGGCGTAGGAAGCGGTGACGCCGCCCGTGGTGGGGTTGGTGAGCACCACGATATAGGGCTTCTTGGCCTCGCGCAGTTCCTGGATGGCCACCGTGGTCCGGGGCATCTGCATGAGCGAGAGGATGCCCTCCTGCATGCGCGCGCCGCCGGAGGCTGCGAAGATGATGAAGGGCGTGCCCTTGCGGGCGGCCGTCTCAAGGCCGGTGACCACGGCTTCTCCAGCCGCCATGCCCAGCGAGCCGCCCATGAAGTTGAAGTCTTGCACCGCGATGGTGACAGGGAGCCCCTCCAGCATGCCGGTCGCGACCTTCACGGCATCGGTCATGCCGGTCTTGGTGCGGGCGTCCTTCAGGCGGTCGGCATAGCGGCGCTCGTCGCGGAATTTCAGCGGGTCGGTGGGCACCTCGGGCAGCGCCACTTCCTCATAGGCCGCATCGTCGAAGGTGGTCTTCAGGCGCGTGGTCGCGTCCATGCGCATGTGGTAGCCGGATCCGGGAATGACGAAGAGGTTCGCCTCCAGGTCCTTGTGGAAGACCATCTGCCCGGTCTCCGGGCACTTCACCCACAAATTCTCCGGCACCTCGCGGCGGGCGAGGAAGTCACGGATCTTCGGGCGAACGACGTTGGAAATCCAGTTCAACAGGCTGCTCCCGCTTGCGGCGCTCTCCATGTAATACCCGGAGCCGCCTGACGGAAGGCCATAGGTGGTGCGGTGCGTGAAAGCGCTGCGGATGGGTGGTCCCGCTTGGTGGCGAAAGCGAGGCGGAGACCGGCTTTTGATGTCAAACCTGCGACAGCGCGCGCCCTGACGGGAACGGGCGTTCCACCGCCGGCTCTGAGACGCCCGCACCCCGCCCCTAAAAAGAAAGACGGCGCGGAAGTCCGCGCCGTCCTTGTTTCACATCCAGGTCCAATCCGCCGGGCCTTGAAGCCCGGCCAGGCCGGTCCTTAGCCGCACTCAGGCGGCTTCGGACTTGGCGGTGGGGACCTCGGCGATGGTCTTCAGCACCTGGGAGGCGATCTGGTAGGGGCAGCCCTGGGAGTTGGGGCGGCGATCCTCAAGATAGCCCTTGTAATCGTTGCGGACGAAGGAGTGGGGCACCCGGATGGACGCGCCACGATCCGCCACGCCATAGCTGAACTTGTTCCACGGCGCCGTCTCATGCTTGCCGGTCAGGCGCATGTGGTTGTCGGGGCCATAGACGTTGATATGGTCGTGCAGGTTCTTCTCGAAGGCCGCCATGAGCGCCTCGAAATACTCCTTGCCGCCCACTTCGCGCATGAACTTCGTGGAGAAGTTGCAGTGCATGCCCGAGCCGTTCCAGTCGGTGTCGCCGAGCGGCTTGCAGTGGAACTCGATGTCCACGCCATACTTCTCGGTCAGGCGGAGCAGCAGGTAGCGGGCCATCCACACTTCGTCAGCGGCCTTCTTGGAGCCCTTGCCGAAAATCTGGAATTCCCACTGGCCCTTGGCCACTTCGGCATTGATGCCTTCGTGGTTGATGCCGGCCTCGAGGCAGAGCTCGAGGTGCTCTTCCACGATCTCGCGGGCGATGTCGCCCACATTCTTGTAGCCGACGCCGGTGTAATAGGGGCCCTGGGGGGCCGGATAGCCGTGCTCGGGGAAGCCGAGCGGACGGCCGTCCTTATAGAAGAAGTATTCCTGTTCGAAGCCGAACCAGGCGCCTTCGTCATCCAGGATGGTGGCGCGGGCATTGGTCGGGTGCGGGGTGACGCCATCGGGCATCATCACTTCGCACATGACCAGCGCGCCGTTCTTGCGGGCGGGGTCGGGATAGACGGCGACCGGCTTCAGCACGCAGTCCGAGCTGCGGCCTTCCGCCTGCTCGGTGGACGAGCCGTCGAAGCCCCAGAGGGGGAGCTCTTCGAGCGAGGGGAAGTGGTCGAATTCCTTGATCTGCGTCTTGCCGCGCAGGTTCGGGGTCGGCTTGTAGCCGTCGAGCCAGATATACTCGAGTTTGTACTTCGTCATTGCGCTCTCTCATAACCTGATGACGCGAAGCACCAGGAAAGTTGAAGCCGTTATCCCGTTCCCCGTGGAACCGGACGTGACTGCCGAACCCTCCCGGAGCATGCCGACAGCCGATGGCGTGCTCGGTCGCGAGCGACCACGCTTCTAAAGCACGGACCGTGCCAATTCCCGGCCGGGCTTCGGGGGTCCGTGCGCGCGTGCCGCGCTGCGGCAGGGAGAGGTCGGCCAAACCCCTGTTTCCCTTCATGCTTTGGTCATGTGCCTGCTTTGGCGTCGCTTTGCCTCCTAAACAGGCGGTTTGGGCGGCTGCATCGAACGTGATCGCAATGCAAGAGGCGCAGGGAACAAAAAAAGTGCACTGGACATTTAGGCGGCAAGGCTGCGTGCATTGCGCAAAACAGCCTCGCAATAGCTTGCCAGTGTTGAATGATCCCGCTGCCGCACAGCAAAAATAGACATGCCTAAAAAACATTCATGTTATGCAAAAGGATGGATATTTGCTGTGCACGTCTCAGCGAGTCCGTGCTATAAGGGATCCAACGGGATGTTCGCAAGGGCATCCGCTCAGCAAAGGAAGTGGAATGACTATGAACCATGGAAGTGGCTCTGCCAAAATCTACACCTTCCCTACGGGAGGTCGCGCCGGCCAGCGCAGCCGGCAGCCGGAAGACAAGTTGATGGCGGAACTGACCGCCCTGGGTCTCACCAAGTCCGTCCTTGGCAGCAGCTGGTATCATGAGGCTGCCATCAAGGAAGATCAGCCGCACAAGCAGTGAGCCCCTCATGTCGATGCAGGCGGTAAGTGGGCCGCGCTCCGAACCGGGGCGCGGCCCAAATCATGTCTGGCCCTGGCTTTCCGCGCCGGTTTTTTTGTTCCCGTCTTGAAGCGGATGCGCGCCTGATCTAGAAGGCCTCACGGTCCGCAGTTCACCGAGACGTCGCCGCCCCGCATCCGGGGAAGCTAAACCTGCCGCTTCTGAACTTCTTCGACACGCGCTCCTGCCGCGTCGCAAGCCGGTGACTCCGACATCCCTCTGGGACACGCGGCATGCGAGGACGCCCCATGTCGAGAACCCCTCTGCCCTTCGCCACCGGCGACATCTCCGCCTTCGCCAAGGCCTTGCGCGGTCAATTGGCCGGCGCCGAGGCCGTGCCCAGCCATCTGGAACTGCTCAACATGCTGGCGCGCGCCGCCGGCCTGCGGAACTTCCAGCATCTGCGCGCGCAAGGCGCTGCTGCCGCCGCGCTTGCCCAGGCCGTCGCGGCACCGCCAGTCCCCGAGCCTCCTGCCGATCTTCAAAAGGTGCGCCGGGCCACCCGTCATTTCGATGCGCAAGGCCGCCTCGTCCGCTGGCCCGGCCGCGCGGGGGAGCGGACCTTGTGCCTGTGGGTGCTGTGGTCGCGTCTCGCCCCGGGAGACCTCGGGCCGGAGGCGCGGGTGAATGACGCTCTCGCGCACTGGCACACCTTCGGTGACCACGCATTGCTGCGGCGGGAATTGTTCGATGCGGGGCTGGTGGACCGCACCCCGGACGGGCGCGCCTATCGGCGCATCGCGCGCCGGCCGCCGCCCGAAGCACGCGCGCTCATCCGCCATGTGCGGCAGTTGCACGCAAGAGGCCTGGGGGCAGGCGAGGCCGCGCCGGCCGCGTGACGGCGCCTTGTGAGACAGAATGGCGCCCCCGGATGGCCCCATCCGGGGGGAAGCGATCCCATGGCGAAGGGCCGCCTCATTCGGCGATGATCTTCACCTTCTCGCCGTAGCGCAGCTTGGTGTCCTTGTCGAAGCCGTTGAGGATGAGGAAGCGCTCCATCGGCCGGTCCGGCACCTGCATCTTGGCCGCCAGCTTCTCCGGCGTGTCGCCAAGCCCCACCGTGACGATGCGCAGGCGCAGCGGCTTGACCGTCTCCGCCTCGTCGCTGGACACGCGCCGGAAGGTCTCGGCGGCGGCGCGGAACTGGCGGTCGAGGTCGGGGGTCAGGTTCCGAGCGGCGAAGATCAGCCGGTAGACGTCCGAGCCGAAGCGGATGGCGAACATGCGGAACGACCATTGCTCGCCCCGCGCCACGGCGGTGGCGGCGGTGAAGCCGTTCACGGTGAGGGTCTCCACCGAATTGATCTCCACGCCGTCGATCCAGCCCGACGACAGATATTGGCCGAGCGACTGGTCCCCCGTCACCCGCACCGCATCCAGCCGCAGGGCCTCGGTGCCCGAGGGGGTGGCGCCCAGCACCGCCTGGGAGGTGTTTTCCAGAGTGAAGCCTTCCGGCGCCACGAAAGTGAAGCCGAGCTTGGGGTGGAAGAATTTGCGCCCCCGGACGAAGCCTTCCTTGGGGTCGTCGCCATACACCATGCCGTTGATGGCGGAGAGATAGGCGTTGCGGTCCCGCTCGCCGGCATTGGTGGCCGCCACGGGCGAGGAGGCATATTCGCGCGCATTGGCGATGGCGATGGAGATGCGCTCGGGGGTGGCCGGATGGGAGGACAGGAAGTCCATGTCCGGTGTCGTCTGCGCGGCGGCGCCGCCGATGCCCACGCTCTTGATCTCCGCCTGCCGGCCCATGTCGGTGAGGAAACGGGAGGCGCCATAGGGGTCGAAGCCCGCGCGGGCGGAAATGCCCACACCGATGGCGTCCGCCTCCAATTCCTGGCCGCGGGAGAAGCTCGCCAGCGACATGCGCGACTTCTGCATGGCCAGCGCGCCCATGTCGGGGTCGTTCACCACGTCGGAGATGACGCGGCTCACCAGCACCGCCTGCTTCACCTGGTCCTCGCGGATGGAGGCGTGGCGGGCGATGACGTGCGCCATTTCATGGGACAGGACGGACGAGAGCTCGGACGTATCATTGGCCAAAGCGAGCAGGCCGCGCGTCACATAGAGCGAGCCGTCGGGCATGGCGAAGGCATTGATGGCGGGCGAGTTCAGCACCGTCACGCGATATTTCAGGTCGGGCCGCTCGGAGGCGGCCACCAGGCGCTCCACCACCTGCTGGATCAGCGCCTTGAGCTCGGGGTCCTCATAGGCGCCGCCATAGCTGGCCACCAGCCGCTCATGCTCCCGGCGCTGGGCGGGGGTCATGGAGGCATCGTCGGAGGCGGACGCAGTCGCGGGACCCACCGGCGTGCCCAGGCGCTCCGCATCGACCCCGGCGCAGCCCGACAGCAGCAGGGACAAGGCGAGGCCTCCAGCGAGCGCGCGCGCGGCAAAGCCACCGCGCCCCGCGGGGGCGGTCGATTCCCTTTGTCGTGCGGCCCTGCCCAGCCCGCTCACCGTCCCCTCTCCTCCCGCGCCCCGTGCCCCATGATCCCGTCCCGCTGCCCCACGCGAGTCGCGGGGCGGCCGGTCTCGCGCGTCCGCACGAAAGTGCCGCTCAACGTGGCGGGAGAGAGGCGCAGGCGCGGCGTTGTCTTGGCGGCATGCCGCCCGGACCCGTCCGTTCCCCTCCCGCCGCGCGCTGCGCGGACGGCGCGCTTATTCTCCAGCGGGAAGCTGAACGCCTTATGAAATGCGTGATGAAACGCGCGCGGGGCTCCCCTCCGGTCCATGGTCCTGTCCATGCCCCGGCGGTCGGGGGGCTGTGGGGTGCACGCGATCATCGTCCTAATTTAAGGGCCTGCGCCCGATCCTCCAAGGCTTTGCGCCGGCCCCGCCGCTCACCCTTTCTTACCGCACGTTTCCCGTCGGGGCGGCTTTTCCCCCGTGCAAGGCCACCGGGAGACTTGAACGGAAGGCGCGATCCGGACCATAAAGCAGGGCCGGCCCGCGCGTGCGGAATGGTCAGCGGATGGCTTCTCCCGGTAGCTCAGCAGGATAGAGCACAGGTTTCCTAAACCTGGGGTCAGGGGTTCGAATCCCTTCCGGGAGGCCAGTCCAGCCTCGAAATCTACCCATGCGGACCAGGGCGCCGGCCGACCGCTGGTGCAGCGGGGCGCCCAAGTCGCCCGTTCCAGCATTCCTAGGCGCACCCGATGTCGCTCAACCTGATGTGGCTCAAGGCGGCACCTTCCGTTAGGGACTATGACATTTCTTTGTCGGCGCTTATCATGCTACGGGGTGTCTTGCCGCATCAGGGTTGCAGGCGCGGCTGCGGGCTATCCTTGGATGCGGCGCACAACCTCTGGCACTGCGTTGCGTGCGGGAGGGGCGAGGGCAAGGCAGTGTTACGCCCAGAACGGGCTTCACGGGGGGCGGAATGGGTGATGTCAGCAGGTGCGGCCAGGTCTCCGATTGGGCTGCGCGGCTCCTTTGCGTAGGCTTGCTGTGCCTGTGTGGCGGCGGGGCGGCGCACGCCGAGCGCGCGGGCGCAGGGTTCAGTGCCCTTGAAGACGCGCGGGATCGCGCTGGCGGACAGACCGGATATGGGACCTTGCCCAAGGCGTCGCTCGACTTTGGCGGGCTGGCACGCTTGGGCGGCCCCGCGCCTGATCCGCGCGGGACAGTCGTTGCCGAGGCCAATAATGCCCAGCCGTCCGGCGCGCTTTCGCCCTATCTGTCCAATGTTGTGATCGGCGACGACTTCGGCAAGCTGACCGAATTTGGCGCCCGCAATGTGTTCTTCGTCCATCCCGGGCGCACCACGCCGACACGCTTCGCGTTCAACGTGAAGAAATTCAGGGCGGAGTTTCCCGGTGGTGCGGTGAGCCTGAATGCCGAGATCGACCCGCGCGTGCCCCCCGAGGCCATCACGCGCGGCGGCGGGACAGCCCATATCGTCGTATCCGCAGGAGGCAAGGAATGGGGCCAAGCCGTGGTCCGGCCTGGCCAGCCCTTTACGCTGCAGGTGCCGCCGACAGCGGGGGACATGCTGGATATTTCCGTGGATGCCAATGGTGCGCCGGATACCAACTGGCTTCTATTGACCTTCAAGTGACGGGACCTTCCGCGCCCGTGCGATGCGGGCGGGGCCGAGGTTGGCTTCGGGCAAGCTCCGCCCTCTAGGGCCGAGGTGAGAAAAAGAAACGGGTGAAGCGGGGGAATTGCGGATTGGCCATGGAGACGAACCTGCGCGCACAGAAGACCTGCCTGGTTCTGGGAGGGCGCGGCTTCATCGGCAGCCATCTGGTGGCGGCGCTCGCTGCCGAGGGTTGGCGCGTGCGCAGCTTCGACCGCGCGGGTTCCAAGCCGCTCGTGCGTTACGGCCTCTGCCCCAGCCTGGAACAGCTGGACGGCGACTTCACCGATGCCGCCGATGTGGCGCGGGCCGTGGAGGGCTGCGAGGTGTGTTTTCACCTCGTTTCCACCACGCTGCCCAAGACATCCAACGACGACCCGCTGTTCGACGTGGAGAGCAATCTCCTGTCCTCGATCCGGTTTCTCCAGCAGGCGCACAAGGCGGGTGTGAAGCGGGTGGTGTTCGTGTCGTCGGGGGGCACCGTCTATGGCCCGCCGCGCGAGCTGCCCATTCCCGAGACCCATGCCACCGACCCCCAATGCTCCTATGGCATCGTCAAGCTGGCGATCGAGAAGTATCTGGAGCTGTTCCGAGAACTGCACGGGCTGGATTACCGCATCCTGCGCCTGTCCAACCCCTTCGGCGAGGGCCAGCGGCTGCAGGCGAGCCAGGGGGCCGTGGCGGTCTTTCTCGGCAAAGCCCTGCGCGGCGAGCGCATCGAAATTTGGGGTGACGGTACGGTGGTGCGCGACTACGTGCATATCAGCGACGTGGTCGCCGCGCTCACCCGCGCCGCGACAGCGCCGACGAAGTCCCGGGTCTTCAATATCGGCTCCGGCGAGGGCCTGTCCCTGAACGGGCTGCTGGACGGGATCGAACACGTGCTCGGCCGGCCTGCTCGGCGCGTCTATTTGAACGCCCGGGCTTTCGACGTTCCGGTGAACCTGCTCGACATCGGCAGGGCGCGGCAGGAACTGGGCTGGGCGCCCCGGCTGAGCTTCATCGAGGGTCTGATGCGCTTTGCGGCCGCGCTGGACGACAGCGCCGTCGGCGGTGCCGCGGGGGTGGGCCGCTAGCGCCGGCTCCGGCGCGCGCGGCGCTTGCGTTTTCTGCAAGGAAGCGGGGCCAGAATGCCCCGCTCGAATGGAAATACGAGCATGGAGCGCGGGCTTCAGACCGGACGGACCGAGCAGGTGGATGCAACCGGCGCGGAGAATCTCCCGCAAGGAGGGCTGGCGCGTCGGGCGAAGACGTTGCACTTTCACCCTGCGGATCCGTCTCGGCGATTTGCGCTCTCACACCGCCCGGCCGCGCCCGGGGCCGAGAAAGTGGAGCGCCTGGAGGCCCGGATTCGCGCTTGGAGTTCGCGATTCATGGGTGAGATTTTTGATCGACCGGCTCCCTCCGAAGAATTGGAATGGACTGGCGAGCGACTGACCAGCGCTGTTTCCGGCCAGATCGAGATCGAGCATCTGCACCGCTATTTCTTTGCCAGGGCTTTCTGCCGGGGGGTGGATGTCTTGGATGTGGCCGCCGGGGAGGGCTATGGCTCCAGCCTCCTTGCCCAGGTGGCGCGCTCGGTGGTCGGGGTGGAGGTGGACCCGGCGGCGGCCGCCCATGCGGCCCGCGCCTATGGCAAGGCCAATCTGTCTTACGTGAACGGTGACGCCCGCGCCCTGCCGCTGCCCGATGCCTGCGTCGATGTGGTGGTCTCCTTCGAGACGCTGGAGCACTTCTTCGAGCACGACCTGTTTCTCGCCGAGGTCAAGCGCGTCCTGCGCCCTGGGGGCACCTTCATCATCTCCTCGCCGGACCGGGACGTCTATTCCCCGCTCGGCAGCGGCGCCAACCCCTATCACGTGAACGAACTTACGCGGCAGGAGTTCGAGCGGCTTCTCGCCCGCCATTTCCGAAACAGCGCCATGCTGTTGCAGCGACCGATGCTCGGCTCCGTGCTGTTCCCCGACGGCCCGGCGCGCGGCGTCCTGTCCTTCGAGCGCCGGGGGGAGGACCATTACGAGGCCTGCGAGGGCCTGCCCCGCGCGCCCTACAATCTGGTGGTGGCCTCCGACGCGGACGTCGCGCTACCGCAGGCCTCGGTCTTCTTCGAGAGCAGCGCCATCGGAGAAATCCTGGCCCAGGTGGACGCGCACAAGGCGGGCGAAGCGGCGCTCGCGCAGCGCAGCGGGGCCATGCGCGCCCAGATGCAGGCGGCCGAGGACGGCACCCGCGCCGCATTTGCCCGCGCCCGGCGGGCCGAGGACGCCCTCGACCAGATGGCCCGGACCTGCCGTGCCGAATTGGACGCCCTGGCCGCCGGCCTGCGCGATGAGCTGGACAGCCTGTCCCTCACCCTCGACCGCCACGCCGCCCTTGCCGCCGGCCGGGTGGGCGACCCGGGCGACCCGGAACGGCTCCTTGCCACCTTGCGCGAGAATCTGCGGGAGGCCGACGACCTGGTGCGACGCCAGGTTGGGCGTGTCGGAGGCTTTGTGGAGGGGCTGTCCGCCGCCTTCGCCGTCAGCCGCGTGGCGCGGGAGGACTTCCACCTGCCCACCGCGGCGGCGGGGGGTGGGACGGCCGACGGGCAGGGAGCGGCTCCGGCCGGCGCCGGGGCGATGGTGGGCGATGTTGCGGCTTCTGCAGGGGCAGGCGGAGGACACGCCCCCGCAAGCCCAGATCAGGCTGAACTGGCGCTTCTTCGGGACACCGTAAGCGCGTTACAAACCCAAATCGCCACGCTCCAGTCCCAGAAGGAGGCCATGGGGCTTTCCTACCGCATACAATCGTCCATGGTGCAGAAACTGCGGAATGCGGAAGGTGACGGCAAGCAAACCTGCGTAGAAGATGACGTCTATGCTGGTGCCTTAGTGAGTGCCAGAAGAGAAAATGAAGAATTGAGGAGCGAGCTTGAAGACTGGAAGGGGCTTTTTGAACATACGCGCGGTTCAGTTGAAAGTGCGTTACGTGTGTCGGGCGTCCGGTTGATGCCGAAGGCGGCGCGATCCTGGCTTCGACGGAAAATATACGGACCACGTTGGATACGGTGAGGCGGGGCGACGATGGACGGGGCTGAACTGGACGTGCGTTTCAGGAAAATTCTTGAACTTAGCGGTTTTGTGGATCCGGAATTCTATCGGAATGCGTCGGGGCGACCCCGGCTGATCGATCCCATTGCCCATTATGCGGAAGTGGGGTGGCGGATCGGAGTTCCGCCGAATCCGAGATTTGACGGGGAGTTCCTCTGGCCCTTCTATGTGGCCGCTGGACTTGACGGCCCGCCCGCTCTTCATTGGATTTCCTTGACCAATACTGGCGTTTCGCTTCCTGCTAACGAAGTTGAAGCGGAGGCGCGTGCGGAACTCGTCCGGCGCTCCCAGATCTTCGACGCCACGCTTTATGCTCGACGGCTTCCGGAGGGCATAGATCCTTTCTTGCATTACGTGGTGGTTGGGGAGGCTCTCGGTTGGGCATGTTCAGAGTTTTTTGATCCGCAATATTATTGCGAGCGGTATCCGGACATCGTCAAAGCCAATGTTGCGCCTCTTTATCATTATGAATACCATGGTCGGGCAGAAGGGCGCAGGCCGAGTTCTGTCGTGAACCGTCTGACGTTTCCGCCTATGCCTGTAGATCAGGCGGGCAAAGACGCCATTTTGGTCATTTCCCACGAAGCCTCCCGCACCGGCGCCCCGGTCCTCGGCTGGAATCTGGTGAAGGGCCTGTCTCAGCACGCTCCGGTCATCTCCCTCCTGCTGCGCGGCGGTGAGTTGGAGGAAAGTTATCGAGAGGTTTCGGCCGCGTGCATCGGGCCTTTGACGTGGGAGGACTGGGACCCGTCAGATGCGCGCCGGCTCGTGGAACGCCTGATCAAAGACTACAGGATTTCCTATGCTGTAGCCAACAGCATTGAAACGCAGATCGTGGTGCCGGAGCTCGCGCGTCGGGGCGTTCCCGTCATAAGCCTCGTCCATGAATTTGCTGCCTATACGCGTCCTTTATCGAAGATGCGCAATGTCTATGACTGGGCGTCCCATATTGTTTTCCCGGCAAGGATTTCCGCCAAGTCTTCCTTCGATGCTTTCCCCGGCCTTGATCAGCGCCGGGGTATTCACGTCCTCGCGCAGGGTAGAAATGATCCACCGGCAGGAGCAGGGAGCCTGGATGAGGCGTCTGAGTTGCCCTCATGTCTGGACAGGCGCAAGCTCAAGGATGCTTTCATCGTCATCGGACTTGGTCATGTCCAGTTGCGCAAGGGCGTTGATCTGTTCGTGACCGCTGCCGCTGCAGCCATGCGCCTTCGCCCGGATATTCCCTTCCAGTTCGTCTGGGTGGGCGATGGGTATGATCCGGAGAAGGACAGCGCTTATTCCGCCTATCTTGCCTATCAGATCGAGAAGGCAGACCTTGGCGACAGATTCAAGATGGTGAAGGCGGTTTCGGATCTCGACCCGATCTATGATGCTGCTGATGCATTCTTCCTCAGTTCTCGCCTCGACCCGCAGCCGAACGTGGCGATCGATGCCATGTCTCGTGGCATCCCAACAATATGCTTCCGGGATGCCTGCGGGACGGCGGAGATACTGGACGCCGACCCGGCGACGCGCGCCCTGATCGCCCCCCATCTCGACGCCCATGCCGCCGCGCAGATCCTCTGTGGAATCGCCGAGAACACCGCCGGAAGATCGAAGCTCCGCGCTGAGGTGGCCCGCGTGGGCCGAACTGCGTTCGATTTCCCGTCCTATGTGGCGAAGATCAACGAGTGGGGCCTTCAAGCCGCAGGCGCCGTCTCGCCCGCCGACCTCGTCACCCTTCAGCAGGAAGACGCGGTCGACCCCGAATTCGCCATCCCCCCCGGCACGCCGCTCTTCGAGCCCGGAGAGGCAGAATGGCGCGTCCTGCTCCAGTGGGCGGTGATGGGAATGACGCGGAATCCGGCGTCAAATCCCGAGTTTCGCCGGCCTTGCGAGGGATTTCATCCCCAGATCTACGCAAAAGCCCATGCCGAAGCCTGCGTTGATGGCGCGGAAAATCCCCTCGCTCACTGGGTGCGGGCGGGTCGGCCATCCGGTCCCTGGTCGCGGACGGTCATCACGCCGCGCAGCGGGGGCGGCGAGACGCGAAAAGTGCGCCTCCGCAGTGCCTTGCACGCGC
This sequence comes from Aquabacter sp. L1I39, assembly GCF_017742835.1. Classification (GTDB taxonomy): domain Bacteria; phylum Pseudomonadota; class Alphaproteobacteria; order Rhizobiales; family Xanthobacteraceae; genus L1I39. The sequence continues at coordinate 4,426,239 of NZ_CP072392.1, forward strand.
ATCTCTATTATGCCGACCTCGCCGCGGACCTGCGGGACCGGCTGTTTCGCAACCACGCGCAATGCGATCTCTTCGTGACCACTGACACCGAGGAAAAGGCACGCCATATCAAGTCCGTATTCGAGGGCAGCCAGTCTCGAGTCGGTGTGAGGGTGGTGGACAATCGCGGGCGCGACGTGGGGCCGTTCCTCCTGGAGTTCCTGCCGCAGGTCCTGGAGCAAGGCTATGATATTGTTGGACATATTCACGGAAAGCGCAGCCTGAGCACGGATGCTGCCATGGGTGAGGCGTGGCGCACCTTCCTGTTCGAGCATCTGGTCGGCGGTCGCCACGCCATGCTGGACACGATCGAGGATGCCTTCGCAAGGGATCCCCATCTTGGTCTTGTGATGGCTGAGGATCCGCATCTGGTCGGCTGGAATGAAAACAAGGAGATCGCCGAGGCTCTTGCACGACGCATGGGCATCGCAGACCTTCCGGACTATTTCGACTTTCCGCTGGGCACCATGTTCTGGACCCGCGCCAAGGCCCTTAGGCCCCTCGCCGATCTCGATCTTGCCTGGGAGGACTTTCCGCAGGAGCCTCTGGACGATGACGGGACGCTGCTCCACGCGCTGGAACGCCTCCTGCCGTTCGTGGTGGAAAAAGCTGGTTTTTCCACCAAGAGCGTGCGGGTTCCCGGGGTGTCGTGGTGATGACGGCACGTTGGCCCGCCGACGTCACGGTTCGGACGGATCAGGTGGAGAGGACGCGGTGAGCAAGAGTTTCCAGGCCGCTCGGGACGAATTCCGTGCCTTTCTGTTCGAATCCGCTCTGCCCCTGTGGGCCGGCCGCGGCGTGGATCGGGAGGCCGGCGGGTTCGTCGAGCGCCTGACTGCAGACGGCGTGCCCACTGCGGATCCTCGCCGTGCCCGGGTGGTGGGGCGTCAGATCTTCGCCTTCGCCACCGCCGAGCGTCGCGCTTGGCCCGGACCTGCGCGAAACATCGTCCGCCATGGGCTCGCGGCCCTGGAGGGGCAGCACCTGGATGCGCAAGGTCGCATCGTCTCAATCGTGGAGGCCGGTGGACGGGCCCTGAGCCGCGAATTCGATCTTTATGACCACGCCTTCGTGCTCTTCGGCCTCGCCGCCGCCCATGAGGTGGGAGAGCGCCCCACCGCTCTTTCGGCCCGCGCCGAGACCCTCCTGTCCGCCATGCAGCCATTCCGGCATCCGGAGCGCGGGTTCGAGGAGGCCATCCCCCGCAGCCTGCCGCTGAAGGCCAATCCCCACATGCACATGCTCGAGGCCAGTCTCGCCTGGCGGCAGATGGCGGTCGGCACCCCATGGGATGCGCTCGCCGACGAACTGGCCGAACTGTGTCTCGACCGGTTCCTTGATCCTGAAACCGGGGCGCTCAAGGAATTCTATGACGGCGATTGGAAGCCGCTCACCGATCATGCCGGCTCCGTTGTGGAGCCGGGTCACCAGTTCGAATGGGCTTGGCTGCTGACCCGCTGGGGAACCTTGCGCGCTCGTCCGGATGCCCTGGCCGCCGCGCGGCGACTGCTGGACGTGGCGGAGGCCCGCGGTGTGGACCCCAGGCGCGATCTTGCCATCAACGAACTGAATGCGGACCTGAGCGTGAGGGATGACAGGGCGCGGCTTTGGCCTCAGACGGAGCGGATCAAGGCGCACACACTCATGGCGGCCTTGGCTGTGGACGACACTGCGCGGAAGGCGGCACTTGACCGCGCGGCCCGTGCCTTGCGTGGCCTCATGCGGTTCTTCGTCCACCCCGTGCGGGGCGCCTGGTGGGAACATATTGATGCGGAGGGACGCCCGATGTTGGAACCCTCCCGCGCCAGCAGCCTCTATCACATCATGTGCGCGTTCGACGTGGTTGAGGATTACGCAAGGCGCTCCACGTCATAAGGGGGCACCTTACCGGCCCGGCAGTACGAGAATGGTCGGCCTGGCAGGCAAGGTCTCGCGGGAAAGGGTGATGGTGGGGGACGCCGACCGGGTCACCGCGTAATCCTCGCTCAAGCGGTTGAGGAAACGGTCCAGGCCCCAACTGCTGAAATAATGCATGGGAATGACGAGGGGCGCATTGATGGCCTTAAGGGTTTCCAGCATGCCGTCAATGTCGAGCGTATAGGAGCCGTCCACCGGCGCCAGCACCACGTCGATGCGCCCCATGGCCTCCAGATGGTCCGGTGTGAGCACATGGTGGAGGTGGCCGAGATGGGCGATGCAGACCCCCGCCACCTCGAACACGAAGATGGAATTGCCGTCATAGAGCGTGGCTGCCCCCTGGCGGATGTTGGTGGGCACGTTGCGAATCCACACATCCTCCAGCGTCAGCTCATGGTTCGCGGCGCCGCCCTCGGGGTTCCAGCCTCGCAGTACATGGGCGATGCCGGGATCGGGGTTGTTGGTGTAGTGGGTGTCGTGCGCCCGGTTCATGGTGACGACCATGGGCACGATGCTGGGGCGCACATAGTCATTATAGTCAGTGGCGATCGTCACCCCGGCCGGGCTCTCGATCAGGAAGGTGGCGTGGCCGACAAAGGTGAGGCGGACCTCACCGGTGCCCGCCGCCGCCAGCCGGAAGGCGGCCGGAATGATCCGGGGCGGTGCCTCGGCGACCATGCGGGGGCATTTTTCCGGCTGGGCGAGGACCGGCGTGACGGCGAAGGCGGAGGCGATGAGGGCTGCAAGGCCCGCCAGCCACGGGGTGACCTTGCGTGATGCTGCGTCCGCGGCACTCCACCCCATGGCCGTCCCCCGTCTGGCAAAACATGACCAAAGCTCGCTGCAGAGCCTCATGACCGCACAGACCCGCAGCGGTTTGCAATGGACGTTGTTTCACAGCGCCGTGAGACAAGCCGCACTGCTGCCGGAACCAATCCTCAGTTCGATCGTCTTACCCGCCGAGACCTTTGCGGCGAGCCGCGCGCGCCGCCGCGACTCTCTCAAGGAGAAATCGCATGACCGTCGACTTGGTGATCCTTCAGCCCATCGTCGCCCTGGTGGCCGGAATCCTGATCCTGCTCTTTCCCCGGCTGCTCAATATTCTGGTGGCGATCTATCTGATTCTGATCGGAATTTTGGGTCTGGTGCCACATTGAGCGGCTTGTGAGCAAATAGTGGAGTTGAAGGCAGGCCGCGCGCGAGCTAAAGCAACCGCGCAGTCTTCCTGTACAGCGTGTCCACCCCAAGGGATCTCCAGATGACGAAATGGGTCTACTCCTTCGGCGACGGCAAGGCCGAGGGGAAAGCCGACATGCGGAACCTGCTCGGCGGCAAGGGTGCAAACCTCGCCGAGATGGCCAATCTGGGCCTTCCGGTTCCTCCGGGCTTCACCATCACCACGGAGGTCTGCACCTATTATTACGCCCATGGCGAGACCTATCCCGCCGAGCTGAAGGGCGACGTGGAAGTCGCTCTCGCCCATGTGGGGAGCCTCACCGGCAAGTCCTTCGGCGACCCGGCCAACCCGCTCCTTGTCTCGGTCCGCTCGGGCGCTCGCGCCTCCATGCCGGGCATGATGGACACGGTGCTCAATCTCGGCCTGAATGACGAGACCGTGGAAGCGGTGGCCAAGCTCGCCGGCGACCGGCGCTTCGCCTATGACAGCTATCGGCGCTTCATTACCATGTATTCGGACGTGGTGCTTGGCGTGGACCACCACCACTTCGAGGAGCTGCTGGACACTTACAAGCTCCAGAACAGCTACACCCTGGACACCGACCTCAGCGCCGATGACTGGGCGAAGCTGGTGGTGGATTACAAGGCCAAGGTGCTGTCGGAGCTCGGAAAGCCCTTCCCGCAGGATCCCCATGAGCAGCTGTGGGGCGCCATCGGCGCCGTCTTCGGCTCCTGGATGAACCAGCGCGCCATCACCTATCGTCGCCTGCACACCATTCCGGAAAGCTGGGGCACCGCGGTCAACGTGCAGGCCATGGTGTTCGGCAATATGGGCGACACCTCCGCGACGGGCGTGGCCTTCACCCGCAATCCCTCCACCGGCGAGAAGGCGCTCTATGGCGAGTTCCTCGTGAACGCGCAGGGCGAGGACGTGGTGGCCGGCATCCGCACGCCGCAGGACCTGACCGAGAAGGCCCGCAAGGAAGCCGGCTCCGACAAGCCCTCCATGGAAACCGCGCTGCCGGAGGCCTTCAAGGAGTTCGAGCGCATCTCCAACGCGCTCGAGAACCATTACCGGGACATGCAGGACCTTGAGTTCACGGTCGAGAAGGGCAAGCTGTGGATGCTCCAGACCCGCTCCGGCAAGCGCACCGCCAAGGCGGCGCTGCGGATTGCGGTGGAACTGGCCAATGAGGGCCTCATTTCCCAGGAAGAGGCTGTTTCCCGCGTCGACCCGGCCGCCCTCGACCAATTGCTGCACCCCGCCATCGACCCCAAGGCGCCCCGCGACGTGGTGGCGAGCGGCCTGCCGGCCTCGCCCGGTGCTGCCTGCGGCTCCATCGTGTTCTCCGCCGACGAGGCCGAGGCCATGAAGGGGCAGGGCCGCAAGGTCATCCTGGTGCGTGTGGAAACCTCCCCCGAGGACATCCATGGCATGCATGCGGCCGAGGGCATTCTGACCTCGCGCGGCGGCATGACCTCCCACGCTGCCGTGGTGGCGCGCGGCATGGGCAAGCCCTGCGTCTCCGGTGCCGGCGCCCTGCGCATCGACTATGCCGGCCAGACGCTGATCGTCTCCGGCCGCACCTTTAAGAAGGGCGACGTGATCACCATTGACGGCTCCACCGGCCAGGTGCTGGCCGGCGAGGTGCCCATGCAGCAGCCCGAGTTGTCTGGCGAGTTCGCCACCCTCATGGGCTGGGCCGACAAGGTGCGCCGCCTGAAGATCCGCGCCAATGCGGAGACCCCGCTCGACGCCCGCATGGCCCGCTCCTTCGGCGCCGAGGGCATCGGCCTGTCGCGCACCGAGCACATGTTCTTCGATGCAGGCCGCATCCTGGCGGTTCGCGAGATGATCCTCTCCGACGACGAGGCCGGCCGCCGCGCCGCCCTCGCCAAGCTGCTGCCCATGCAGCGGGAGGACTTCGTCGAGCTGTTCGAGATCATGAAGGGCCTGCCGGTCACCATCCGCCTGCTGGACCCCCCGCTCCATGAGTTCCTGCCCCACACCGAGGCGGAAACCCAGGAAGTGGCCAAGAGCCTCGGCGTGGACGTCGAGCGCATTGAGCGCCGCAACAAGGAGCTGCATGAGGTCAATCCCATGCTCGGCTTCCGCGGCTGCCGCATCGCCATCGCTTTCCCCGAGATCGCGGAGATGCAGGCCCGCGCCATCTTCGAGGCGGCCGTTATCGCCGCCAAGAAGACCGGCGAGATGGTGGTTCCGGAAGTGATGGTGCCGCTCATCGCCACCAAGGCGGAGTTCGACATCGTCAACGCCGTCATCCAGAAGGTGGCGAAGGAGGTCGAGGCCGAGACCGGCGCCAAGCTCACCTTCCAGGTGGGCACCATGATCGAGCTCCCGCGCGCCGCCCTGCGCGCCAAGGAGATCGCCGAGGCGGCCGAATTCTTCTCCTTCGGTACCAACGACCTGACCCAGACCTGCTTCGGCGTCTCGCGCGACGACGCCGGCACCTTCCTTGGGCCGTATGTGCAGAAGGGCATCCTGGAAGTGGATCCCTTCGTCTCCATCGACCGGGACGGCGTGGGTGAGCTGGTGAAGATCGGCGTGGAGCGCGGCCGACAGTCGCGCCCCGACATCAAGCTCGGCATTTGCGGCGAGCATGGTGGTGACCCGGCCTCCGTCGCCTTCTGCGACGAGGTGGGCCTCGACTACGTATCGTGCTCGCCCTTCCGCGTGCCGATCGCCCGGCTTGCCGCCGCGCAGGCGGCTTTGGGCCGTAAGGCCGCCAGCCAGGCCTGATCGTCCGCACTCCGGCAAGACATGCTTCGGCCCGCCTCTGGCGGGCCGAAGTCGTTTTGGGAGGGCCGATGCCCGTCGCGCGGTCTTTGGCGGTCAGCGCGTCGCCGAGCGCACGATGGCTTCCGCCAGAAGCTCCGGCAGGCAGAGCCGCCCGCTCGTGCCGCGCGCGCCGGACTGGGGCGAGGAGAAGAGATAGGTGGTGGCGCCATATTGCTGCAGCACGTTGAGCCGCTCCCGGTCCGAGACCTTGTCGATCTGCTGGACGATGCGCCCATAGCGCGCCTCATGGGGGACGTTGGGCAGGAAGGGCGGGTCCACCAGGATCAGGTCGATGTCCCGGCCCCGCAGCCATTCCGCCGCCTGGTCCAGGGCGCGGGAAAAGTCGGAGGGGTCGGTCCCCGCCAGCGCGTCCCCCGTGCCCACCTGCCAGACCACAAGATCCGGCTGGGTGCGCTCCACCGCCTGCCGGATGCGGCCGAAATCCTCCCGAACGAGGCCGGGGACGGTCTCTTCCTGCGTGATGGTGAAGCGGATGTCCGGCAGGCGCTGGGCCAACTCCTGCTCCAGCTTGGTGAGCTTCTTGGCGGAGAGCGCGCCCTTGTCCATTTGCGGACCGATCACCAGGATGCGCACCGGCGCAGCGCGGTCGATGAGCCGCTCCGTGCGGGACAGGATGCTGTCAAAGGTCAGATAGACATCGGGCACGCGGCACGTGCCGGAGATGGCGCCGGCCTCCGCCGGGGCGGCGATCAGGCCGGCGAGGAGGACCGCTGCCAGGGCGGCAGAAAGGTCCCGGACGGCCCGTCTGACCGAAACGCGGGAACGAGCGGCCGTCACGCCACGGTCGCGGATCTCCCCGACGCCGCCCTCGATCCGGTTCGGTACCATTCCAGCGCCCACGCCAGCATCCATTGGATTGCGCAGCCCGCGCCCGCAATGAGCAGGTCGGGCACCACTCCCCCATCGTAAACAGCCCGCTGGATTTGCAAAGCCAGGGCCAGCACCGTGCCGAGGCAAAAAACCGGCAAGGCGTGGCGCCCCATCGCGATGAGCGGCTGGGCCGCGGGGCTCGCCCGGAACAGCGCCTCCAGCGGCAGGCGCGACACGCAATAAACGAGGGCCAGCACATGGAGGAGCCGGGGCAGGGCGAGGTTGGTCTTGTCGAGGTCCCACAGGAACGCGGGCAGCGGCGACAGGTCCGCCGACATGGGCAGGCCCGCAAGCGCCCAGACCAGGGTCGCGGCGAGATAGGCGGGGGCCAGAATGTCCAGCACGCGGTTCGCCACCGGGTGCGCGTTGGTGTCGATGAGCCGCCCGATGGCCAGGCCGCAGGCAAACAGGAATTGCCAGGCGAAGGGATTGAAGAACCAGGTCCCGCTATTGGGCCAGGAGCCGGGAGTGAAACCCATCAGCTGCGTGGCAAGATAGAGCGCAGCTGAGACCGCAAGCCCCAGTGCGATGCTGGTCCGCATCAGCAGGATCAGAACCGGCGCCAGCACCAGGATCGCCACATAGAGCGGCAGGATGTTCAGATAGGCTGGCTGGTAGCTCAGCAGGGCGATGCCCACCAGGGCCTCAATGGGCTGCTGGCTGATGACGTCCAGATGGTACCATTCGAGCACACGGTCATCGCCGGTTGCCACCACGAAGCCGCCGACAACCGCCACCGCCACCAGCAGCAAGGCGAGGTGGGCCACATAAAGCTGGAATGCGCGCAGCCAGACCCGCACCGTGACGCGCGCACGGGCGCCGGGCTCGAAGGGGCGCAGATAGGCGAAGGCGGCAGATATGCCGGCGAGCAGGACGAACAGCTCGGCGGCGTCCGAAATCCCGAAGTTACGATAGGTGAAGTGACCGGCCACGTTCCCGGGAATGTGATTGATGAAAATGGTCAGCAAGGCGAAGCCTCGCCAGAAATCCACGCTCACCCGTCTGCCATCACCCGTCATCCGGCCGGTTCTCCCACCCCGGCGATCGTGCGCCGGCGCCATGTGAACGCGAAGTGGGGCGGGCCGTTCCTGGTTTCGAGGGGCAGCCGCCTCACGCTTGCGTGCGCAAAGCGCCCCATGGGCGTGGCCGAAATGAGTCACCTTGGCCGTGCGGCCAAGACCTGCGGCGCCCGCACCCGCCATGCGGGGCGGGAGGTGGCTCAGGCCAGCATGTCGCGCACCAGCGGGATCACCTTGGTGCCGTAAAGCTCCACGCAGCGCATGAGGCGGCCGTGGGGAATGGGGCCGCCGCTATATTTCAGGTCGAACCGATCGATGCCGAGGGCCGACGCGGTCGCGGCGATCTTTCGGGCGACGGTTTCGGGCGATCCTACATAGAGCGAGCCGTGGGTGATTTCCCGCTCGAACTCATCCCGTCCCATGGGCGGCCAGCCGCGCTCGGCGCCGATGCGATCGCGCATGGCCTTGTAGGGGCCGAACACTTCGTCGCGCGCCGCCTGGTCGGTGTCCGCCACATAGCCGGGCGAGTGCACGCCAATGGGCAAAGCCGGCTTGCCGGTTTCGGCGAGGGCGCGGCGGTAGAGGTCCGCATAGGAGCGGAAGCGGGCGGGGGCCCCGCCGATGATGGCCAGCATCAAGGGCAGGCGGTAATGGGCGGCCCGCACCACCGATTCCGGCGTGCCCCCCACCCCGATCCAGGTCTTCAAGGTGCCCCGCTCGATGGGCGGGAAGACCTTCTGGTCCCTCAAGGGCGGGCGGATGGAGCCCTCCCAAGTCACCGGGCCATTGGCCAGCAGGGCGGCAAACAGATCGAGCTTCTCGGCAAAGAGCGTCTCATAGTCCCGCAGGGCGAAGCCGAAGAGGGGGAAGCTCTCCGTGAAGGAGCCGCGCCCCAGGATCACCTCGGCGCGGCCATTGGAAATGGCATCGACGGTTGAGAAGCGCTGGAAGACACGGATCGGGTCATCCGAAGACAGGACGGTCACCGCCGAGCCGAGCCGAATGCGGCGGGTGCGCGCCGCGATCGCCGCCAGCACCACGTCAGGGGCAGAGATGGCGAAGTCGTCGCGGTGGTGTTCGCCGAGGCCGATGAAATCAATGCCGGTCTCATCCGCCAGCACCGCCTCTTCCAACACGTCGCGGATCACCTGGCCATGGGGCTTGGGCGTTCCGTCCGCGCCATGGGTGACGTCACCGAAGGTGTCGAGGCCGAGTTCGAGAGCGGGCACGGGCGGTTCCTCCGGTTCGTGGCGCACAGCCTATATCAGACATTGTCCCTGTGCCGCCAAGGACCTGCAGCCGCCCGGGCTGGTGGGTGAAGCGTTGAGCCACCTCAAAACCGTTCTCTGGTTCCTGGGATATGGTATGTCACAATAGAAACCTCCTCAGAGAGGGCGGAAACGCCGATGTCCACGCTTCTCATTACGCACCCCGCCGGCCTCCTCCATGCCACGCCCCCCGGCCATCCGGAGCGGGCGGACCGGCTGCGGGCGTTGGACCGGATCTTCGAGCAGGAAAAGTTCGCTACCCTCTTGCGCGAGAGTGCGCCGCTCGGCGAGCGGGACGATGTGATCCGTGTGCACCCCGCCGATTTCGTGGACGCCATGGCCGAGGCCATTCCCACCGAGGGCGTGGTGCGGATCGATTCCGACACCGTGTTATCCCCCGGCAGTTGGGAAGCGGTGATGCGCGCCGTGGGCGGGGCCTGCTATGCGGTGGACGAGGTGGTCGCGCGCAAGGTCAACAATGCTTTCGTGGCCATGCGCCCGCCGGGGCATCATTGCGAGACGCGCCGGCCCATGGGCTTCTGCCTGCTGAACCAGGCCGCCATCGCCGCCCGTCATGCTCAGGCCGTCCATGGCCTCGGCCGCGTGGCGGTGGTGGATTTCGACGTGCACCACGGCAATGGCACCCAGGAAATCTTCTGGGCGGACGACACCGTCCTTTATTGCTCCACCCACGAAATGCCGCTTTATCCCGGCACCGGCGCTGTGAGCGAGACCGGCGCCGCCAACACCATCGTCAATGCGCCCCTGCGCTCGGGTGATGACGGCGCCAGGTTCAAGGAGGCGATGGAAAGCCGCATCCTGCCGCGCCTTTCTGCCTTTGGTCCCGAACTGATCATCATCTCCGCCGGCTTCGATGCCCATGTGCGCGATCCGTTGGCCTCGCTGCGACTGGTGGATACCGATTTCGGCTGGGCCACCCGCCGCCTGATGGAGATCGCCGACAAGCATGCGGGGGGGCGCGTCGTCTCGATCCTGGAGGGCGGTTATGACCTGGAGGGCCTCGCCAGCTCCGCCGCCGCCCATGTCACCGCCCTCATGCATGGCTGAGGGCGGGGCGGGCCTTTCCGGTCAGCGGCGCTCGCCGCTCGGCAGGTAGGGCTGAAGGGCGTGGGCGAGCTTGGGCGCGGTGAGGGACTGGAGCCACACCTTCCCCGGCCCGGTGAGCTGGGCCAGGAACAGGCCGTCGCCGCCGAACAGGGCGTTGCGTATGCCGCGCATCATGGTGATCTCGAAGTTCACGCTCTCCTCGAACATGCCCACATGGCCGGGATGGACCAGAAGGCTTTGCCCCGGCTCCAGCGTGTAGGAAATCATCTCTCCGCCCAGCTCAACGAAGGCTGCGCCCTCGCCGGTCACCTTCTGGAGGATGAAGCCTTCACCGCCGAAGAGGCCCGAGCCGAGGCTCTGCTGAAAGCCGATGGCGATGGAAAGCCCGTGGGCACCGGCAAGGAAACCGTGGCGGTGCATGAAATAGCCACGGCCGGGGGAAATGGGCACTTCCAGGATGTTGCCGGGAATGGTGGCGGCAAACGCGACCAGGCCCTCGCTCCCCTGGGCAGTGAACTCGGTCATGAACAGCCCCCCGCCGGCAACAGCGCGGCCGAGCGCGCCAAAAAAGCCGCCCGCGCCCCCGGTTGCTGTGGTGGTGTGCAGCGCGATGTTGGGCGTCATCCAGGACATGCGATCGGTCTCGGCGAGCAGCGTTTCGCCGGGCTTGAGCGTGACCTGGAGAACGGGAAGCGTGGTTCCTGTGATTTCCGTGCGCATGTTTGCCATGATCCTGCGTCAGTGACGGACACAGTGCGATCAGCCGGTCGCGGGAGCAAGCGTCTTCAAATGCGGTATGCCACTATGAAGCTTCAGCTTTCCGCCGAATTCGTCCGCCCCATGCAAGGCTGGCGTGGGCTTTTGGCTGCTGGCGCGGCCGGCCTGGCCTTGGCCTTTTCCAATCTGGCGCCGTCGATTGCGACGGCCGGAGAAGCCGGCCCCGATCTGTCCGGCAGCGGCCAGAGCGTGTTCCTGCCCTATCTGAACGCCCCCCTCGCCTCAGCGCCCATCACCCGCCCGCCGCAGGTGGGCGTTTCCGTAGGCGGGGCGGTCGTGCGGGCGGTGCTGGACACGGGGTCGACCGGCGTCGTCATTGCGGCCCGAGCCATACCGAACCTGTCACAGCTGAAGTCTCTGGGGCCGGGCACCATCACCTACACCAGTTCCGGGCGGATCATGCGGGGGGATTGGGTTGTCGCGCCCGTCACCCTGTCCGGTCCGAACGGCGCGCAAGTCACCAGCCGCCCGATCCCCGTGCTCGCCGTGCGCCGCATCGACTGCCTCAAGGCGGCGCGCAATTGTCGCGTGCGCACCCACCCGACCCATGTGGCCATGGTGGGCATCGGCTTTGCGCGGGAGAAGGACCGGCAGGCAGAAGGAACACCCGACCGCAACCCACTTTTGAACCTGCCCGCCATGGGCACCCCCGAGGCGCCCGGTGCCATGCGCCGGGGCTATGTGGTGACCAAGCAGGGCATCCAGGTGGGGGTGACGGCGGAGGGGGCGAAGGGTTTTACGTTCGCCAAGCTGGACAAGAGCGACCGCTTCCCGGACTGGGCTCCCATTCCGGTCTGCCTGTCCCTCAATGACCGCCAGCCACCGGCCTGTGGCACGGTGCTCGTGGATACTGGGGTGGACACCATGTACCTCACCCTTCCCGCATCCCAGTTGAATGGCCAGACGGTGCAGGCCCCCGATGGCAAGCCAACCTTGCCGCCCAGTGCCCGCCTCAATTTGGACCTGCTGGGAGAAGGGAAGGGCGTGTCCTACGCTTTCGCAGTGGGGAATGCGGCCGATTCGGTCGCTCCCGCGCGCGTCATTCTCGTTCCTCGCCCCGGAGAAGAGGCGTTCGTGAATACCTCGGTGCGTCTCCTGAACCGCTTCGATTATCTTTTCGACGCGGACGCAGGCTATGCCGGCTTTCGCTCACGAATGCCCCGCGGGGCTGCTCATTGACGCCGCGATCCAGCGTGGACGCAAACCGTCATCTGACATGCAAAGACCGCGCGCGCGGGCACGCGTCGGCGGGTCGCGCTTGCCGAAGGCGCCGCAAAATGCATAAAGTCCCAATTGGACTGTGGGGTTCCGTCAAGATGCATTGCCCGAATGAGGCAGTGTGTGACGTTGCGGAAGGGAAATCGAAAGATTTTCCGGAGAGCCTTTGGACAGGCGCACCCGTTTCCGGGCGATGCGCCACGGTGATGCCGTGCGGGTTCGGGATGGGCGTTTGCCCGTCCATGGGCCACGCGGACTGAGCAGTGGGGATCATGACCTACACGGCCTGGAACGACGAAGACGCCTATGACGAGCCCTATGTCGTCCCGCGGGCGAATATGCTGGCGCGTGTGGGTGTCACGGCCCTTGTGGCGGTGGTCAGCTTGACGGCGGTCGCCGTCGTGGCGGCCTGGGCGGTGGGCGGCTTCACCCGCACCGCTGAGCCGGTGTTCGACGAGAAGGCGCTGGCCCAGCGCGCGGCCCAGTTGGCGGCGGAGGCGGCCTCCGACGAGGAAATCCCGCCAGACATGGGCATGGAGCCCGTGCACACCACCCTCTTCGCCTTGCCGAGCTGGCTTTACGACCCAAATCCCATTGCCGGCGGTAGCCGCAAAGTTGTGGCCGCAGTTCCAGCGCCCGAACCGGCCCCGGGATCGCGCGTGGATGTGGTTCGTTCCGTGCCCCTGCCCACGGCCAACCCCCTTGGGTCAGCGCGCGGCGCGTCCGACGCGGCGACGGCCTTGCTCGAGAGCCGGGATCGCCTGGCCTCTGTACCCATGCCCCAGCGCAATCCGCTGGCCAATGGCGAGCCGACGCCGGCCGCGCCCCGCATCGCGGCGCTGCCCGCACCGGCGGAAGTGCCCGCGGCAGTGGAGCCTGCCCCCGCCAAGCCCGGCGAGCGGAGCATCGCGCTGCCGCAACCCGGAGACAAATTCGCCGTCTATGACATCAAGGGCCAGACCGTCTACATGCCTAATGGCGAGCGGCTGGAAGCCCATTCGGGCTATGGGGATGGCATGGACAACCTGTCCTATGTCTCCACGCGCATGATCGGACCCACCCCGCCCAATGTCTACACGCTGACCATGCGCGAGCGCCTGTTCCACGGCGTGGAAGCCCTGCGGATGCGTCCGGTGGGCGAAGGCAAGATGTATGGCCGTGACGGGTTTCTTACCCATTCCTACCTGATGGGACCGCGTGGTGATTCCAACGGCTGCATCTCGTTCAAGGACTATGACAAGTTCCTGGCCGCCTATAAGCGGGGAGAGGTGACCAAGGTCGTGGTGGTGGAGAGCGTGCCCAACGCGCCCGGCCGCACCCCCGACAACCCGCTGATTGCCTGGCTGGCCGGCAATGGGAACAGCAACATCAACAAATAGGTCGAGCGGGCTTTTTGCGAGGAGACCGAGGGGCGCGTGTGTGAGCGATGAAGGCCCGGCCTCCATTGAAGGGCGGGAACTTTTGTAGCCTGTCTTGGGGCCTGATGCGGTCCGTGGGACTTTCGGGGCAGGCCCCCAGCCATCGACCGCAGCCGTGCAGCGGCCCCTTTCGTCTCACCCGGTCTAACGGTCATTTGCTCGCCCACGTCAATGTCGCGCGCAGACTGGCGATGATGACACCAATGACCGGGCACGACGGCGCCGTGCCCGGTCTCTTGCGTCACTCTTCCCGCTGCGCCGGGTCGCCATAGCCGCCTGCGGTAGGCGTGATGACGATCACCGCCTCGCCCGCTTCAAGAACGGTCTGGTCGCACCCTTGCAGGGTGTCGAACGAGCCGTCATTGCGGCGCACGAAGCCTTCGCCGACGAGGCCGGGCTCGCCGCCATCGCCACCGAAGGGCCGCACCCGGCGGTGGGAGGAGAGGAGGGCGCAGTCCATCCGTTCCAGGAAGCGGATCCGGCGATAGGTCCCCGATCCCGCCGTCCAGCGTCCTTTGCCGCCCGAGCCGGCGCGCACGTGGAAGTCCTCCAGCAGCACGGGGAAGCGGCTTTCCAGGATTTCCGGGTCGGTCAGGCGGGAATTGGTCATGTGCACATGGACCGCATCCGTGCCGTCGAAGCCGGGGCCTGCGGGCGAGCCTGAGCAGATGGTCTCGTAATACTGCACCTGGTCGTTGCCGAAGGTGAGGTTGTTCATGGTGCCCTGGGACGCCGCCATGGCCTTGAGCGCCCCGAACAGGCAATTGGTGACGGCCTGGGAGGTCTCCACATTGCCCGCCACAACCGCCGCCGGATAAACCGGGGAGAGCATGGAGCCCTTGGGCACCACGATCTCGATGGGGCGCAGGCAGCCCGCATTCATGGGGATCTCATCCTCCACCATGACGCGGAAGACATAGAGCACCGCGGCGCGGGTGACCGGCTCGGGGGCGTTGAAATTGTTGCCCTGCTGCGGCGACGTGCCGGTGAAGTCCACTTTCGCGGTGCGGGTTGCCTTGTCGACGGTGATCTTCACCTTGATGATGGTCCCCTGGTCCATCTCATAGGTGAAGGAACTGTCGGCGAGGCGATCCAAAACGCGGCGCACGCTTTCGTCCGCATTGTCCTGGACGTGGCCCATATAGGCCGTGACCACGTCGAGGCCGAACGTGTCGATCATCTTCTTCAGTTCGCGAACGCCCTTCTCATTAGCGGCGATCTGGGCCTTCAGGTCGGCCACGTTCTGCACGGGATTCCGGGCGGGATACTTGGCGCCGGTGAGCAGATCCACCAGTTCCTTTTCCCGGAACCGGCCCTGGTCCACCAGCTTGAAGTTGTCGATATAGACCCCTTCCTCGTCGATGGTGGTGGCGCGCGGGCTCATGGAGCCGGGCGCGACGCCGCCCACATCCGCATGGTGGCCACGGGAGGCCACCCAGAAGAGCAGATCCTGGCCCTCATCATCGAAGACGGGTGTGACGACAGTGATGTCCGGCAGATGGGTGCCGCCATTATAGGGGGCGTTCAGGGCAAAGACGTCGCCGGGGCGGATGGCGCCGGCATTCTCGCGGATGACCGTTTCCACCGAGCGGTCCATGGAGCCCAGATGCACGGGCATGTGGGGGGCGTTGGCCACCAGTTCGCCCTTGCCGGAGAAGACGGCGCAGGAAAAATCCAGCCGTTCCTTGATGTTCACCGAATAGGCGGTGTTCTGAAGCGTAACGCCCATCTGCTCGGCGATGGACATGAAGAGGTTGTTGAACACCTCCAGCATCACCGGGTCCGCATGGGTGCCCACCGCCTCCGCGCGCTTCAGTACGGCGGTGCGGGTGAGCATGAGATGGTTCTTCGCCGTCACCTCGGCGCTCCAGCCATCCTCCACCACCACGGTCTGGTTGGGCTCGATGACGATCGCCGGGCCCTTCAGCACCATGCCCGGCTTGAAGGCCGCGCGCAGCACCACCGGGGCCTCGCGCCATGCTCCACCCGAGAAGAAGCGGGTGGCGCGGCATGGCTCCGGCGCGCCCTCGGCGAGCGGCAAATCGGGCTCGACGATGCCTGCACCGCCACCGGAGGATTGCACCTCCATGGCCTCCACCACGATCTGCTTCTCGGGCGAGACGAAGCCGAACTGGGCGCGGTGGCGCGCCTCGAAGTCGGCCACCATGGCCTCCAGATCCGCCAGCGCCACCGGAATGGCGGTGTCGGTGCCCTCATAACGCAGATGTAGCTTGGCCTCGGTTTCGGTGGCCGCCTCGCTGACGCCCTGGCCCTTCAGTTCGGCCTGGGTTTCGGCCGCCAGCGTGTCACGCAGGGTGGCAAGTCCAGCGAGCGCCTCCGGCACCAGCCGCTCGCCCACCGCCTTGGTGCGCAGGGCCCGGATGGCCGCAAGGCCCATGCCATAGGCGGAGAGGAGGCCCGAGAAGGGGTGGATGTGCACCTTGCGCATGCCCAGCGCGTCGGCCACCAGGCAGGCATGCTGCCCGCCGGCGCCGCCGAAGCAGGACAGGGCATAGCGCGTCACGTCATAGCCGCGCTCCACCGAGATCTTCTTGATGGCATTGGCCATGTTTTCGACGGCGATGGTCACGAAGCCGTCCGCCACCGCCTCCGGTGAACGGCCATCGCCGATCTCAGTCGCCATGGCCTCGAACTTGGCGCGCACCGCCTCGGCGTCAAGCGGGGCATCCTGGCCGGGGCCGAAGATTTTCGGAAAGAAGTCCGGAATCAGCTTGCCCAGCATCACATTGGCGTCGGTGACCGCCAGCGGACCACCCCGGCGATAGCAGGCAGGGCCCGGATTGGCTCCGGCGCTATCGGGGCCGACGCGGAAGCGGGCACCGTCATAATGCAGGATGGAGCCGCCGCCGGCCGCCACCGTGTGGATGCGCATCATGGGCGCACGAATGCGCACGCCGGCCACTTCGGTGTCGAACGCCCGCTCCAACTCGCCGTCGAAATGGCACACGTCGGTGGAAGTGCCGCCCATGTCGAAACCGATGATGCGGTCGAGCCCGGCAATCTGGCCGGTTTCCGAGGCGCCCACCACGCCGCCGGCGGGGCCGGACAGGAGCGCGTCCTTCCCCTGGAACAGGTCGGCGGCGGTGAGACCGCCGGAGGACATCATGAACATGAGGCGGATGGCCTCGGCGTCGTCATCCACCGGCGCGCCGGTCCCCAGCTCTTCGGCCACCTGGGCCACATAGCGTCGCAGGATGGGGGAGAGGTAGGCGTCGGCCACCGTGGTATCGCCGCGGCCCACCAGCTTGATCAGCGGCGAGACCTCATGGGAGGCGGACACCTGGGGAAAGCCCAGTTCGCGGGCGAGGGCGGCGACCATGGCCTCATGGGCGGGGTAGCGATAGGCGTGCATGAAGGCCACCGCCACCGCCTGAACCCCATTCGCCCTCGCGGCTTCGAGCGCTGCGCGCACCTTGGCGAGGTCGGGCACTTCCTCCACCGTGCCGTCGGCGCGGACCCGTTCGTCCACCTCCAGCACCTGCTCGAACAGCATGTCCGGCAGCACGATCTTCTTGGCGAAGATCTTGGGGCGCGCTTGGTAGCCGATGCGCAGGGCGTCGCGGAAGCCGCGGGTGGTGACAAGCAGGGTCCGGTCGCCCTTGCGCTCCAGCAAAGCGTTGGTGGCGACCGTGGTGCCCATCTTCACGGCCGAGACGAGGCCGGCCGGGATGGGCGCGCCGGGGGCGAGGCCGAGCAGTTCGCGAATGCCATGGACGGCGGCATCCCGATAGGCTTCCGGATTCTCGGAGAGGACCTTGTGCGCCACCAGCGTGCCGTCCGGCTTGCGGCCGACAATGTCGGTGAAGGTGCCGCCCCGGTCGATCCAAAACTCCCAGGTGCCGGAGGTTGAAGCGGCCGCCTCTGCCTCACCCGTGCGCGTCGTCATCTCTTCTCCACCTCTGTCTTGTCCGGTCTCGCCGGTTGGGGATCGCCGGCTTTTCACGCGGCCAATCCGGAATTAGGTTCGGGTCCGACGGGCGTTCCGGGCGGGCACAAGGGATCTCTCACCCCGGCCCAGCCAGTTGGCGCCTCCCAGCATTTCCTCCATTCATACCTCATTTGGTATGGATGGCAGGCAAATTAGAATTTCCTCTTCTCGGTGCCGGTAGCGCACGGTGTCGTCCAGCCTTACGGACGCGAGGCAGGCCAGCGCCCATCGGGATCCGAACGGGCTTGGCGCCCAATCCGTGAGCGTGGATGGAATGAAGTCACGCATCGAAAAAAACGTCAACATTTTGTTGACGAAAATTCGATGAGAAGCCAACATCACTTCACAGAGCGTCCGCACGAAACGGCGCCAACGAGGGGAACAGATGACAGTGCACCGCTTCCGCCTGCGACGGCGGACCTCGGCTCGTGCGCGCTGTTGCGCGCCTAGGGGATATTCTCGCGGCGCGGGGGTGTCGCCATGATCCGCAAGCTCCTTGACGGTCTCTATCTCCTGTCCGGCCTACTGGCGGGCTTTTTCCTTGTTGTGATCTTCGCCCTCATGATCGCGCTTTCCGCGGGTCGAGAGTTTGGCCTGAACGTTCCGGCGGGCGACGACTTCACCTCCTGGTCCATGGCCGCCATGGCCTTTCTCGGCCTCGCCCACACCTTCAAATATGGCGAGATGATCCGTGTGGGCCTCGTGCTGGAGCGGCTCAAGGGGCCGGCGCGGCGTTATCTTGAACTGTTCTGCCTGGTGGTCGGCTTCGTGTTTGTCGCCTATTTCGCCCGCAGCGCCATCCAGCTCACCTACGATTCCTATCGCTTCAACGACGTTTCGCAGGGTGTTATCGCGATCCCCTTGTGGATCCCGCAAATGGGCTTTGCAACCGGCCTCACCGTTCTGGCCATCGCCATGCTGGACGAGCTTGTCTTCGTCGCCCGTGGCAACAGCCCGCGCTACGAGAAAGAGCCGGTGTCCTCGCCCGAGGAACTGGTCGAGCGCGTGGCGTCCGGGGGAGGTGTCTGACCATGCCCTCCTTCGATCTTGTTCAGCTTTCCGCCATTCTGCTCGTCATCCTGGTGCTGGTGCTGGGTTCGGGCGTCTGGATCGCCATCGGTCTCGCCCTCGTGGGCCTGGCTGCCATGGTGCTGACGACGCCGGTGCCCATCAGCCAAGTGCTTGCCACCACGGTCTGGAGCGCGAGCGCCTCGTGGACGCTCGCCGCCCTGCCGCTGTTCATCTGGATGGGCGAGATCCTCTTCCGGACAAAGCTGTCGGAGGAGATGTTCCGGGGCCTTGCCCCCTGGCTCCAGTGGCTGCCGGGCCGACTGCTGCACGTGAACGTGGTCGGCTGCGGCATCTTTGCCGCCGTGTCCGGCTCCTCGGCTGCCACCTGCGCCACCATCGGCAAGATCGCCCTGCCGGAGCTGGACAAGCGCGGCTACGACAAGGGGCTCGCGCTCGGCTCGCTCGCGGGCTCCGGCACACTTGGCCTCCTCATCCCGCCCTCCATTCCCATGGTGGTCTATGCGGTGACGGCCAATGTCTCGGTGCTTCAGGTGTTCCTGGCCGGCTTCATTCCCGGCGCCCTCGTGATGGGGCTCTACAGCGGCTACATCGCTCTCTGGTCGCTGCTCAACCCGAAAAAGACCCCGCCCCGCGACCCGATCATGACGTTTAGCGAGAAGATGCGGCAGTCGGCCAAGTTGCTGCCGTGCCTCTTGCTCATCACCGGCGTCTTCCTGTCGCTGATCCTGGGCATCGCCACGGCCACCGAATGCGCTGCCTGGGGCGTGCTGGGCTCTCTCCTGCTGGCGCTCTGGAGCCGGACGCTCACCTGGCGCACGCTGTTCGAGAGCATCATGAGCGCGACGCGCCTCAGCTGCATGATCATGCTGATCATTGCGGGCGCGGCCTTCACCACGGCGGCCATGGCCTATACCGGCATCCCCGCGGCGCTGGCGGCCTGGGTGAATGGCATGCATCTGAGCCCGTACATGCTCGCCTTCGCCCTGGCCATTATGTACATCATCCTCGGGTGTCTGGTGGATGGCATCTCAATGATCGTGCTGACCGCCGTCATCGTTCTGCCCATGGTCCAGCAGGCCGGGTTCGACCTGGTCTGGTTCGGCGTCTTCCTGGTCATTCTCGTCGAGATGGCCCAGATCACGCCTCCGGTGGGCTTCAATCTTTTCGTTCTGCAGAGCATGAGCGGCCGAGATACCCTTGCGGTAGCCAAGGCAGCCATGCCCTTCTTCATCCTGCTGAACATGGCTCTTGCCATCATCACGGTGTTTCCCGGCATCGTCCTGGCGCTTCCGCGCTGGGTCTTTCCGGGCTGATCACGTCGCAAGCCAAACACGAGAGGGACAGACTATGGCGCTTAAACGTTTCCTCGCCCCGGCGCTCGCCGTCGCGGGCCTTGCCGCTCTCGCCGCCGGACCTGCGGCGGCCCAGACCAAGTGGAACCTGCCGTCCGCCTATCCGGCCGATAATTTCCACACGGAGAATCTCGCCCAGTTCTCCAAGGACGTGGAAGCCGCGTCCGGCGGCAAGCTGATCATCACGCTCCACCCGAACGCCTCGCTCTTCAAGGCGCCGGAGATCAAGCGCGCGGTGGCGACCGGCCAGGCCCAGGCCGGCGAAGTCATCATGTCCATCCACGAGAACGAAGATCCCATCTTCGGCATCGACGTGGTGCCCTTCCTCGCCACCTCCTACGAAGACTCCAAGAAGCTGTGGAAGCTGTCCCGCCCGGCGGTGGAAAAGAAGCTCGCGTCCCAGGGCCTGATGGTCCTCTATGCGGTGCCGTGGCCGCCCCAGGGCATCTTCTCCAAGAATCCGGTCAATTCGCTGGCCGACCTGAAGGGCGCCAAGTGGCGGGCCTATAATCCCGGCACCTCGCGTATCGGCGAAATGATCGGCGCGCAGCCCGTCACGGTGCAGCAGGCTGAATTGGCCCAGGCGCTGGCCACCGGTGTTGTCACCGCCCTCATCACCTCCGCCGCCACCGGCTATGACGTGAAGATCTGGGAGAGCATTCCCTATTTCTACGACGTCCAGGCCTGGCTGCCGAAGAACCTTGTGTTCGTGAACAAGGCCGCCTTCGACGCCCTCGACAAGGCCACCCAGGAGGCCGTGCTCAAGGCCGCCGCCGCCGCCGAGGAGCGGGGCTGGCAGAGCTCCATCGACAAGTCCAAGTGGTACATGGAACAGCTCAAGGCCCACGGCATGAAGGTGGAGCCGCCTTCGCCCGAGCTGAAGGCCGGCTTCCAGAAGATTGGCGAGCAACTGACTGCCGACTGGCTGAAGAAGGCCGGTCCGGAAGGCCAGGCCATCGTCGAGGCCTTCAAGAAGTGATAGAGCGCCGGGCGGCTGAAAGGCCGCCCGGTCCTTTCTGCGGAAGGTGGTGCCCGTTCATGTCGGAACCGAAGCTGTCGACCTCTGTCCTGGGGTCCATCGTCTCCTCGGCCCATCTGGCGGACGGCGCCCTGCCGGCGCTTTCCGAGCTCGAATTCGGGCTCAACATGATCAGCCATGCCTATCAGCGCTGGATGATCCGCTGTATGGCCGCCGCCGGCGTGCCGGATCTCTCCGCCCTGGATGTGCTCGTGCTTCATCACGTGGTGCACCGCCAGCGGCCAAAGACCATCGCGGACCTGTGCCTCGTTCTCGACGTGGAGGACACGCACCTCGTCACCTATGCCGCCAAGAAATTGCAGAGCCTCGGCCTCGTCGCTGCCGGACGGCGCGGCAAGGAAAAGACCCTGGCCGCCACCGAAGCCGGCCGCAAGGCGTGCGGCCGCTATCGCGAAGTGCGCGAGGCGCTGCTGACGCCGACCGTGGCGGCGACAGGCATCTCGCCCGAGAAATTGTCGGAGTTGGCTGCCGTGCTGCGGGCGCTATCGGGGCATTATGATCAAGCGGCGCGCGCGGCGGCGAGCCTTTAGGGCCGCCTTCGCTTTCGCACGGGGCGGACCTGCCGCATCGGTGTCCTCACCGTAAGCGACCTGTGCGCATTGGTCGATTTCAGTATTTCACCCTGATGCGCGTATCCTTCCTCCGTCCGATCTCCTGACAGGGCAGGTGGATGATGGAGGAAACACAGCGGCATCCGTCCGGGGAGGCGTCCGCCGGTCCAGCTGGCCTGCCCCTGGCTTCAGGGGCCTTTCGCTCCTTCGGCATCCGGTCCGTCGCGGGCCCCGCCGGGGCGCCGGTGGCGGTGGAGGAAACCGTGGGCCGGGTGTTCGGCGCTGGCCAGCTCAGGTCATTCCACGCCACGCATGGCCCACGCCGCAGCGTCCTGCTGGTGGCACCGCTCGCGGGCGCCTTCCCCTATCTCCTGCGTGACTTGGTGGTGGCCATGCTGGGGCTCGCCGATCATGTGGCGGTCACCGACTGGCCCGACGCACGCTATCTCCCCGTGGCGCGAGGCGCCTTCGGATTCGATGCCAATTGCCTGGAAACCGCCGGCATGATCGCCGAGATGGGACCGGACTGCCATGTGGTGGGCGTGTGCCAGGGCGCGGTGCCCGCCTTGGTGGCCACTGCACTTTCGGCGGCGGAGGGGCGGGCGCCCGCCAGCCTGTCCCTGCTCGGTGGCCCCATCGATCCGGCCTGCCACCCCACCAATCTCGACCGCGTGCTTGCCTCTTCCGGTTCGGTGGGCGACGAGGGGCTGTTCGAGACTGTGCCGGCCGCCTTTCCCGGCGCGGGGCGGCGAGTCTTTCCCCGACGCCGCCAGATGCAGGCGTTCGGCTTCTATCTCTGGCGGCAGGGCCTGACGGGGGGCGAGCTTCCCTTGAAGCTGTTGGCGGATGACGGGGATGATCCCATGCGATACCCGCTGGCGCGCCTGTGCTGGGACATGATGGACATTCCTCAGGAATTCTTCCTGGAAAACGTGGATCGTGTGTTCCGGCAGAGGATCCTGGCGGGCGGTGCTTTCCAGGTGGGTGGGCGGCTGGTGGATCTTGCGGCGCTCAACCGCACCCTTCTTCTCACCATTGAGGGGGAAGATGACGATATCGCCGCTCCCGGACAGACCGAAGCTGCCCATCGGCTGTGCCCGAATCTTCCGGCGGCCTTGCATCGCCATCGCCTTGTGAAGGGGGCAGGGCACTTCTCACTTTTCTACGGCACCCTCATGCGCCGTAACGTCCTGCCGGCTCTTGCACAGGCCATGGCCTATGTCGAAGCCTGCTGAAACGTAAAAAGGGCGCAGCCGAAGCCACGCCCTTTCTATTTTTTCCACCCAGCCGGCGCTGCCGGCTGGGCACTTAAAGTCTTGGCTGGCTTGGACTTCCTCAGAAGTCCATGCCGCCCATGCCGCCGCCGGGCATGGCGGGGGCAGCGGATTCCTTCTTCGGCAGCTCGGCCACGAGGGCCTCGGTGGTCACCAGCAGGCCGGCCACGGAAGAGGCGTCCTGAAGGGCGGTGCGCACCACCTTGGCCGGGTCGACGACGCCGGCGGCCACCAGGTCCACATATTCCTCGGTCTGGGCGTTGAAGCCGAAGTTCGGCTCCTTGGTCTCCAGCACCTTGCCCACCACGATGGAGCCTTCCACGCCGGAATTCTCGGCGATCTGGCGGATGGGGGCCTCAAGGGCGCGCAGCACGATCTTGATGCCGGCGGCAATGTCGGGGTTGTCGGAGGTCAGGGCCTCGACCGCCTTCTTGGCGCGCAGCAGGGCCACGCCACCACCGGGGACGATGCCTTCTTCCACCGCAGCGCGGGTGGCGTTCAGGGCGTCGTCAACGCGATCCTTCTTCTCCTTCACCTCGACTTCGGTCGCGCCGCCGACGCGGATCACCGCGACGCCGCCCGCGAGCTTGGCCAGACGCTCCTGGAGCTTCTCACGATCGTAGTCGGAAGAGGTCTCTTCGATCTGGGCCTTGATCTGGGCGACGCGCGCCTCGATGTCGGCCTTCTCGCCAACGCCGTCGACAATGGTGGTCTTTTCCTTCTCGAGGATGACCTTCTTGGCGCGGCCGAGCTGGGCGATGGTGACGTTCTCGAGCTTGATGCCGAGATCCTCGGAGATCACCTGGCCACCGGTCAGGATGGCGATGTCTTCCAGCATGGCCTTGCGGCGATCGCCGAAGCCGGGGGCCTTGACGGCCGCGACCTTCAGGCCGCCGCGCAGCTTGTTGACCACGAGGGTGGCGAGCGCCTCGCCTTCCACGTCCTCGGCCACGATCACGAGCGGCTTGCCGGTCTGCACCACGGCCTCAAGGACGGGCAGGATCGGCTGGAGGCCGGAGAGCTTCTTCTCGAAGATCAGCAGGAAGGGATCTTCCAGGTCGGCGATCATCTTCTCCGCATTCGTGATGAAGTAGGGAGACAGATAGCCGCGGTCGAACTGCATGCCCTCGACCACTTCCAGCTCGGTATCAGCGGTCTTGGCTTCCTCGACGGTGATGACACCTTCATTGCCCACGCGCTGCATGGCGCCGGCGATCATCTCGCCGATGGAGGCATCGCCATTGGCGGAGATGGTGCCGACCTGCGCCACCTCGGCGGAGGAGGAGACCTTCTTGGCGCGGGCCTGGATGTCACGGACGGCCTCGGCGGTGGCAAGGTCGATGCCGCGCTTGAGGTCCATCGGGTTCATGCCGGCGGCCACCGCCTTGGCGCCTTCCTTGACGATGGCCTGGGCGAGCACGGTGGCGGTGGTGGTGCCGTCGCCGGCCAAGTCATTGGTCTTGGAAGCGACTTCGCGGACCAGCTGAGCGCCGAGATTCTCGAACTTGTCCTCGAGCTCGATCTCCTTGGCGACGGATACGCCGTCCTTGGTGATGCGCGGGGCGCCGAACGACTTCTCGATCACCACGTTGCGGCCCTTGGGGCCGAGCGTGACCTTCACCGCATTGGCGAGGATGTCGACGCCGCGCAGCAGTTTCTCGCGGGCATCGCCGGAAAATTTTACTTCTTTGGCAGCCATGTGCCGTACTCCTAAATGAGGAAAGGGAAAAAGCGCCGAAGCCTCAGCCGATCACGCCGAGGATGTCGCTTTCCTTCATGATGAGCAGGTCCTGGCCATCGATCTTGACCTCGGTGCCGGACCACTTGCCGAACAGGACGCGGTCGCCCGCCTTCACATCAAGCGCCACGACCTTGCCGCTCTCGTCGCGGGCGCCGGGGCCCACGGAGACGACCTCGCCCTCCTGGGGCTTTTCCTTGGCGGTGTCGGGGATGATGATGCCGCCGGCGGTCTTCTGCTCGGCTTCGATGCGCTTGACGACCACACGGTCATGCAGAGGGCGGAAGGACATGGGCCTGATCCTCTCAGTTTATCCCTGCGGGCGCTGGGCCCGCGAATGTTGGCACTCCCATCTGGAGAGTGCCAATCCGCGACCGGAGATAGGATGGCGCCCGCGGTCCGTCAAGAAGGCGGTCCTTACCTTTATGTAAGAGATGGCTCGCTACATTGGCGATCTTGAGGCCATCGGCGGGCGGGCTGGCGGCGGCGGAGGGGTGCTTCCTTCCGGTTCGAGCATCGACGCCGCGCCGAACAGGCACTATGGTCCCAATCGCCGGCTTCTCCTGAGGAGCGCGGCGATGCGGTTCGGGCGCTTGCTTCGGAGTTTGTGAATGTCTTGGTCTCCCGCTTCATCGCTCGCAGGCTGGTTGCGCGTCGGGCAAGAGGGCCGCAAGGAGCGCGCGCCGCGGCACTTGCCGGCGCGCGGAAAGCTGGCGGCTGGCGCTCTGCTTGCCGCCCTCGCGCTGGCGGGCTGCGCCTCTGAACCCCCGGCGCCGCCCGCGCCCGCCGTGCCGCAATATACCAGCCCGATCGCAGCCGCGAGCCTTGTGGGCCGTTATGGCCTTGCGGCCTATCACCGGCCCGAGGACGCCCAGCGCACCGAGAACCAGGCGCGCGCCCAGTGCTCCAATCCCTATGTCATCACCGCCGGCCCCAATGGCGGCGTGATGATGTATCTGGCGGATGACAACAAGCTCACCGAGGTCATCTCCAAGCAGGTCCCCGGCCAGCCGGTCTTCATCGGTCCGGCCGAGGATCCGGCGGGCGGCGAGCGTGACCGCCAGGTGGTGTCCTTCAACGGCAATGTCCTGATCCTGAAATGGGTCGACCCTGAAGTGTCGAAGCGCTACGGCACCATGGTCTACGTGCGCTGCCCGTGACGCCTGTGGTCGCCGGCCGGCACAAGCCGGCTGGCGTGACATGCTGCCGTTCCGCGAACCATTCTATCTTTCAACGTCTTAGGGGTGTCCCGCTTTCCCCGTCGGGGCGGACCTTCTAGGGTGCACGACGGCGCAGTATGCCGGTGGCCCCCATGAACGTTCCATCCCCTTCTTATGATCCCCTCGTTCCTGTCGCGCCCGCCCAGAGAGTCTTCGGCGCGCGGGATGCTTTTGCCCTTTGGTTCTCGCTGGGCATCGGGCTTCTCGTCCTGCAGGCCGGGGCGCTTCTGACGCCGGCCTTGAGCCTCGGGACAGCCCTTGCGGCGATCCTTGCCGGCTCTGTCCTTGGCGTGGTGCTGTTGGCCCTCGTTGGCGTCATCGGCGCCGATACGGGGCTTGCCTCCATGGCCATGCTGCGGCCCACGCTTGGGGTGCGCGGAGCGGTTCTGCCGACCTGCATCAATGTGATTCAACTGGTGGGGTGGGGGTCGTTCGAGATCATCATCATGAGCCAGGCCGCGGATGCGCTGATGCGCGCCACGCTGGACGTCTCCATGCCGATGGCCTGGACGGTGGTCTTCGGGCTGCTCGCCACGCTCATTGCTGTGCTTGGACCGGTGTCCTTCGTGCGTCGCTTCCTGCGTGCCTGGGGGCTGTGGCTGATCCTGGCGGCTGCGGGCTGGCTGACCTTCCGGCTGCTGGCGCAGCATGATTTCTCGGCCCTGTTCGCTCGTCCTGCCGAGGGCGGCCTCGGCTTTGGCGGGGCGGTGGATCTGGTGGTGGCGATGCCATTGTCGTGGCTGCCACTCATTTGTGACTATAGCCGCTTCGGCAAATCGCCCTCCGGCGTGTTCCGGGGCACAGCAGTGGGCTACTTCATCGCCAATGTGTGGTTCTACGGGCTCGGCGCCGCCTATGGCCTGGCCACGGGCGAAGAGATGTCGTTGGTCACCGCCCTGGCGACGGCCGGCAGTGGCCTGGCGCTCCTGCTGATTCTCCTGGATGAGACGGACAACGCCTTTGCCGACATACATTCGGCGGCGGTCTCTACGGGCACGCTCTTCGGCAGGGTTCCGGCGCTGGCGCTCGGCTTCGGGGCACTGTGCACCTTCATCGCCCTTACCGTGCCCCTGGCCCAGTATGAGGGCTTCCTCCTGCTGATCGGATCCGTGTTTGCACCCCTATTCGGAGTGGTGCTGGCGGACCATTTCCTGGTGCGCCGCCGGCGCATTGAGGCGGACCATATTGCCCGCCGGCACGGAGTCTATTGGTTCGCGGCCGGATGGAACTTGCCCGCTCTCCTGGCTTGGGTCTGCGGTGTCGCGGTTTTCCATGGCGTGACCGCCTGGGCGCCGGACGTTGGCGCGACCTTGCCGGCGCTCGTCCTGGCGGGTGCCATCCATGCAGGAGTGGCGATCGCGCGCAAATGATGGCTCCGGCCCTGCAGAGCCGGCGCCCTGATCGCCGCGTTTGCTCAATCGTCCATCTTCAGGGCGGCGATGAATGCCTCCTGCGGGATCTCGACTTTGCCGAACTGGCGCATCTTCTTCTTGCCTTCCTTCTGCTTGTCCAGAAGCTTGCGCTTGCGGGTGATGTCGCCGCCATAGCACTTGGCAGTCACGTCCTTGCGCAGGGCCTTGATGGTCTCGCGGGCGATGACCTTGGCGCCGATGGCGGCCTGGATGGGGATGTTGAAGAGATGTTGGGGGATGAGGTCCTTCAGCTTCTCGCACATGGCGCGACCGCGGAATTCCGCGCGCGTGCGGTGGACCAGCATGGAGAGGGCATCCACCGGCTCGCCGTTCACCAGGATGGACATCTTTACCAGATCGCCGGGGCGGTAGTCGGTGATATTGTAGTCGAAGGAGGCATAGCCCTTCGAGATGGACTTCAGCTTATCATAGAAGTCGAACACCACCTCGTTCAGCGGCAGGTCATAGGTGACCATGGCGCGGGCGCCCACATAGGTTAGCTCGATCTGGTTGCCGCGCCGGTCCTGGCAGAGCTTCAGCACAGCGCCGAGATAATCGTCCGGCGTCATGATGGTGGCGCGGATCCAGGGCTCGCGAATCTCCTCGATCTTGACCACGTCCGGCATATCAGCCGGGTTGTGGAGGTCGATGGTGGAGCCGTCGGTCAACTCCATCTGGTAGATGACCGAGGGGGCGGTGGCGATGAGGTCGAGGTTGAACTCGCGCGACAGCCGTTCCTGGATGATCTCCAGGTGCAGGAGGCCCAGGAAGCCGCAGCGGAAGCCGAAGCCCAGCGCGGCCGAGGTCTCCATCTCGTAGGAGAAGCTGGCATCGTTGAGGCGCAGCTTGCCCATGGCAGCGCGCAAATCCTCGAAATCAGCCGCATCCACGGGGAAGAGGCCGCAGAACACCACCGGCTGGGCCGGCTTGAAGCCCGGCAGCGCTTCGGCAGTGGGGCGCTTGTCTTCGGTGATGGTGTCGCCGACGCGGGTATCCGCCACTTCCTTGATGGAGCCGTTGAGGAAGCCGATTTCGCCCGGGCCGAGGCTCTCCATGGCCACCATCTTGGGTGTGAACACGCCCACGCGGTCCACGTCATAGACGGCATCCGCCCCCATCATCTTGATGCGCATGCCCTTCTTGAGCGTGCCGTCGATGATGCGCACCAGCACAACCACGCCGAGATAGGTGTCGTACCAGCTGTCCACCAGCAGCGCCTTCAGCGGGGCGTCGCGGTCGCCCATTGGGGCAGGCAGGCGGGTGACGATCGCTTCCAGCACCTGGTCGATGTTAAGGCCGGTCTTCGCGGAGATGCCGATGGCATTGGAGGCGTCGAGCCCGATCACGTCCTCGATCTGGCTCTTGACCTTCTCCGGCTCGGCCGCCGGCAGGTCGATCTTGTTCAGGACCGGGACGATCTCGTGGTTATTGTCGATGGCCTGGTAGACATTGGCCAGCGTCTGCGCCTCCACACCCTGCGAGGCGTCCACCACCAGCAGCGAGCCTTCCACGGCGGCCAGCGAGCGGCTCACCTCATAGGCGAAGTCCACGTGCCCGGGGGTGTCGATGAGGTTAAGCGTGTAGGTCTCGCCGTCCTGCGCCTTGTAGGTGAGGCGCACGGTCTGGGCCTTGATGGTGATGCCGCGCTCGCGCTCGATGTCCATGTTGTCGAGCACCTGGTCCGACATCTCGCGCTCGGACAGGCCGCCGGTAAGCTGGATCAGCCGGTCGGCAAGCGTGGATTTGCCATGGTCGATATGGGCGACGATGGAAAAATTGCGGATATGGGTCTGGGCGCTCGCGGTCATCCGCGCCGCATAGCACCGCCGCCGAAGCCCCACAAGGCACAGCGCCGAAAGCCCGCGCTTTCAACTCCCGGCCGTCGGCCGGCCGGAGGGCATGCAAGGCGTTGGTCCGCACCGCATCTCCTCGCTTTTCACAGTGCCGCTGGACGGCGCGCCTCCATATCCTCCTCCGGCCGCAGTGGGCCGGGATCGTCGGGGAGCGGGGGCATGGCGACGATCGGCGCCCCCTTGGGCTCCGCACGCACCGGGGCAGGCGCCGGATCGGGCTTTGCCTCCACCGTGGGCGCGGACGCCTCCTCCGCCGCCTTGGCGGGCTCCTCCGCGGGTAGGATGGCGGCCTTGGGCGGCGGTACGGCGGCGATGGCGGCGCGCAAGCGCTCGGCCTCATGCTCGATGAGCGGGGTGGCGGTGACGCCGGGCGGCACCTCCCACACATAGGCATCGAGCGTGCCGGTGACCGGGGAAACGGGCGCCCAATGCTCGGACACCACGCCATCGGCGATCCAGGCCGGGTCGCGCGGCGCGCGCAGCGCCCGCGCCGCCCATTCGCGGGCCTTGCCCACATCCCCGTTCTCGCTCGCCTCCAGCTCCGCCATCAACAGGCAGATGCGCTGGGTGGGCTCCATGGCCAGCGGCTGAAGCACCGCGCGGGCTTCTGGATATTCCTGCGCGTCGAGGGCCGCATGGGCGAGGGCGATGCGGCTCTCGAAATGGTCCGGGACGGTTGCGGCGAGCACCCGCACCCGCTTCAGCCGATCGGCCGCGGCATCACCCGGCCGCAGATGCGCGTAGACCTCAGCCAGTTCCGGATGAGGCGTCGCCTCATAGGCGGCGGCGAGGATCTTGGCGGCCTTCTTCATTTCGCCCGCCTGTCCCAGCAGACGGCCCGCGATCGCGGCGGCCGGGACGAGGCTCGGCGCCAGACGCACCGCTTCCAGGGCACGCTCCTTGGCCAATGCCGGATCACTGGTCTCGATGGCCAGCGCCTCGGCGGCGAGCAGCACCGCGCGGCGGCGGCGATACTGGGCCTTGTCGATGCCGCGCGCGGCCATCTGCCGCTCCAGCGTCTCGCGGGCACCGGCATAGTCGCCATCGGCGCAGCGCGCTTCGATCACCGCATCCACCGCCCAAGGCAAGGCCGGGGCGATGTTGGCGGCCTCTTCGGCCAGCGTACGGGCGGCGCGCAGGTCTCCTGCCTGGCGCGCTTCCATCTGCATGCCGCGCAAGGCGAGGATGCGGGTCTCCGGTGCTTCCAGCATCAGGCGGAAGGACTGGACCGCCACGTCCCGGTCGCCATCGAACTGGGCGGACTGGGCTGCCAACAGGTGGGTGAGGGGCTCGTGCGGCAGCAGCCGGGCAGCATCGTCCCGGGCGCGGCGGGCGGCGGCGGCATCACCGGCACCGATGGCCACAAGGCCCCGCGAGATGGCGTCCCACCCCCGTTCCCTGCGGCGGCGCTGGGAGAAGCGGGCCAGCAGGCGTGGCGAGGACAGCACGAAGGAGAAGAGGCGCCACAGCAGGATGAGCACGCCCGAGAACAGAGCGAGCGCGGCCAGCGCCACCGGGACCGTGGTCTCCAGGCGCCAGCCCTGCCAGGCAATCACCATCTCTCCGGGCCGGTCAGCGATCCAGGCGGCGCCGAATGCGATCAGGGCGAGTGCGACGAGAAGAAGGACGAGGCGGATCACGGAACCTTCCCCGAAATGGCGGCCAGCGCCTGCTGATAGAGTGTAGCCGCGGCATTGGCCGCGTCACGGCGGGCGGTGATCTGCGCCGTAACGGCGGCCAGCTTGGTTTTCAGGTCTGGCGGCAGGGCGTTGATCGCCTCCAGCGCCTTGTCGAGATCACCCGCCCGCAGGGCGGCCTGGGCCGCCGAGAGGCGGTCGGCGGCTGCCGGGGCGGCGGCGGTCTCCGTGGAGCGGAGCTTGACGAGGCTTTCGGCGCTGGAGAGCAGCCGGTCCACCATCGAGCCCGAGGCGGGCGCTGCGGAGGCCTCGGCAGTCTGCTGGCCCGCCGCGGCGGCGGCCTCGGCCAGGCGGCGCGACAGCTCGGCCGGCATCGGGAGGCCCGTGGCGGCCGAAGACGCCGCGGGCTCCAGCGCCGCCGCGCCCTGACCGAGCACCGCCCGTGCGGCATCCAGCTCGGCGGCATAGGGACGGCCGGACAGGATGGCCTCCCGCAGCGAGCCCAGCACGGCGAGGGTGGCGACGGACTTGTCCAGGGCGGCGGAGGTGGCGGCCACCTCTTCCATCTTCTTCTGGACCGCGTCGATGCGGGCCGCGAGCGCGGTCGCCTGCTGGCTCACGGAGGCGGCGGCTGCCGCGCTGTCCTTGGCGGCGCCAAGCATGGTTTGCTGGGACTGCTTGAGGGCGTTGACGTCGCCCTGGATGCCGGAAAGGGCCGCCTTGATGTCCACCGGCGGCACGGCTTCGAGCTTCGCCACCCGCCCGGAGAGGGAGGTCAGGGCGTTGGGATCCACAATGGGACGGCCTTCCAGCACCACCACGCGGGCGGCGAGATCGCTCTCGGCGCCACCGGCGATGCGGCCATTCAGCCCATAGGCCACCGCCGCCGCCGCCAGGGCGCCGGCGAGGGCCCCGACCGGCAGGGCGATCCAGGGCGAGGGGCCGCCACGATGGGGCGGGGGAGGTGGGGGAATGAGGGCGGACTCAGGGGGGCTCGGCGCCTTCTCTGCCGAATGCTCGCCTGCCGCCTTCGTCTCCGTCTTGGAGACGGGCGTTTCCCCCTCCGGCGGAACGGGGGTGGCGGAGTCGACCGGGGTAGAGGCGCCCATCGCGGCACGCTCTTCGGGCAGAATGGCGTCGGGCTCGGTGGGCATGGGATCGTCCACCACCGCTTCCGGAGCGGGGCGGGAGGCGCGATCCTCCGGCGGCAAGTCTGCGTTCGCCGGACCCGGCTCGGTGCCGGTCGGGTCCTTGCGGCTGCGATCGTTCCTCGCCATGGGCCTCCTCGTCCGTTTGATCCGGGCCTGACCGGCTTAAACCGCCCGCTCCGGCGGGGCAACCGCCGACGTGGCAGTATGGTTTCATCCCATGCGTGGGATCGGTAGCCGGCCAGCATGGCCGTGATGAGGCCGCAGGCCTCATTCAGCCTTGGCGGCGGCGGGCAAAAGGGCCAGAAGCGCCGCCTCTTCCGGACGCCCGGCAGACAGCGCATTCAGCCCTGAGGCCCGAAGCGGCGCAGCCACGGCTTCCGAAAGACAAAAATGCCTGAGCTTTGCCAGTGCGTCCATCAGCCCCGCCTGCTGGACCGCCGCAAGCAGGGCGGCTGCGGTTCGGGGAGAATAATGAAGAACACCCTCCAGCCGGCCGGCTGAAAGCGCGCCCTGCGCTTCGACACTCAAGTGCGAAGCGGGCAGCGCGCGATACAGGACGCACACTTCCACCAGAATGGCCCACTTTGCCATGGCCGCGCCGATATTGCCTGCCCGGTCCTCCCCGGCGGCATGCAGCACCCGGGAGCCGGGCGGAAGATGTGTCGCAAGGGTATGGGCAAGGCTTCCCACATCCCCTGCGCAGTCGGTCACGTTCCTGAAACCCACCCCGCGCGCTTCGGCCGCGGTCCGATGGCCAACGGCGAAGGCAGGAACCCCGAAAAGCTTGGCCGCCCGGTCGTCGTTAGCGAGGGTTCGCACGGCATTCAGGCTGGTGAAGGCGAGCGCGTCGAAATCGGCGTCCGGTAGCGCCGCTCCCGTGGGCACGATCCGCAGCATGGGATCGCTCAGGACCTGGTGCCCAAGGGCGGCGAGCCGCGCCATGGTTGCAGAGGCGCCGGGCTCGGGTCGGGTGAGGAGCAGCCGCATGCCGGACCTTCAGGCAAGCCCGAGGGCCCGCGCCGGGGCGGAGCCGCGCAATTCCGCGCCCGCCACTGCGCCAAGCACGGCGGCTTCGTCGGCGGCACCGGTCATGTCGATGGCGGCACTGTCGCGTCCATCGGAGGTCATGACGAGGCCGCGCAGGCGCACCTGCCTCCCCGCCACGGTGGCCAGCCCGGCAATTGGCGTCCGGCAGGAGCCATCCAGAGCCGCCAGCAACGCCCGCTCAGCCGTGAGTGCGATGCCGGTGTCGCCGCAGGCGATTGCGGCGATCGCCGAATTGGTGTCCGGGTCGTCCATCCGGCATTCGATGGCTACCGCACCCTGGCCCACGGCGGGCAGGAAATCATCGGTATCCAGGAGTGCGCTGGCCTTGTCGGCGAGCCCGAGGCGGGTAAGGCCTGCGAGAGCGAGCAAGGTGCCGTCGAATTCCCCCTCCTGCACCTTGGCGAGGCGGGTGTGCACATTGCCGCGCAGCAGCGCCACGTCGAGATCCGGCCTTACGCGCCGCAACTGGGCTTCCCGGCGCAGTGAGGCTGTGCCGACGCGGGCACCGGCAGGCAGGTCCGCAAGGCTCTCGCCGGAACGCAGGATGAGTGCGTCGCGCACATCCGCGCGGGGCAGGTAGCCGGCAAGGTGCAACCCGTCCGGCAGCAAGGTCGCGACGTCCTTGGCCGAATGGACGGCGAGGTCCACCCGCTTGTCGAGGAGCGCTTCCTCGATTTCCTTGGTGAACAGCCCCTTGCCGCCGGCTTCCGAGAGGGCGCGATCCTGGATCTTGTCGCCGGAGGTGCGGATCACCTCGATGACGATGCTCTCCGGCGGCCGCGCAAGCGTCTGCGCCAGCGCATCGCGCACCGCATGGGCCTGCCACAGAGCAAGCGGGCTGCCGCGGGTGCCGATGGTGAGCCGGGCGGAAGAGAAGGGGGGCAGGGACATGAGGGAATGTTTCGTCTCTTGTGTCGTGGTCGCATAGGATGATAGCCGGAATCGCGGGGGGATGGAGCGGCGTTCCGGCGCAGGCGGCCGGAGCGGCGTTGCACGCGCGTGTCGCATCGGGCTCTTCAACTCGCCGCGCACGGGCATCGCCGGAATGACAGAGACCGGCACGGCCGGTTCGGGGAGGGGTGAAGTGGCGGACCTTCTGGTGCTCGGGATCGAGACCACCTGCGACGAGACATCGGCAGCCGTGGTGGCGCGGGCGCCCTCCGGAGCGGGGCACATCCTCTCCAATGTGATCCGCAGCCAGATCGAGGCCCATTCGCCCTATGGCGGCGTCGTGCCGGAAATCGCGGCGCGCGCCCATGTGGAAGTGCTCGACAAGGTCATCGCCGAGGCCATGCGGACGGCGCGGATCGGATTTGGCGACCTTGCTGCGGTGGCTGCGGCGGCGGGGCCGGGCCTGATTGGCGGCGTGATTGTCGGGCTGACCACCGCCAAGGCCATCGCGCTGGCCGCCCGCAGGCCGCTGGTGGCGGTCAACCATCTGGAAGCGCACGCGCTCACAGCCCGTCTCACCGATGGCGTGGCCTTTCCCTATCTGCTGCTGCTGGTTTCCGGTGGCCACACCCAATTGCTGGCGGTGGAGGATGTGGGCCGCTATCGCCGCCTCGGCACCACCCTTGACGATGCGGTGGGGGAAGCCTTCGACAAGGTGGCGAAGATGCTGAGCCTGCCCTATCCGGGCGGCCCGGAAGTGGAGCGGCAGGCGCGGGAGGGCGATCCAAACCGCTTTGTGTTTCCGCGCCCCATGCTCGGCCGCCGCGAGCCGGACTTCTCCCTGTCCGGCCTGAAGACGGCGGTGAGGTTGGAGGCGGACCGCCTTGCCCCGCTCTCCGACCAGGATGTGGCAGACCTGTGTGCCTCCTTCCAGGCGGCCGTGGTGGATGTGATCGACGACCGTGTGCGGGCGGGCCTGCGCCAGTTCCGCGATCAGATGGGCAGCGCGCCCACGGCTCTTGTGGTGGCCGGCGGTGTCGGCGCAAATGGCGCCATCCGGGATGCACTGCACCGGGTCGCCATTGAAATGGGCACCCGCCTCGCCGTGCCTCCCCCCGTCCTGTGCACCGATAACGGCGCCATGATCGCCTGGGCCGGCGCCGAGCGCCTGTCGCGCGGCCTGACCGATTCGCTCTCCACCAGTCCCCGGGCGCGCTGGCCTCTGGATCCCGGCGCCGTGGCGGCGAAGGCTTGAGATCATGACGGCCTTTCAACGCATCGGCGTGCTCGGCGCCGGCTCCTGGGGAACGGCGCTTGCCAATGTGATCGCCCGCGCGGGGCGCCAAGTGGTGCTCTGGACGCGCGATCCGGCGCAGGCCGCGGAACTGTCGGCGCTCCGGGAGAACCGGAAGGGCCTGCCCGGCATCCCCCTCGAGCCCGGTATCGCCGCCACGGCGGACCTGGAAGCGGTGGCGCAGACGCAGGCCATCCTGCTCGTGGTGCCCACCCAGGCTTGCCGGCAGGTGCTGGAGGCCATCGCGCCGCGCCTGGAGGCGGACGTCCCCATCGTCTCCTGCGCTAAGGGCATCGAGCGCGGCACGCGCGATTTCGTCACCCAGGTGATCTCTCAGGCGGCGCCATCGGCGCGGCCGGCGGTCCTGTCCGGGCCGAGCTTTGCCACGGACGTGGCACGTGGCCTGCCTACGGCCGTGACCCTGGCGGCGCAGGACGAGGCGCTGGCGGAAGCTTTGGCCGCCGCCTTCGGCTCCTCCACCTTCCGCCTCTATCACTCCACCGATGTGCGCGGCGCGGAGATTGGCGGCGCCGCAAAGAATGTGCTTGCCATCGCCGCCGGTATTGTCGCGGGGCGTCGTCTGGGCGCGAGCGCGGCGGCGGCCCTGACGGCCCGTGGATTTGCGGAACTTGCCCGCTTCGGGCGGGCCTTCGGCGCGCGGGCGGAGACCTTGACCGGGCTTTCGGGCCTCGGCGACCTGATCCTCACCGCCTCCGGTCCCCAATCCCGCAACTTCGCCTATGGCCTCGCGCTGGGCGAGGGGCGCGCCCCGGAGGGCAAGCTGGCGGAAGGCGCCTTCACCGCACAGGTGCTGGTGGAACTGGCGCGGACCCACGGCATCGAGATGCCCATCGCCCAGGCGGTGGACCGCGTGCTCTCCGGCCACCTGACCATTCCGGCGGCGATCGAGGCGCTGATGGCGCGCCCGCAGCGGTCCGAGGACCTATAGGCGCACCGGCCGGGCCGATGCGCCTTTTGCAAGACTCAGAAGCCGGTGAGCGCCGTGTGCATGTGCTCCACCTGGGGCGGGGAAGCAAAGTGGGGCCCCACCAGCTTGCGCCATTCCTGGAAGTCCGCCGATTCGCGGAAGTCCACCATGTGGTTCTCGATGGTCTCCCACTCCACCACCAGCGTATAATGCTGAGGCTTTTCCACCGAGCGGTCGATGCGCATGGAGCGGCAGCCCTTGGCGCGCTGGAACAGCGGTACGGCGAGGCGCGCGCCGGCCTCAAAGTCGGCTTCGTGGCCTTCCTTCACTTCGATCTGCGCGATTTCATAGACCATTCTTGTCCTCCCGAGCGTCGGTGTGCGGGGAGACGGCGGGTCCCTGTGCTGCGGCCACCAACCGTTTCCATCCAGGTGAGAGGGGCGACGGAAGCAGCCGCCCTAACCGATTGAATAAAGGCAAACCGGCGCCCTGTCCCCCGCCTCCCGCGACATTTCAGAAATGCACGCGCCGAAAGGCGCCATGGGTTCCCAGCCCTTGCCAAGGCGCGGAAGGTCTCGCTAAAGCCAGAGACTTATCCTTCGCGCGAGAATGAGCGGTCCGATGGCCCATTGGCTCTACAAGTCCGAACCCTTCAAATGGTCCTGGGACAATCAGGTGGCCGCCGGCGCCAAGGGCACGCACTGGGACGGCGTGCGCAACCATTCCGCCAAGCTCAACCTCCTGGCCATGAAGGTGGGCGACCAGGGCTTCTTCTACCATTCCAACGAGGGCAAGGAGGTCGTCGGCATCGTGGAGGTGATCCGCGAGGCCTATCCCGATCCCTCCGACCCCACCGGCAAGTTCGTGATGGTGGACCTGAAAGCGGTTCGCCCCCTAAAATCCCCGGTCAGCCTTGCCACCATCAAGGGCGATCCGCGCCTCCAAGAGATGGCGCTCATTAAATATTCCCGTCTTTCGGTGCAGCCGGTCACCGATGCGGAGTGGGACATGATCCTCGCCTATGGCGACATGTGAGCGTGCCGCCCGACGCGACGCCTCACCCCATCCGCGACCCGCGCGCCTTCGTGGCCGCCGAGACGCGTCTGCGGCCCGTGCCGCTTGTTCCTGAAATCAGCCTCCATGTGGCTGATGAGGCTGTGCCCCTGTGGCATCGCACCGAGGAGGAACTGGGGGAAATGGGACTGCCGCCACCCTTCTGGGCCTTTGCCTGGGCGGGCGGGCAGGCGCTGGCGCGTCATGTGCTCGATCATCCCGATCTGGTCGAGGGGCGGAGCGTGCTGGATTTTGCATCCGGCTCGGGCCTCGTGGGCATCGCCGCTGCCAAGGCCGGCGCGCGTGTGGTGACCTGCGCCGATATCGATCCCTTCGCCCTTGCCGCCATCGGCCTCAACGGTGCCGCCAATGACGCGGTGTTGGAGGGCCGGCAGGTGGACCTCATCGGCACGGACGAGGGCTGGGAGACGGTGCTGGCCGGCGACATCTGCTATGAGCGCGACCTTGCGGCGCGGGTGTTCGATTGGCTGCTCACGCTCTCGGCACGCGGCGCCATCGTGCTCATCGGCGATCCCGGCCGTTCCTATTTGCCCAAGGACCGGCTTGAGCAATTGGATGTCTATTCGGTGCCGGTAACGCGGGAACTGGAGGACATGGAAATCAAGCGCACGGCCGTTTGGCGGCCGCGCGCCTGACGTCTCACGCGTCCATCAGCACCACGGCCTTGCCCTGAACCTTGCCTTGGGAGACGAGGTCGAGGGCTTCAGGCAGTTCGGCGAAGGGGAAGCGGCGCATGATGCGCGGCTTCAGGACCCCGGCCCGCCAGAGGTCGAACAGCTCGGCCTGCACGGTGCGCACCTTTTCGGGCGTCCGGTCGCGATAGTCGCTCCATTGCAGGCCGGAGATGGAAATGTTCTTCACCAGCAAATAGTTGACCTTGATGCTGGGGATCTCGCCGGCGGCAAAGCCGATCACCACGAGCCGCCCGCACCAGGCCATGGCCCGCACCGCGGCGGCGAAGAAGGCATCGCCCAGCGGGTCCAGAACCACGTCGGCGCCGTGGCCGTCAGTTGCGGCAGCCACCTGGGCGCGCAGGCTGTCGCGCAGGTCAGGCACCGATAGATCGATCACCGCATCGGCGCCAGCTTCCCGCACAACTTCGGCTTCCGCCTCCGAGCGCACTCCGGCCAGCACCCGCGCTCCCAGCCCCTTGGCGATCTGCACCGCCGCCAGCCCGACGCCGCCAGCCGCGCCGCCCACCAGGACGGTCTCTCCCCGCTTGTACTGGCCGCGCTCCACCAGCGCGAAATGGGCGGTCTGGTAGACGAGACCCATGGCGGCGGCGTCCGTGAACTCCATGCCGTCGGGCAGCCGGAAGGCTTGGGCGGGGGAGACGATGGCCTGCTCGGCGAAGGCGCCATGCTCCACCTGACCCATGATCCGGTCACCGGGCGCGAAATCGGTGACACCGGGCCCCACGGCGTGGACGATTCCGGCCAGATCCTTACCCGGCGCGAAGGGGCGGGGCGGCAGGATCTGGTATTTGCCGGAGACCACCAGCGTATCGGGGAAGTTGATGCCGACGGCCTTCACATCCACCACCATCTCGCCGGGCCCCGGCATGAGATCGGGCAGGGTGTCGATCCGCATGGACGAGGGAGCGCCATGCTCCCAGACGCGATAGCTGCGCATTGGGGCTTCCTCAGATGGCCAGATAGGGATCGGTAGTTTCGCCGAGCTTTGGCGCACGGGCGCGGGCGGGCTCGGCGCGGAAGGCGGGCGCCACAGGGACGGGGAGGGCCGGAAGCTCGCCGGTCTCGGTCTTCAGGGTATGGGCGAAGAGGCGGCGGGCGGCGATGTGCGGATCGTTCACCGCCTCTTCCAGCGAGGCGACGATGGAGCAGCACACATCCTGTCCCTCAAACGCCGCCTGCCATTCCGCAGCGGTCCGACTGGCGAGGCGCTCCGAGATGCCCGCGATCACCGCATCCGCCGGCGCGTCCGGCGCGCGCAGGGGCTCGGGCAGCGCGATGATGCGGGTGAAATTCTCCCAGAACTTGTCTTCCAGGGGCGCGGCGGCCACATAGCGCCCGTCCTTGGTGGCATAGATCCGGTAGCGCGGAGAACCGCCCGTCACCAGCTCGTTGCCGGGCTGCGGCCAGCCGGCGCCGGAGAAGCCATTGCCGAGGCCCCAATAGAGAAAGGTGAACAGGTTGTCCCCCATGGCGACGTCCAGGTGGCAACCAAGGCCCGTCTGGTCGCGCTGGCGCAGGGCCAGGAGGATGTTGAGCACCGCCGGCAGGGTGCCGCCCGCCACGTCCGCCGCTAGAACCGGCGGCAGGACCGGGGCGCCGTCCGCGCCAGCGGAGAGGCCGAGTACGCCGGTCTCAGCCATGTAGTTGAGGTCATGGGCCGCCACATGGGCCTTGGGCCCCGTCTGGCCCCAGCCGGTGATGGAGCAATAGATCAGCTTCGGATTGATCCGCCGCAGCGCCTCGTAGCCGAGGCCGAGGCGGTCCATCACGCCGGGCCGGAACTGCTCCAGCACCACGTCGGCGCGGGCGAGCAGGGGCTTGAGGCGCTCCAGCGCGTCGGGGGCCTTCAAATCCAGGGCGATGGACTGCTTGCCCCGATTCAGCAGCACGAAATTCACGCTGTCCTCGCCCAACTTCGGCGCGTAGGCGCGCATCTCGTCGCCCCGGCCGGGCCGCTCGATCTTCACCACGCGGGCCCCGGCCTCGGCGAGGATGAGGCTGGCGAGCGGGCCGGGCAGGAGGGTGGAGAAGTCCACCACCAGGATGCCGTCGAGGGGGCGCATGGCTCAGGCTCCCTTCAGCTGGCGGGCCTTGGCCACCTGCGCCCGGCGGGCCGGCGCATAGGCCGGGTCGCCGAGAGCTTCATGCAGGGCCGAGGTCACGTCGTGATGGGCGGCAAGGCCGGTGCGCTCCAGAAGGGCGATGGGGCCTTCGGGATAGCCAAGGCCCAGGCGCAAGGTCAGGTCCATGTCGTCGGCGGTGGCAAGGCCGGCATCGAGCTTGCCGAGGGCGGCGTTGTAATAGGGGCGCACCAGCCGGTCGATGATGCGGCCGGGGAAGTCGGCGCAGACGGCGGTCTTCAGGCCATGGCCGGTGAAGAGGGCGCGGGCGGCGGCGATGGCCTCGGGGGTGGTCTTCGGCTGGCGGACGATCTCCACCAGGTCGGAGGGCGGCGCCTCGCCCAGCCGGAAGCGGGCAAAGCCCAGCACATTCGCGCCTTCCTCGCCCCGGCTCTCGCCGGTGTGCACGCCGAGGCATTCGGTTCCCAGCTCGATCAGGATAGCGGTGTAACGCGCCTTGTCAGCCAAGGCGGCGAAGGCGCGCCCGGCGCCAGGGCCGAGGAGAAGCACCACAATGCCGGTCTCGCCCGCCGCTTCCAGCAAGGGGTGGGCGATGGGGAAGGAGCGGCTGGTGCCGGAGGCGATGACCCGGTGGGAAGGGGCGGGGTGCGACATGGGTCAGGCTCCGAAAATGGCCGAGGTCTGGTAGTCCAGGAAACCGCGTTGGGTCTTGCGGCCGAGCCGGCGGGCAGCGACCATCCGGCGCAGCAGAGGCGGGCAGGCGGCGCGGGGCTCATGGGTCACGCCATGGAGCGCCTCGCACAGCAGCACCTGGGTATCGAGGCCCACCAGGTCCAGAAGCTCCATCGGCCCCATGGCGTAGCCGAGCGCGCCCTTGATGGCGGCGTCGATCTCCGCCGGCTCGGCGACGCCCTGCTCCACCAGCCGGATGGCATCGTTGTTGAAGGGCACCAGGAAGGCATTGAGGATGAAGCCGGGGGCATCCTGCGTCTTCACCGGCCGCTGGCCCATGGCCTCGCACAGCGCCCAGGCGCGGGCGAAGCTCTCGTCCGAGGTGTTGAGGCCCGGCGACATCTCCACCAGCTTCATCAATTGCGCCGGCAGGCAGAAATGCATGCCCACGAACCGGTCATCGCGGCCGGACCTGGCGGCGATCTCGGTGATGGACAACGTGGAGGTGTTGGAGGCGAACAGGGTCTCGGGCGGGCACACGCCGTTGAGCGCCGAGAAGAGCTGCCCCTTCGCGTCCAACTCCTCGAATATGGCCTCGATGACCAACCCGCAGGCTGCCATGTCGTCGAGCGTGCTGGTTCCGCGCACCCGCGACAGGATCTCGTCCACCTCGGCCTGGGTGAGCTTGCCGCGCTGCACCGACTTGCCGAAGAAGGCGCGCATCTGGCCGAGGGCGGCCTCGACGCGGGCCGGGTCCAGGTCGAACAGCAGGGTGGGGAAGCCGCCGCGCGCCGCCACGATGGCGATGCCGGTGCCCATGGTGCCGGCGCCGGCGACGCCGATGGTGATCTTTTCTGTCATGGGATGTCCTCAGCGCTCGATGAAGCTGCGGCCGATGAGCTGGCGGTGGATCTGGTTGGTGCCTTCCCAGATCTGGGTGATCTTGGCGTCGCGCATGAGCCGCTCCACCCGGTAGTCCTTCACATAGCCGTAGCCGCCATGGAGCTGGACCGCTTCGGTGGCCATGCGCATGGCAAGGTCGGAAGCTCGCATTTTCAGGATGGAGGCTTCGATGCCGATATCGGCGACGCCCGCATCCACCTGCCGGCCCACATGCATGAGCCAGGCGTCGCACAAAGCCAGCTCGGCGGCGAGGTCGGCGAGCAGGAACTGGATGCCTTGGAATTCCACGATCCTGCGGCCGGACTGCCGCCGGCCATTGATATAGGCCACCGCATCGGCGAAGGCGGCATGGGCGATGCCCAGCGCATGGGCGCCCACGGACGGCCGGGACTTGTTGAGCGAGGCCAGCAACAGCTTCAGCCCCTCGCCGGGGCCGCGCAGCAGATTGGCCTTGGGCACGCGGCATCCGGCGAAGGACAAGGTGGCCGTGGAGGAG
The DNA here is from genome assembly GCF_017742835.1 of Aquabacter sp. L1I39. Taxonomy (GTDB): domain Bacteria; phylum Pseudomonadota; class Alphaproteobacteria; order Rhizobiales; family Xanthobacteraceae; genus L1I39. Next base: position 4,468,119 of record NZ_CP072392.1, read on the forward strand.
GCGCGGTGGCCCATCTTGTCCTCGAGCCGCGACACGGACAGGCCAGGCGTGCCCTTCTCGATGACGAGACAGGAGATGGCCGCCTTCGGATCGTCCACCCCCGCCCATTTGCCGAAGACGATGTAGAGGTCAGCGACGTCGCCGTTCGTAATGAACGTCTTGGACCCGTCCACCACGATCTCGTCGCCCTCCGGCGTGAAGCGCGTGCGCATACCGGTGGCGTCCGAGCCCGCGTCCGGCTCGGTGATGACGAGCGCCGCGAGGCCCCCCTCGGCAATGCGGGGCAGGAGGCGGGCCTTCTGCTCCTCCGCGCCGAAATCGATGAGTGGCTTCACCGCGTGGAAATTGGTGGCCCAGATGATGCCGGTGGAGGCGCAGGCGGCGGAAATCTCCCGCACGCAGGCAAGGTAGGCGAGATAGGACAGGCCCGCCCCGCCATAGGCTTCCGGTACGAACATGGCATTGAGGCCGAGGGCATTGATGCCCTTTACATTCTCCCAGGGGAATTCGCCGGTCTCGTCATGCTGGGCGGCGCGGGGCGCCACCTCGTCACGGGCGAAGGCGCGCACACTGTCCAGCAGCAGCGCCTCATCCTCGGCCAGGCCCCATTGGTCGTCGAGGCGGGATAGCACGGTCATGGAACGCCTCCGTCAGTGGGCAATGCCCTGACCGCCATCGAGATAAATGGTCTCGCCGGTCAGGAAGGGCAGGTTTTCGCCGAACAGGGTGGCGATGAGGCGGGCCACCTCGTCCGCCTGGGCCGGCCCGCCGGTGGGGATGCGGGCGGCGAGGAAGGCGCGGACCTTCTCGGAGGCCAGATAGTCCTTGTTGAGATCGGTCTCGATATAGCCGGGCCCGACCGTGACCACGCGGATGCCCTTGGCCGCCCATTCCACCGCGAGGCAGCGCGTCAGAGCGGCAACGGCGGCCTTGGAGGCGCAATAGGCCGCGTTGTGGCGCACGCCCAGCTTGTCGAAGAAAGAGCCCATATTCACGATCAGCCCGCCGCCCGCCGCCACCAGATGCGGATAAGCCTGCTGGCAGACCGAGAAGGTGGCGGTGGCGTTGGTGGCCATCACCTCGGCGAATTCGGCGAGCGGCTGGCTGTCCGAGGGGCGGGCCACATGCAGGCCGGCATTGTTGACGATGCCGGTGATGGGGCCGGCCTGGTCCGCAAACTGCGCCAGCGCGGTCTCGACGGCGGCGGCATCCGAGACGTCGCCCTTCAGCGGGATGAGGCGCGGAGCGAGTTCGTCGGGCACGGGGAGGTGTTCCGGCCCCAGGCCCTTGCGGGAAAAGCAGCCCACCACATGGCCGCGCCGGGCCAATTCCAGCGCGATCACCGCGCCGATGCCCCGGCTCGCGCCGGTGAGGAAAATGTTGCGGCTCATGTCAGAGGTCCCGGAAATGGGGCTTGCGCTTTTCGACGAAGGCGGCGAGGCCCTCGGCGGCGTCCTGCGTGCGATAGGCGAGGGTGGAGAGCTCCGCCTCCGTTCGCAGGCCCTCGGCCAGCGGCAGGGTGAGCGCCCGCTGAACGGCAGAACGGGCGAGGGCGAGGGCGGGCAGGCCGTAGCCGGTGAATTCCCCCGCCAGAGCCTTGGCCGCCTCCAGCAGGTCGCCCTCGGCCAGGCGGTTGACGAGGCCCATGGCGAGGGCCTCCGGCGCCGCGAGAGTACGCCCGGTGAGGATCAGCTCCAGCGCGCGCGCCTCGCCCACCAGGCGCGGGAGGCGCTGGGTGCCGCCATAGCCGGGGATGAGGCCGAGCTTGATCTCGGGAAGCCCCATCTTGGCCTTCGGCCCGGCCACGCGGAAGGTGCAGGCCATGGCCAGCTCCAGCCCGCCGCCGAAGGCATAGCCGTTGATGGCGGCGATGGTGGGCACCTTGAGGGTGTCGAGCTTGGCGAAGACGCGCTGGCCCAGCTCCGCTCCGGCCTTTTCCTCCATGAGGGAGCGGCCCATCAATTCCTTGATGTCGGCCCCGGCGCAGAAGGCCTTCTCGCCCGCGCCGGTGATGATCAGGGCGCGGATGTCCCACCCGCCCGCCTCGTCCAAGGCGGTGCCGATGGCGCGGATGAGGTCGAAGGAGAGCGCGTTCAGCGCTTCCGGTCGGTTGAGCGTGAGGACGGCGACATCACCGTCGCGAACAAGATCAAGCATTTGAGGCTTCCGGATCGCTGCGCGGTCAGGCGGGACGGGCGAGGGGTGGGGCGACGAAGCGCACCGGCTCGGGCTGAAGGGCGCCCGCGCGCACCAGGTCCACCAAATCGCGCTTGAGCACCTTGCCGCTGGCGGTCATGGGGAAGGCGTCGAGGGCCAGGTAATATTCGGGCATGTCGTATTTGGAGAGACCGGCCGCGAAGAGGTGGGCCAGCATGTCCCGCGCCTCCACCCGCCGGCCCTCGCGGGCGATGACGGCGAGGCACACCTTTTCGCCCAGCCGGTCGTCCTGCACCGGAAAGGCCGCCACCTTGAAGGCGTCGGGATGGCGGATGGCCAGGTCCTCGATCTGGGAGGGATAGATGTTGTGCCCGCCGCGGATGATGAGGTCTTTCAGCCGGCCGATGATCTCCAGATTGCCCTTTGCGTCGAGCCGCCCCAGATCGCCGCTCATGAACCAGCCGTGAGCGTTGAAGGATTTTTCGGTGGCGGCCTGGTTGCCGAAATAGCCGAGCATCAGGCAGGCGCCCCGCCCGCCAATCTCACCCACCTCGCCGGGGGCGGCCTCTTCGTCCGGCGCCTCGGGACGCCAGATCTTCACTTCATAGGCGGCGCACGCCTTGCCGCAGGTGCGCACCATGGTCTCCACGTCATCGTCCGGCAGGGTGTATTGGTGCGAGCCGTTCTCGGTCATGCCGTAAATGTTCTGCGGCGTGACCCCATGGGCCAGGAACCGCCGCGCCACCTCCATGGGAATGGCGGCGCCCGCCATGTAGAAGGTGGTGACCGCGCCGAGCCGGGTCAGCCCCCGCCGCTGCGCTTCGCCCAGAATGTCGATGGCATGCGTGGGCACGCCCATCACATAGGTGGCGCCGGTCTCGATGATGCGGTCGAGGGGGCTCGTTCCCTTCGGGACGTCATTGACCACCAGTTCCGCGCCGGCGGCCAGCATCTGCTCCAGCGCCACCGTGCCGATATGGTGGCTCTGGGGGCTTAGCGAATAGATCACCCCTTCCGGCCCCAGCCCCCAGTCGCCCGCCAGCGCCCGGCCATTGGCCAGCAGAGTATTGTCCGAGTGCATCACCCCCTTGGGCTGGCCGGTGGTGCCGGAGGTGAAGGCGAGATAGACCACCTTGTCCGGGTTGGCCTGAGGCGGGGATAAAGGCTTCGCGCCGTCCGGTCCCGGCAGGGCGGCCGCGCCGTCAGGCATGGGGATGCCTTCGGCACCAAGGGCATAGAGGCGCCGCATGGCGGGAAGGGCGCGGGCCGCGGCGAAGATGTCGGCCCGGTCCCCGTCGGCCCCATAGCCCGGCTGGGCGAGGAGCGCGGCGGCGGAGCAGCGCTCCAGCAGGGTCGTGATCTCCCCCACCGTATGGTTCTGGTGCAGCGAGGGCGTGCACACATAGCCGTTGCGCGAACAGGCAAGGAAGGCGACCGTCGCCTCCACCCGATTGGGCAGCCAGACGCCCACACGGTCGCCGGGCCGCAGACCCGTAGCCTCCAGATCGCCCGCCACTGCGTCCGCCCAATCCACCAGCATGCGCCAGGTGAGGCGGCGCGTGGCGTCCCGAAGGGCGAAGGCATCGCCGCGCGTCGCCGCATGGGCAATCGCGCAGCCATAGAGCGTCTCGTCGCGCCATTGGCCAGTGGCGTAGTGGAAGCGCGCGGAGGCCGGGTCGTGCAGGGTCAGGAGCCGCGGCATAAGCGGCGGCTCCTTCCCATCGGTGGAGCGGGGCATCATGGCCGGCTCACTTGCCGAACTTGGAGGTGTCCGGCTTGCGGCGCTCGGCGAAGGAGGCCGCCAGCTCGTGGGATTCCTCGGTGTCCAGATAGCCGCGCAGCAGCAGGTCGTGCGCCATGCGGGCCAAGCCGCCCACGCCGGAGTGACGGGCCGAGAAGGCGGTCTTCAGCGAGGCGAGGGCAAACGCGCCCCGGTCCGCCAGGTGCAGCGCCATCTCCCGGGTGGCTTCGGCCAGCTTGTCGTCCGGCACCACCTTGTTGATGAGGCCATAGGAAAGGGCCTGCTGGGCGGTCAGCTTCTCGTTGAGATACCAGATCTCCTTGGCGCGCCTCTTGCCGACCAGGTCTTCCAGGAACCAGGTGCCATAGCCCGCGTCGAAGGAGCCGACCATGGGACCCACCTGCCGGAAGATGGCGCTTTCCTTGGCGATGGCGAGGTCGCAGGTCATCTGCAGCACATTGCCGCCGCCCACCGCGAAGCCATTGATGGAGGCGAGCACCGGCTTCTGCAGCCGCTCGATGGCGTCATACATCTCCAGCGTGGGAAGCACGCCGGCATAGAGCTGGGTCTTTTCCAGCCCGTCCTTGCGGCCGCCGGTGCAGAAGAATTTGTCGCCCGCGCCGGTGAGCACCAGGACGCGGGTGCGCGTCTCATTGCGCACCTGCTCGATGCAGTCGCGCACTTCCCGGCACATGGTGGCGTTGAACATGTTGCCGTCCTGGGGACGGTTCAGGGTGAGCGTGCCGACCGGGCCGTCTTCGGAATAAAGGATGGTCTCGTAGGACATGAGAGGGGCTTTCCTTCCGGTGCGTTCTGTTCGTTCGATCTGTGCGCTCAGCCTTGGGTGCGCTCAGATGGCGCCCGACGCGCGCAGGGCGTCGATTGCCTGATCGTCATACCCGAGGAGCGTGCGCAGCACCTCCTCATTGTGCTCGCCAAGGCGCGGCGGCGGCGAGAAGCAGCCAGCCGCCTCCCCGTCCATATGGATGCCCAGCGCCACCTGCGGCAGGTCCTCTCCCTCGCGGGGGATGCGGTAGAAAGCCGAGCGGGCGCGGAAATGGGGGTCTTCCACCACCTCGTCGAGCCGGTAGATGGGGCCGGCCGGCACTTTGGCCCGGGCGAACAGCTCCAGCCATTCCGCCCGCGGCCGGGTGCGCAGCACGGCCGAGATGCGGGCGACGATTTCATCCCGATGGATACGGCGGTCCGCATTGGTGGCCACATGCGCGCCTTCCGCGCCGGCCGGGTCGCCCACCGCCTCCCAGAAGCGCTTCCAGATGCCGTCATTGCCGAGGCCCAGCGTCAGGGGCAGGTCGGCGGTCTCGAAGGTCTGGTAGATGGCGATGACGCTGTCCTTGCCGCCGGTGCGGCGCGGCAATTCGCCTGAGCCGAGATAGGGCACGATGCGCGGCGACATGAAGCGGATCATGCTCTGCGTCAGGCTGATATCGAGGGCGCACCCTTGGCCGGTGGCGGCGCGCTTGTGGAGCGCCGCGAGCACGGCGAGCGCCGCATCCGCCCCCGCCAGCATGTCGGCGGCCGGCGCGCCCACCTTCTGCGGCTCTGCGTCCGGCGGGCCGGTGAGATCCATCACGCCGCTATAGCCTTCCGCGATGAGGTCGTAGCAGGGCAGGGCGGCATTGGGGCCGTCGAGGCCGAAGCCGGTCAGCGAGACATGGATAAGCCTGGGACGGCTTTCCCGCAGCGTGGAGGCATCAAGCCCGAGTTTTGCCTGGGTCTTGCCCAGCAGATTGGTGACCACCACGTCGGCCTTGTCGAGCAGGCCCTCCAGCACCGCCCGTCCCGCAGGCGTGCCATAGTCCAAAGCCACGCTCTTCTTGTTGCGGTTGACCGACAGGTACCAAAGCGATTCCCCGTCCAGGAAGGGCGGGCCCCACTGGCGGGAATCGTCGCCCGCTGGGCGCTCCACCTTGATGACGCGGGCACCGAAATCGGACAGCAGCATGGTGGCATAGGGACCGGCGATGGAGGAGGTGAGGTCCACCACCGTCACATGGTCGAGAATGCGGAACGCCTCCGCCGCGCGCGCCTCGGGCAGGCTCGCGCTGGGGGAGGAGAGATGTGGCAAATGGGCAATGTTCATCATCGGCACCCGTTGGTGCGACGATTACCGCAAGCCCTGTGCCAGACTGCGGAACACGTTGGAAATGCTGAATTTTGCGTCCCGAGCTGGAGTGGCGATCAGGAAATGTGTTTGCGGTGGGGACACTTGCGGGCTAGGGGTGTCTCCAATCAGAACATGCGAGGCGCGGGATGGCGACGGCTCTTGATATTGTCTTCCTTGACGACACGGGCCGCCTTGCCTTCGCCTCTCCCACCGCGCACGCAAGTGGCCTTGCCGAGGCGGTGCGCGGCCATGTCCAGAAGGTGGGAGCCAACAAGCGCGTCTCGGCCTTCGCTTTTGGCGGCACCTCCCATGTGGTCATCCAGGCTCCCACCGATGGCGGCACCGCCGTGCTCGTCCATGAGGACAGCGCAAGCTCGGCCCTGGTGGATTTCGTCCTCTCCGTCGATATCGCCTTCGACATTCTCAACCACTTCCTCACCAATCCTTTTGAGGGCATCACGGTGGTCGATCGGGACGCGGTGCTGCGCTATCTCAGCCCCGTCCATGAGCGCTTCTTCGGCTTTGCTCGTGGCGATGCGCTGGGCCGGCCGGTGCAGGATGTGATCCAGAACACCCGCCTCCATGTGGTTGCCCGCACCGGCTCGGCGGAGATCGGGCAGGTGCAGGAGATGCAGAACGTCACCCGCGTGGTGAACCGCGTGCCCATCCAGCGGGATGGCAAGCTGGTGGGGGCTATCGGCCGGGTCATGTTCAAGGCCCCCGAGGAGGTGCACGAGCTCTCCCGGCAGATTTCTTCCCTGCGCGCCGAGGTGGACTATTACAAGAAGGAACTGGCCGGCCTGCGCCACCGCGCCTTCGGCCTCGACGAGATCGTCGGCGAAAGCGAGGCCATCCGCCGCCTCAAGGACGACATCCGCAAGGTGGCGCCCCTCGACGTGCCCGTCTTCGTCTCCGGTGAAAGCGGCTCGGGCAAGGAATTGGTGGCCCATGCCATCCATAATCTGAGCCGCCGGGTGGAACGGCCCATGGTCCTGGTCAATTCCGGCGCGCTGCCCGCCACGCTCGTGGAGAGCGAGCTGTTCGGCTATGAGGCGGGCGCCTTCACCGGCGCCCGGCGCGAGGGGCGCATCGGCAAGTTCGAGATGGCGGACCGCTCCAGCCTGTTTCTGGACGAGATCGGTGACATGCCCATGGAGACGCAGGTCAAGCTCCTGCGGGTGATCGAGAATGGCATCTTCGAGCGGGTGGGCAGCAACCGCTCCCGCAGCACCAATTTCCGGCTTATCAGCGCCACCAACCGCGATCTGCGGCGCATGATCGCCGAGGAGGCGTTCCGCGCCGACCTCTATTTCCGCATCAATGGCGTGACGCTCCAGGTGCCTCCGCTGCGCGAGCGGGCCGGCGACATCCCGCTTCTGGTGCGGCACTTCGTGCAGCGGGTGGGGCAACGCATCGGTTCGAATGTCCGGCGGGTGCACCCCAAGGCGCTGGAGATGCTCCAGGGCCTCGCCTGGCCCGGCAATGTGCGCCAGCTCCACCACGAGGTGCAGCGGGCTATGATCTTTGCGGACGGGCCGGAACTGACCCTCTCCAGCTTCCGCCATCTGGAAGGCGAGGAGATGGAGCCTGCGCCTCTCTCCGTTCCCGCATCCGGTGCTACCACCATCCGCGAGACGGTGGGGAATGTGGAACTGGCGCTGATCCGGGAGGCGCTCCAGAAGCACAAGGGCAACAAGAAGCGGGTGGCCGAGGAACTCGGCATCTCCCGCTCCTACCTCTACAAGAAACTGGCCGAGATGGGCGTCCGCTGAGGGCGCGCCCTCAGAGCGCCTCGCCCCGCAGCAGCTTCGGCACCGAGCCGGTGAGCCCTGCCGCATCGCGGATGAACAGGCCCTTGAGGCGCGGCATCCGGTCGACCAGCCCCAGGCCCATGTCGCGCACCAGGCGCAGCGCGTCGGATCGGTTGGAGAAGAGCCGATTGAGCCCGTCCGTCGCCACCCCCATGGCGAGGGTGTCGAAGCGCCGCCAGCGCTGGTAGCGCTCCAGCACCGTGGGCGAGGCGAAGTCGAGCCCGGTGCGGGCCGCATCGGTGATGGCCTCGGCGAGGGCTGCCACGTCCCGCAGGCCCATGTTCAGCCCCTGGCCGGCAATGGGATGGATGAGGTGGGCCGCATCCCCCACCAGAGCGAGCCGTTCGCCGATGAAGCTGCGGGCCATGGCAAAGCCCAGCGGATAGACGCCGGGCTTCGAGATCGGCCGCACCGCCCCAAGGCTATGGCCGATGCGCTGCTCCAGTTCCTCCTGGAACAGGAAGTCGGGCAGAGCGGCGATGCGCTTGGCATCCTCGGTGCACTCGGTCCAGACGATGGACGCCCGGTTGCCCCGCATGGGCAGCACCGCGAACGGCCCGGGCGGCAGGAAATGCTCCTCCGCGCGGCCCTCGTGAGGGCGCTCATGCTCGATGGTGAAGGTGATGGCGGACTGGTCATAGGTCCAGGCCACGTTCTGGATGCCGGCCATGGAGCGCAGACGCGACTTCGCGCCATCACAGGCGACCAGCAACTGGGCACGAACCGTGGCGCCTGAGCCGCTTGTCACCGCTACGCCTGACCGATCGGTCGCAAAGGTCGCCACGGGCTCGGCCACCAGATGGATGCCCGCCTCCTGCGCGAGATCGGCGAGGCCCTGCTGGAGCACGGCATTGGAGATCATGTGGGCGAAGGGCTCGCCCGGTTCCACGTCGCCATCGAAGGTCAGGAAGACCGGCCGGGCGACGTCGCGGGTGCGGCTGTCCGTCACCACCATGGAGCGGATGGGTTCGGCCGCGTCCGACACACGTTGCCAGGCGCCAATGACACCGAGCAGTCGGCGGGCGCCTGCCGCGATGGCGGAGGCCCGCATGTCGCCGGCGAAGGAGCGGTTGAGGCCGGGATCAAGGACGGCGATTTCTGCCTCCCGGCCGAGGCCGTCGCGCAAGGCGAGGGCAAGGCTCAGTCCGGCCAGGCCCGCACCGGCGATCACGATGTCCGCGCGGGCGGGAAGGGTGTTCCGTCCGCTTTCGCCCTGAATGCCCGACTGCATCGCTTCCATGACCAGACCTCGCTCACTTCGATCGGAGGGCGCGTGGCGCCACCCCTTCACCCATATACGACCCGCGCCCGCGTGCCGTTCACCTTGACGCGCGCGGTCCGGAATGGCTCGTTGCACCCCGAACCGAACCCACGCGACGCTCCGGACTTTTTCGGACCCGCGTTTACCGAGCGATCTCATGGACCAGCCCGCCACCGATCCCGCGTCCCCCTCCAAAGACGTTGATGCCCTGCTGGGTATCCTTGACCTCGAGCCTCTGGAGATCAACCTGTTCCGAGGTCGCAGCGTCAGTCCGACCGGCGGGCGGATCTTCGGCGGACAGGTGATTGCACAATCCTTGATCGCTGCCCAGCGCACCGTCGAGCCCGACCGCATCGCCCATTCCCTCCACGCCTATTTTCTCCTCGCGGGCGACCCGACGGTCCCCATCGTGTTCGAGGTGGACCGCATTCGCGACGGGCGCAGCTTCACGACCCGTCGCGTGGTCGCCATCCAGCGAGGCCGGGCCATCTTCTCCATGTCGGTCTCCTTCCAGGTGGCGGAAGGCGGCCTGATGCATCAGGGTCGCATGCCCGACGTGCCCATGCCCGAGGATCTGCCCTCCGACGATGTCTGGCGCGAGAAGCTGGTGGCCCGCTTCCCTCATGCCTCAAAGCGTGACTGGATGGCCCTGCGCCCGCTGGAGGTGAAGCCCACCGGGTTCGACGCGCCCTATAGCGGCAATGCGGGAGATGCGGCCCGCCCGAGCCTGTGGATCCGCACCCGCGGTCCGCTGCCCGAAGGATTGCCCTTGCATCAGGCGGTGCTCGCTTATGCGTCCGACCTCTCGCTGCTCCAGGCGGCTTTGCTGCCCCATGGCCGTAGCGTGTTCGACAGGGATCTCCAGGTGGCAAGCCTGGACCATGCCCTGTGGTTCCACCGGCCCTTCCGCGCCGATGAGTGGCTCCTCTATGTCCAGGAGAGCCCCGCTGCTTTCGGCGCCCGAGGCTTCTGTCGGGGCGAGCTTTATACGCGGGACGGCGTGCTCGTCGCTTCTGCGGCGCAGGAAGGATTGATGCGCCGGATTTCGCAATAGCGAAATGTGGTGTCACTTTCTTGAGCGGAACGCCTAATTTTTAGGCCAAGATTTGGGCAACGCGGGGGCGATGCCGTCGCGGCAGTTCTTCTGGCGAGAAAATAAGCACGCCTCCGCCCTGACTCTGCGAGACTGGCACGTTCCTTGATTCAGGTGTGGGCAGGCTAGGTCGCCGTGCGCGGATTTTTTCCCCGTCCCGCATGGCACAGCCGGGAAGAAAACGCCTTTGGCCGCTTTCTGGCGGGTGGGCATCACGGGGACAGGGACCGATCCATGAAGATCGTCATGGCGATTATCAAGCCATTCAAGCTGGAGGAGGTGCGTGACGCCCTCACCGGTATCGGCGTTCACGGCCTGACCGTGACCGAGGTGAAGGGATACGGCCGGCAGAAGGGCCACACCGAGATCTATCGCGGCGCGGAATATGCCGTCAGCTTCCTGCCGAAGCTGAAGATCGAGGTGGCTGTGTCCTCCGATCAGGTGGCCAAGGTCGTGGAAGCGATCTCCGCTGCGGCCAAGACCGGCCAGATCGGCGACGGAAAGATCTTTGTCTTCCAGATCGATCACGCCGTGCGCATCCGCACCGGCGAGACCGACGCCGACGCGCTCTGACCTTCCTCATTTCACGGAGCCCTTTTCCATGTCGCTCAAGACCTGGTCCCGTGTGGGACTGCCAACCCTCCTGACCGCAGCGGCCATCGCCCTGCCGGTGCTGGCGCAGACCGCGACGCCCGGTGCCGATGCCGCTCCCGCCGCCGCGGCCGCTCCCGTCATCAACAAGGGCGACACCACCTGGATGCTGGTGTCCGCTTTGCTGGTGCTGATGATGTCGGTCCCCGGCTTGGCCCTGTTCTATGGCGGCCTCGTGCGCGCCAAGAACATGCTCTCGGTTCTGATGCAGGTTTTCTATTCCGTCTGCATCGTCGGCATCATCTGGGTTCTGTACGGCTACTCGCTGGCCTTCACTGGCGGCTCGGACTTCATCGGCGGCTTCTCCAAGGCCTTCCTCAGCGGCGTGACCACCGAGTCCGCCGGCGGCACCTTCTCGGTGGGCGTTGCCATTCCCGAGCTGGTGTTCGTGGCCTTCCAGATGACCTTCGCCATGATCACTCCGGCCCTGATCTTCGGCGCCTTCGCGGAGCGCGTGAAGTTCTCGGCCATCGTGCTGTTCGTGCCGCTCTGGGTCACGTTCATCTATTTCCCCATGGCCCACATGGTGTGGTATTGGGCCGGCCCGGACGCGGTGGATGCCGCTGCCAAGGCCGTCGCCGCTGCCGCTGACGGCGCTGCCAAGACCGCCGCTCAGGAGGCCCTCGACGCGGTTCTCGCCGATGCCGGCTACCTCTACAAGCTCGGCGCCATCGACTTCGCTGGCGGCACCGTGGTGCACATCAATGCCGGTATTGCCGCTCTCGTGGGATGCATCATCATCGGCAAGCGCACTGGCTACGGCAAGGAAGCCCTCTCGCCCCACTCCCTGACCCTCACCCTGGTCGGCGCCGGCCTGCTGTGGGTTGGCTGGTTCGGCTTCAATGCCGGCTCCAACCTGGAAGCCAACGGCCTGACCGCCCTGGCCATGATGAACACCTTCATCGCCACCTGCGCCGCCGCCCTCTCCTGGATGGTCGTGGAATGGCTGGCCAAGGGTAAGCCCTCCATGCTGGGCGTCGTCTCCGGCGCGGTGGCCGGCCTTGTGGCCGTGACCCCCATGGCGGGCTTTGCGGGCATCATGGGTGCGTTGGTCTCCGGCCTCGTGGTCGGCGTGGTGTGCTTCTTCTTCTGCACCACCGTGAAGAACGCCTTCGGCTACGATGACTCGCTCGACGTGTTCGGCGTGCACGGCGTCGGCGGCATCTTCGGCGCCATTGCCACCGGCATCGTGGTCAGCCCGGCCCTCGGCGGCACCGGCATCTACGACTACACCACCGGCGCGGTTGCCGATTACAACATGGCCACCCAGGTCATCGCCCAGATCAAGGGCGTGCTGGTGACCCTGGTGTGGTCGGGCGTCGGCTCCGCCATCATCTTCTTCATCGTGAACGCAGTCGTCGGGCTGCGCGTGTCGGTGGAGAAGGAGCGCGAGGGTCTCGACATCACCGAGCACGGCGAGCGCGCCTATCACAGCTGATGGGACGGGCGGGGCTTTCCGGCTCCGCCTTTCCTTTGGCGCCGACCCGTCGGGTCGGCCGCCTCCAAGGTTCGCCGGACCTCCGGCTTTAAGATAAAAAGAGGGGAAGATGGAGCCTCGGTCCGCAAGGGCCGGGGCTCCGTCGCGTTTTGGGGGCTGTTCGCGCGCCGGGCGAGGGCGCAAAGCAAAGGGGTGGCCCCCTGGCCACCCCTTCCTCTCACGTCTCTGCCGGTCGGGCGTGTCCGCCGCCTGGCGGGCTCAGCGCCCGGTGAAGAGCTGGTCCAGCTTGCCGCCGGAGGCGAATTGCTCGGCCTGAACCTTTTCCCAGCCGCCGAACACCGCATCCACGGTGAGCAGGCGGATGGGCGGGAACTGGTCCTTGAACGCGGCCGCCACCTTGGGGTCCACCACGCGATTATAGCCCTTGGCGAGGATGGTCTGGCCTTCCGCCGAATACAGGAATTCCAGATAGGCGGTGGCGACTGCCCGCGAGCCGCGCTTGTCCACCACTTTGTCCACGATCGCCACGGGGAAGTCGCCCTGGATGGAGACCGAAGGCACCACGGTCTGGAGCTTCTTGTCCTTGTAGAGGTCCTGGATCACCCGGGTCTCGGCCTCGAAGGTCACCAGCACGTCGCCGGTCTCCCGCTCCACGAAGGTGGTGGTGGCGGCGCGACCGCCGGTGTCGAACACCGGCACGTTGGAGAGCAGCTTCTTTACAAAGGCGTCGGCCTTGGCCACGTCGCCCTTGTTCTGCTCCAGCGCATAGGCATAGGCGGCCAGATAGGTGTAGCGCGCATTGCCGGAGGTCTTGGGGTTGGGGAAGATGACCTTCACGTCATCCCGCACCAGATCGTTCCAATCCTTGATGCCTTTGGGGTTTCCGGCCCGCACCAGGAAGGCGGGGAAGGAATAATAAGGCGAGGCGTTGTTGGGGAACTTCTGCTTCCAGTCCTTCGCTACGAAGCCGGCCTTGGCCAGCACCTGGATGTCCAGTTCCTGGTTGAAGGTCACCACGTCGCCTTCCAGCCCTTCAATGATGGCGCGGGCCTGGCGGGAGGAGCCGGCATGGCTCTGGTTCACGGTGATCTGCTGCCCGGTCTTCTGCTTCCAGGCCGGGACGAAGCCCTCATTGATGGAGGTGTAGAGTTCGCGGGCGATGTCGTAGGAGACATTGAGGATGGAGTTCGGCCCCTGCTGCGCAAAGGCCAGGCGCGGCATCGCCGCCGAGGCGGCGGTGAGCGCGAGAAACGTGCGGCGGTTCAGCATGGGCTCTCCATTTACATCCCGTTTATGCGATTTGGCGCATTTCACGGCAAATTAGCATGGGCCTTGATGGAGCGAAACCCTATTTCCCGCACTCCGCGTGGCTGAGGTATAATTGACGAAGAATATGCGTGAATTCTGGATTGCCAATGGGCCGCTGGCTCGGCCCATCGATTTCCGGTCAAGCCCAAGCGCCTCGGATGAGCCCTGGAGGGAGGCTGGGACGCCTATCTCTCGCACCGGGCGGGGGGCGCCATGGTGGTCTGCATTCTGTGGAACCGGCACGCGCTCCTCCGCCTAGCAAAATGTTCCCTGCCATCAATCAAAATAAGAATAATATCTTATATGACGGAGGTCAAGGAGGAGGCGAGCCGGGCGGCATCGGTCACCCTCGGTGACATCCCTGCTCGGCGGGAAGGAACTTGGTCTCGTCCAGGATCGCGGTAGGATTGTCCTGCGGGCGATCTACTCAGGTGGGGCTGCCCCGCCTCGACCCAGGAGGTCCCATCATGTTGGTGCTGACGCATCACCTCTATCTGAAGACCCGCAAGGGCGAGCGGGCGTTCGACATCCGCGTTTTTCAGCCGGTGCAGCTCCAGGTTCCTGTCGGCACGGCTTGGTCGTGCCGCTACGAGATCGACTGGCCGGACGGGCCCGTAAAGAGCGAGGGCTTCGGCTTCGACGCCCTTCAGGCGCTCATGTCGGCTTTGAAGATGGTCGGTGCCGAAATCTACTCGACGACATATCACCGCGAAGGAAGGCTTCGCGCCTATGAGACCGAAGAAGGCTACGGCTTCCCGGTCGCCTCATCCTTGCAAGATCTTCTCGTGGGTGTGGATGCCATTTGAAGGCGCTACACTCCGCTTCTCTTCCGCCCGCCTTTCCGTGCCAGAGGGCCGCCAAGTTCACTGAGGCACTTCCCTCTTCGCCCGCGTGTCCATCTTAATCCCCTGGCGCCAGCCGAAGCCGGCGCCAGGGGATTTTCCCATCAGGCGGCGGTGCGCTTGTTCTGGCGGTTGTGGACGAGGTCTTCCACCACACCGGGATCGGCCAGTGTGGAGGTGTCGCCCAGATTCTCGAACTGGTCCTCAGCGATCTTGCGCAGGATGCGGCGCATGATCTTGCCGGAGCGCGTCTTGGGCAGGCCGGGGGCGAACTGGATGAGGTCGGGAGAGGCGATGGGGCCGATCTCCTTGCGCACCCAGGCGACCAGTTCCTTGCGCAATTCCTCGGTGGGCTGCTCGCCGGCCATCAAGGTCACATAGGCATAAATGCCCTGACCCTTGATGTCGTGCGGGAAGCCGACGACCGCTGCCTCGGAGACCTTCGGGTGGGCGACCAGGGCGCTTTCCACCTCGGCGGTGCCCATGCGGTGGCCGGAGACGTTGATGACATCGTCCACGCGGCCGGTGATCCAGTAATAGCCATCCGCATCGCGCCGGCAGCCGTCGCCGGTGAAATATTTGCCCGGATAGGCCGAGAAATAGGTCTGCTCGAAGCGCTCATGGTCGCCATAGACCGTGCGCATCTGGCCCGGCCAGCTGTCGGCGATGACGAGATTGCCTTCGGTGGCCCCTTCCAGCACCACGCCGGCCGCATCCACCACTTCCGGCTTCACGCCGAAGAAGGGCAAGGTGGCCGAGCCGGGCTTCAGCGCCGTGGCGCCAGGCAGCGGGCTGATGAGGATGCCGCCGGTCTCGGTCTGCCACCAGGTGTCGACGATGGGGCAGCGGCCCTCGCCCACCACGCGGTGATACCATTCCCAGGCTTCCGGATTGATGGGCTCGCCCACCGAGCCGAGCAGGCGCAGGGAGGCGCGGGACGTCTTCTTCACCGGCTCCTCGCCCGCCTGCATCAGCGAGCGGATGGCGGTGGGCGCGGTGTAGAAGATGTTCACCTGGTGCTTGTCGATCACCTCCCAGAAGCGGGAGACGGACGGATAGTTGGGAATGCCCTCGAACATCAGCGTGGTCGCGCCGTTGGCGAGCGGGCCATAGAGGATGTAGGAGTGGCCGGTCACCCAGCCTACGTCCGCCGTGCACCAATAGACGTCGCCCTCGTGATAATCGAAGACGTAATGGTGGGTCATGGAGGCATAGACGAGATAGCCGCCGGTGGTGTGCAGCACACCCTTCGGCTTGCCGGTGGAGCCGGACGTATAGAGGATGAACAGCGGGTCTTCCGCGTTCATGGGCTCGGCCGGACAATCGGTGGTCACGAGGTCTGCCGCCTCGTGGTACCAGACGTCGCGGCCCGGCTCCATGTTCACCTTGCCGCCGGTGCGGCGCACCACGATCACATGGTCGACCCCGCCGTCCACATGGGCGATGGCCGCGTCCACATTGGCCTTCAGCGGCACCTTTCGGCCGCCGCGCAGGCCCTCATCGGCGGTGATGACGCATTTGGAGCCGCAATCGGCGATGCGGCCGGCCAGGCTGTCGGGCGAGAAGCCGCCGAACACCACCGAATGGATGGCGCCGAGCCGCGCGCAGGCGAGCATGGCGAAGGCGGCCTCGGGGATCATGGGCAGATAGATGGTGACCCGGTCGCCCTTCTGGACGTCGCGGTTGCGCAGCACGTTGGCGAAGCGATTCACCTCGTCGTGCAGTTCCTGATAGGTGATCTTGCGGCTCTCGGACGGGTCGTCCCCCTCCCAGATGATGGCCACCTGGTCCGCGCGGTGGGGCAAATGCCGGTCGACGCAATTATAGGCGACGTTGGTGACGCCGTCCTCGAACCACTTGATGGAGACGCTGCCGGGGGTGAAGGACGTGTTCTTCACCTTGGTATAGGGCTCGAACCAATGGATGCGCTTGCCGTGCTCGCCCCAGAACTGCTCGGGCTGCGTGACGGACAGATTGTAGAGCGCCTTGTATTCATCATGGTCCACATAGGAGCGCTCGCTCCAATTGGCGGGAACCTCATAGATCTTCTCGGACATCGGCTTCGTCTCCCCCTTGCAGCGCGCTGCAAGCGCTTCGTGTTTAGCGACGGCTTCGCGGCCGTCATGTGACAGCGGGGCCATCTCTCCCTTTCGCCGGAGCGCGGCGGGGCTTTGGCCCCGGCTCCGGGGCGCAGCCTTGGGGGCTGCGCGAACTTGGCTGGATTATGGGGAGCAGCCCCGGATGCCACAAGGCGGGGGAGGGGCAGACTTTGGGCGAAGTCCCTGTGCGTCGCCTCAAGCCCCGGCCACCTGCGGCGCACATGACGCAGCCGCCCGGCGCGCCCCTGGCTGGGAAGCGACGGACGACTGCGCTATGAGGCGGCAGCGCCCATTCGGGCCGAACCGCTGGAGAGGGGATCATGTCGCCCTGGACACGCCTCGTCATCGCCCTCGCCGGCCTGTTCGGCGCCAGCGGCGTCGCCCTCGCGGCCATGTCCGCCCACGTCACCGGGGGCGCATCGCTCATGACGGCGGCGCAATTCCTGTTGTTCCACGCCGCGGCGCTGATGGGGATCATCGCCACGTGCGCGCGCCTCGGGCGAGGTCGGGCAACGCTTCTGGTGGGCGGGCTCGCCATCGCGCTCGGCACGATTTTATTCTCGGGCGACCTGGCGGCGCGAGCCTTGATGGACGTCAAACTGTTGGGCGGTTCCGCGCCATTTGGCGGGGTGCTGATGATCGTGGGCTGGCTGGACGTGGCCGCAGTCGGCCTTCTGGCTGCCCTGAAGGAATAAGGCGCGGCCCTCAGAGGGCGGCGCGCATCATGTTGAGCTTGGCGCGCAGGGCCACCAGCGAAGAGGCATCGTCGCCGAGGTCGGCGAGCAGGAAGTCGGCGAACTCGTCCGCATGCTCGGCCTCGAAGAAGGCGCGGGCTTCCTTCACGGAGCGCACCTCGCATTCGCGGGCGCCCAGAACGATGCGAACCGGAGCGGTGGTGGTGGCAGGCGTGATCTTGGAATACGAGCCCATCTGAGTTCCCTTTCCGATCCCTTTGCCGGTACCGGACGATCGTTCGTCCCGGTCCTGTCAGGTGGCGTGCCGCGCACGCCGTCTGCCCTCCACAACGCGGCGGTATGGCCGTGGTTCCCGGGCGCGAAACCGATTGTTTACCGTGACAGCGCGTCGTCCGCGGCGAAGACACTGGGCTGCGCGGAACTGACCTCAAGGCGGACACGTGTCCGCGCGAAGGACATTCAATTTCCATATTTTCCAATGACTTATATTTGGCACGCCGGTTGCTGAACCAGAGCCACCCGTTGCGACCCCGCCGCACCTGCTTGTGCCGGGGTGCGCACGACAACAAGGGTGGAACCCAAGGAGGAAAGCCGTGACGTTTCGCACACATCTTCTGCGCCGGAATCTTTTGCGACACGTGGGCGCCGCCGCCTGCGCGCTCGCGCTTGGAAGCCTGCCGGCCGCCGCGCAGAACGCCACAGACGGCAAGGTGGTGATCGGCGCCATCGTCGACATGACCGGCGTCTATTCCCGCCATGGCGGTCCGGGCATGGTCTCGGCCGTGCAGATGGCGGTGGAGGATTTCGGCGGCAAGGTGAACGGCAAGCCCATCGAGGTCCTGTCCGCCGACTACCAGAACAAGGTGGACGTGACCTCGGGCGTCGCCCGGCGCTGGTTCGACAATGACGGCGTCGACATGGTGATCGAATCCACCGACAGCGCCTCGGCGCTGGCGCTGTTCCGCCTGGGTGACGAGAAGAAGCGCGTCATCATCGGCGCGGGCTCCGCCACCACGGCGCTGACCAATGCCGGCTGCATGCCCTATGGCATCCATTATGTGTACGACACCTATGCGCTGGCCACCGGCACCGGCTCGGCCATCGTGAAGGAGGGCGGCAAGACCTGGTTCTTCATCACCGCTGACTATGCCTTCGGCCATGCGCTGGAGGCGGACACCAGCCGCGTGGTGCTGGCGGGCGGCGGCAAGGTGCTGGGCAATGCCCGCGCGCCTCTGTCCACCACCGACTTCTCCTCCTTCCTGCTCCAGGCCCAGTCCTCCAAGGCGCAGGTGATTGGCCTTGCCAATGCGGGCGGCGACTTTGTGAATTCGGTGAAGCAGGCGAGCGAGTTCGGCATCACCCAGGCGGGACAGAATCTGGCCGCCATGCTGGTCTTCATCACCGATGTGAAGGCGCTGGGCCTGAAGGTGGCGCAGGGCCTCAAGTTCACCACCGGCTTCTATTGGGATCGCGACGCGGAGAGCCGCGCCTTCTCCAAGACGTATTATGCCCGCAACAACGCCCAGCCCTCCATGGTGCAGGCGGGCGCCTATTCGGCCACCATGCATTATCTGAATGCCGTGAAGGCGGTGGGTTCGGAAGATGCGGCGAAGGTCTCCGAATGGATGAAGGCCAATCCGGTCAACGACTTCTTCGCCAAGAACGGCGTCATCCGCGCGGATGGCCGCATGGTGCATGACATGTATCTGGCGGAGGCCAAGGCGCCGGCGGATTCGAAGAATGAGTGGGACCTGATGAAGATCCTGCGCACCATTCCCGGCGACGAGGCCTTCAAGCCGCTGGCAGAGTCCACCTGCACGCTGGTGAAGAAGAGCTGACATCCGGCTTTTCTCCTTGGTTGGGCCCTCCTTGGGCCCCTCCCGAACCCTCCCCCGGCTCCTTGCCCCCTCCCTAACCCTCCCCCGCTTCGCGGGGGAGGGGACTTTGGCGGGCCCGGTCGAGGCGGTGTTTTGCCCGTCATGGGTGCCTGCCCTCTCGACCTCTCCCCAGGCGTGACCGGCCCCCTCTCCCGCAAAGCGGGGGAGGGCAGGGGAGGGGGCAAAGGCGCGACGCTACCAGCATGCGCGCCCCTCTCACGCCTCCAGCACCAACATCCCCGCCGATGGCGAGGTGGAGGGATGCGGGAGCGGCCGG